>NZ_QWKK01000038.1 GCF_009911695.1 Enterorhabdus sp. P55 | reverse complement strand
CCGCAGGGGCGGCCGGGGCGCCAGGGGCCTTGGGGGTGCCGGGGGCGCCCGGCGCGGCCGGGGCAGCCGGGGCGCCGGTCGGCAGCGGCGTGGAGCCGTTGAGGTACGGCGTGAAGTCGCACTTGCAGAACGGGCAGGCCTTCAGCTCGATGCCGCCCATGGCCTGGATGGTCTTGCCGCACTCGGGGCACTTGGCCGGCCCGGCGGAGGCGCCGGTGTCAGCAGGTCTAAAACACATGGTGGTTCTCCTCAGTCGATCAGGGGACGGGGGCCGCGAGGGCCCGAGAGAGGCCGGCCGGAACCGCAGGGGGCTTGGAGGACGCCCCGCCTGCGACCCGGCCGGTCAGGCAGTGCGTGGCTCCTAGTAGATGCCGACGGTAGCCATGAGGATCATGACCACGAGGGCGCACAGGCCGGCGCCGATGGAGATGGCGGCGATGTGCTTGTAGGAGTTCTTGTGGTTCAGGCCCATGGCGGCCATCATGCCGAACATGGCGCCCGAGTTGGGCAGCGCGCCGCCGATGGTGGCGGAGGTGGCGATGATCTTCGCGAGGGCCGCGGGATCGACGCCGGTGGCCAGGTAGGGCTCCAGGAAGTTCTGGGCGACGATGCCCACCGCGCCCGAGCCGGAGCCCATGATGCCGCCGAGGGCAGCAGCCATGGTGGCGGCGGAGACGTAGGTGCCGCCCGGCATGTTGAAGATGGCCTCGTAGATGACGGTGAAGCCCACGGAGGCAGCGGCCACGGTGCCCACGCCCACGGCAGCGGAGGTGAACACGGCCGGGCCCACGCCGGCGACGGCGCCCTTGCCGAGCGCGTCGCGAACGGAGGGCACGTACTTGAAGAAGCACACGATGGAGGCGATGATGCCGGCCAGCATGCCGATGTAGACGACGTTCTTCATACCGGTGGCGGAAAGGCCGATGATGACGCCGATCAGCACGATCAGCGGCAGCAGCGACAGGAACAGGTTCGGCAGGTCCTTCTGCTCCTCGACGGCCACGTCGTCGGCGTCGGCCACGAAGGTCTCGCCCTTGGCCTCAGCGCGCTTGAGGGCGAACTTGATGTAGATGCAGCTCACCACGATGGCGATGATGGAGCCCACGACGCCCATGATGGGGGCGGCGGTCAGGGACACGCCGCAGCCGTTGGCGGCGTTGATCCAGGCCACGGCCGGCACGCCGGGGATCATGGCCATGGTGAACGAGCAGGCGCCCAGCGTCCACGCGGCGCAGAACAGGTGCCACGGGATGTTGCACTCGCGGAACATCGGGCGCGCCAGCGGGATGAGGGCGAACATGGCGACGAACATCGAGATGCCCGCGTAGGTGAGCAGCGCGCCGACGGCGGCGATGCCCAGGAGCACGAAGTACGGGCTCTTGGTGCCCACCTTCGCCATGATGGCCTGGGCGATGGCCTTGGCGGCGCCCGACTTGTCCATGAACTCGCCCATGATGGCGCCGCCCATGAAGATCAGCAGGTTGCCGCGGATGAACCCGGCCAGGCCGGTGACGTAGGACTTCTCGGCGCCCACCATGGAGTTCATGATGTCCATGCCGTTAGTCAGAGCGATGATGATGGCCGTGACGATGGACGTGATGAGCACGTTCCAGCCGCGCATGGCCGCGATGACGAAGAAGACGAGACCGGCGACGATGCCGATGACTCCTATCCACTCCATTTCTTTTCCCCTTTCAGGTTGATGCTGATTTCCCCTAAGCCCACTTCCGGGTCCTCCAAGCCAGCAAGTGGACGTAGATGGTGGAACTCGTGCCCGCGCCAGGTCCCTCGCCTAGCGCGGAACGGGAGGTGGGGCCGAGGGGCTACGCTCAGAAGCTGCGCAGCCTTCGCTTCGCCCCTCGGCCCCACCTCCCTGGCCGTCGTCAGACGACTTACGCCATATCGTTACGGGTGGCGCGCATGAGCTCGACATTGCTGTCGAACTTCATCTGCAGCTTGTCGCGGCGGATGGTGCCCTCATCGAAGGTGGTGAGGTCCTCCTCGCTCTCGAACATGGTGCCCAGGTCGCCGCGCTGCTGGTTGAGCGCGATGGCCTCGTCCACCGGGTACGGGATGAGCTGCTTCTTCTCGCGCGGGTTCCAGACGAGATAGGCCGGCTTAGTGGCGTCCGGGGAGGGCATGCCCTCGCAGTAGCGCACATCGCCGTACTTCTCGATGAGCTGGTCGAGCGGGCCGAAGTCGAAGGCGCGCAGCGGGCAGCTCAGGGTGCAGAGGGGCTGCTGGCCGTCGGCCAGGCGGTCGACGCACATGGTGCACTTGCTCATCTTGGCCGTCGGCTCGTCAGTGGCGAACTTCGGCGCGCCATAGGGGCACGCGTCGTAGCACTTGCGGCAGCCGGTGCACTTGTCCTGGTCCACCAGGACCGCGCCGAACTCGTCCTCCTTGTAGAGGGCGCCCGACTCGCACACCTTCACGCACGAGGGATCCTCGCAGTGCGCGCAGGGGAACGCGAGCGCGTGCAGGCGGATGTTCGGGAACGTGCCCTGCTCCCACTCGTAGACGGTCATCCACTTCTCGGCGCCGGGCTCAAGGCCGTTCCAGTCCTTGCAGGCAATGCTGCAGGCCTGGCAGGCGTAGCAGCGGTTCATGTCGAAAAAGAATCCGTACTGGGTCATTGTCTGTTTCCTCCTCTCGAAGTCTTCGCCACTAGGCCGTGGCGGCCGCGTCGCGGGCGCCGTCCTTCTTGGCCAGGGCATCGCGGGTGCCAATGGCGACCGATGCGCCGCGCATGCCGCCGCGCTCGGCCTCGGAGCCGTAGCCCTCGGCGTCGCCGTCGGCCACCTTCTCAACGTTGATGAGGCCGGCGATGATCAGCGCGCCCAGGATGTGGGGCAGGTGGCCGTCATCGAGGAAGATGTTCGGCGTACCGCGCATATCCTGGCCAAAGGCGTTCATCTCGCTCGTCTCGCCGTTGGTCTGGTACCAGCCGCCATGGTGGATGGCCGCGGTGCCGGGCATGCAGCGGTTGGTCACGTAGGCCGTGAGGATGGCCTCGCCGCGATCGCTGTAGACGCGGCAGACGTCGCCGTCCTTGATGCCGCGAGCCTGGGCGTCCACGCCGGAGATCCACACGCCGTGGCGGTAGACGTCCTCGCGCATGAACGGGTTGTTGTCGTTGGAGGAGTGCTGTCGGTAGATGGACACCGGGGTGACCAGCGACAGCGGATAGTCCTTGACCTTCGGGTTGTAGAAGCCGTCATTGGAGGCCGTGGAGATGTCACCCTCGACGTAGCTCGGGCTCCACACCGGCATGGCCTCGTACTGGCCGCGCCAACGGGTCTCGGTCATGTCGTTGTTCTTCACGAAATTGGACACGAACTCGACCTTGCCCGACGGCGTGAGGAACGGGCTGTCGCCACGTTCCATGACGTTCTTGAAGGGATAGTACGGCACGTCGATCTCGGTGCGGACGACCGGATTCGCGTTGAACTCCTCCCAGGTGGGGCGCTTCTCGTAGCCGAGGTAGGCCATGACGGTCTCGTTGTCGGCCCACTTCTCGAAGGCCTCCTTGTAGATGGCCTCCTGGGCGTCAACCCACTTCTCCACCGGAACGTCCTTCATGCGGGGGTTGTAGCCCTCGACGACCTCATCGCCCAGACGCTTGGCGATCTCAGTCCACACCCACTCCTTGGAGCGGACCTCGCCGGGGAAGTCGCAGCCACGGGCGCAGAAGGTGAAGTAGTTGCGCATGCCGTTCGGGCCGCTCACGAAGCGCTGATGGCCGTACATGTACTCGTCCATGCCCTCGAGCTGCCACACCGGCGCCGGCAGGATGATGTCGCAGAGCTCGGCGGTGGGCTGGTTCACGTGCCACTGGAAGCCCCAGTTGAACTCCGTGTCGGCCATGCCCTGGAAGCGACGGTTCACGTTCGAGTGGTTGTTGGCGTAGTTGTTCTCGAAGATGATCATCTGGATGTTGGGCAGCGGGCTGTCGTTGGTCGGCGAGCCGATGCGATGACGGAACTCGTCCTCGCTCATGCGGCCCTCCCAGTAGTCCTTCTGCGACGCCAGGATCTCGGTCAGGCAGTTGTTGTTGAACAGCACCGGCACCGTGTAGTCGCCCGGATTGCGGCCGAAGTCGGCGCGAGGCGCGGGCACGCGGCCGGGGGTGGGCAGGCAGGCGCCCGACTCGCAGCCGCCAGCGCAGGCGACGTTGCCGGTCATGGCCTGGAGCAGCATGGCGGCAGCCGCGCTGTAGTCGCCCAGGTGGCGCTTGGCGCAGGAGTAGAAGTACTGCAGATGCACCGGCTTCTCGGTGCCGTAGAGACGCGCGAACTCGCGGATGGTCTCAGCCGGCACGGCGGTGATGGGGGCAGCCCACTCGGGGGTCTTCTTGATGCCGTCCTCGCCCTCGCCCATGACGTAGGCGCGCCACTCCTCGAAGCCATCCTTCTCGACCCACTCGTCGACGAACTCGTGGTCGATGAGATCCTCTTCATAGAGCACCTGGGCCACGGCCAGCATCATGGCCAGGTCGGTGCCGGGGCGAATGGGAATCCACTGATCGGCGAGGATCTCGGCGGACTGGGTGTAGCGCGGGTCGATGACGATGGTCTTGCAGCCGTACTCATGGGCCAGCTGCATGTAGTAGGACGTCGGTCCAAACCAGGCGACCACCGGATCCATGCCCCACATGATGAAGAGCTTGGAGTTGAAGATGTCCGAGGCCTCGAAGCCCGGCAGGTTATCCGCGACGCCGCGAGCGCACTTGGGCATGTCGACGCCCAGGTGGAACATCTCGCCAGCCGCATGGCCCGAGCAGGAGTGCTCGCCCCACGCGCCGAAGCCCGCCTCCCACCAGGGAGCCAGGGGGAAGCCGTTCTTCTCGAAGCTGGGGTACTGGGAGTGGAAGATGCCGTAAGGGCCGTACTTGCCCTTGATCTCGATCATCTTCTCAGCGATGGTGTCGAGGGCCTCTTCCCAGCTGATCTGCACGAAGTAGCCGTTGCCAGGGCCCTTCTTGCCGACGCGCTTCATCGGATGGAGCAGGCGCGTCTCGGCGTAGAGCTCCTTCTTCCAGGAATGGCCCATGGCGCAGGGGCGCATCTGAACGTTGCCCTTCCAGATGTTCTCCCAGCCGCAGTCCTCGCGACTGTCGTTCTTGTTAACGGAGTCGTCGGGCTCGACGGCAATGAGCTTGCCCTCCTTCAGATGGCACCTCAGAACGCATGCGGAGTCCCAGCATCCGTTCGCCGGGCAGGACGTGTAGAAGATGCGCTCACCTTCGCGACGCTCCCGGCTGGCCTCGATGATTCCCTGTTTGTCCATCGATTCCTCCTCGTCTTTCCTCTTCGTGACACTCAAGGCTTGGGAGTTGATCGACGGTTCTTGTGGGCCCCCTCGGCGACGCAACCCCCTATCGCCTGTGCCTCGATCATAGGAAGGTGGAGGTAATTGCTACTACGTCAGTCACCGATTGCCCGTTCGACTTCCTTGCAGGGGTTGCAAAGGAATTCGGACATGTAAGCGTTTGTTGCAGGTTCGGGCAAAAAGAACTTCACCGATTCGGTAAAGGCACCTGGACTAACTCCAAGCGCGCAGTGTTTAATCTACTCGGTATACTCAAACGCAGGCGCCACCGGCACGACGCAATGCCGAGGAGCCGCCCCCGTTGCCCACCGGACAGCCCAGGCGGCGTTGGCTCGCGCCCGTCAATCGCGACCCTGCATCCATGAGGGGGGGGGGCAGCAAGCATGCTGTTCGACGACGTTGAGGTCCTGCTCGTTCTCTCGAAGGCCAAGAGCCTGTCCCAGGCAGCCGACCAGCTCTACATGTCGCGCCCCGGACTCTCCCAGAAGATAGCCAGCATCGAGAAGAAGTTCGGCACGTCGCTCATCAACCGCTCGTCGTCCGGCATCTCGCTTACCCAGGCCGGCAAGGTGGTGGTGAAGTTCGCCCAGAACGTAGCGGACATGGAACGCGTGCTGGCCTCGCAGATCGCCGCCATCGACGAGCACTTCCCCGCCAGCCTGACCGTCGGCATGAGCTTCGCCGACGGGGTGGCGCTGCTGCCGCGCCTGGTGGCCGAGTACGTGGAGCAGGTGCCGAGCGCCCGCGTCCACCTGGATGCCGGCTACGAGCCCGACCTGGTGCAGAAGCTGAAGGACGGCGAGCTGGACTTCGCCATCCTGGAGAACCAGCCCATGGAGCCGGGCATCGTCAACGAGGTGCTGGGCTACAAGAAGCTCGTGTTCCTGGCGCCGGACAAGCCGCCCTACAACCAGGCCATCTACCCCGTGCCGGTGGAGACGCTGCTCAAGTGGCCCATGATCGTGTACGAGTGGCATTCCGGGCGGCATATGGTGGGCAATCGCCACTTCCGCGAGCGCTACGGCATATCGCTGCGCGAGCACAACATGGTGGGCTGCTTCGACACGCACGAGGCCATGGTGGAGGGCGTGAAGGCGGGACTGGGCTGGGCCACACTGCCCGAATGCATCGCGCACCGCTACCGCAACGAGCCCGGCGTCGTGCGCTTCAAGGTGGCCACCGATACCATGTGGTACCCCGTGTCGCTGACCTGGCCCTCCGAGGCGCCACGCTCGGACGAGGCCCGCGCGTTCGCCGAGTTCGTGGCCGCTAACATCCCCGAGGGCTACTTCAGCCGCAGCGCCGAGGCCGTGCTGAACTCGTAGGGTGCGGAGGCGCGGGGGCGCCCAGCCCGGCGGGGGTCACGGGGGGGGGCGCCGGGCTGCGGGGGTCGCCCAACCAGGCGGGGATCACGGGGCCGTGGGAGGTCGCCGGAGGCGGGCGGCTCCCGCAAACTGCACAGTTTTTGCGACTTTGCGACAATTTCGCCGCTAATCCGGCGCCTTTCCACGCACACCCCGAGTCCGCGAAGAGGCCTCGCCGCCCCGCCGCTCCTGTGACCTGGGAATACGTCGGAGCTTCCCGCTCGCCGAGAGCGCGGCTTGTCGCAAAGTCGCAAAAACTGTGCAGTTTACCCGACGACGAGCTACACGGCACCCGCCTCAACGAGATCGAGCAGCTCCTGCTTGGTGTGGACGCCCATCTTCTGGTAGATGCGCCGGCGGTGACTCGACACCGTGCCCGCCGATATGAAGAGGGACTTCTGGATATAGGCCGTGTCCCGCCCGCGAGCCAGCAGGAGGAACACCTCCGTCTCCCGTGGGGAGAGCCCGTAGCGCTCCGCCATGGCCGCCAGCTCCCCGTCATCGGCCACAGCGCCTGCCGCGCTCCTTCCGTCCGAAGCAGGCGCAGACGCGCCGTCGGCATCGGGCAGCGCCTCCCCCGTCGCCACGCGGAGATCGTGCTCGGGAAGCACGAACAAGTAGGACACCAGCAAAATGACGATGGCAGCCACCACCATGCTCCCCATGGCGTCCACCGACACATGGTAGGGATCGGGCCATAGGTGCCGCACGACGAAGAGCGACCCGGCGTACCCAAACCAGTAGAGCGCGAACTCAACCGCGAAGACGCGCCCCGCCGGCGTCTTAGAGCAGCAGGCGATGCGAGGCGCGAAGAGCCAGAACACCAGCTGGAACCCCAGGCGCCCCACCAGGGCGCACGCATAGGCCACCAGCGGCGAGAGCTCTTGCAGGAAGGCGGAGAGCCCGCCGATGACCAGGAACAGCGGGATGAGCCGGTAGATGCTGCGCAGCGAGGTGCGTGGCAGCACCGCCAGGCCCAAAGCAACGAGGCACACGGCCGCCGTCACGCAGGTGCGCAGCAAAAGCAGCAGTCGATCCGACTCGCTCGCGCCACCGATGACCGAGAACTCCATGGGCATCGAACAGAACACCGACGCCACGGCAAACAGCAGGAACGCCACGGACGCCCGAGCGATGAAGCCGGCCTCCACCCGCTCCGCCCCGCCGGCGCGCATGTCACTGCCCGCCCGCTGCGCGAGCGAGCCTTCCGAGGCCGCCCGGCAGCGGCGCAGCTTCATCAGGGCCAGGCAGGAAGCCGGCCCAGCCAAGGCGGCCAGCACCTGATAGGCCGGGGCGAAGAGCCCGGCGCCCGTGTTGAGCACAGCCGCGAGAAAGAAGCCCGCGATGATCGAGAACAGCCCCTCCTCGCGCCAGCGCACCCCCAGCGCACAGCCCCACTGAACGGTCATGAGGGCGACGCCCACGCTCGCGCAGATGGCAAACGGCCCGGCCAGCTCCCCCCAGCCGCCCACGGAGAGGGCCGCGTAGGACAGGGCGCCCAGCGCCATGCAGGCCGCGCCCAGCGCGGCGGCGATATCCGACCGGAAGAAGGCCGGCCTCCTGACAAGCGCGACGGATGCCACCAGGAAGGCGAGCAGAAAGCTGTACGCATCGTAGGCGCTGTTCGCCATGGTGGCCTGGGGCTGGGGCAGCACGTGGTTCGAGACGAAGAAGATCGAGATATAGAGCCGGTAGAAGGTGAAGCCCAGCGTGGCAAGAGCAAACTCTCGCCATCGCCATTCCTCGTGCCGGTACTTCCCTCCCGGGATCATCGTCAGTCCTGCCTCCCCCTTGAGCCTGCCTCCCCCTCCGTATTGTAAGGGGCCACGTCGACGAACCCTCTTCGGAGCAGGGCGAAAATAGGCCCGCGAACTCAAAATCATACGTCCTGATGACACGGTCTCCCCTTTTCACATGTCGTGATGATACCTCCGACCTCCCCTCTTGGATGAAGCTGGAGCCGCGTCCCCGCCACGACGGGCGGAGACGAAGAGCGGTTCACCGAATGAGAAGGAGGGAAATCGTGGAAGAGAGGAACGCACCGAGGGAGATCGTCCCCCTGAGCCGTCGCCGCTTCCTCCAGTGGAGCGCGGCGATAGGCGCCGCGGGGTGCGCGGCCCAAGCGGGCTTCGGCGCCTTCCGCCCCCTGAAGGCTCAGGCCGAGGAGCCCAGCGGGGAATGGCGCAACGCCTCGTGCTGGTTCGACTGCGGCGGAAACTGCGTCAACCAGGCCTACGTGAAGGACGGCACGGTGCTCTACCAGCGCACCGACGTGAGCGGCGACGACACGCCCGACATGCCCCAGCAGCGCGGGTGCCACCGCGGGCGCTCCATGCGCACGCTCGTGTTCGGGGCCGACCGTCTGAAGTACCCCGTGAAGCGCAAGCACTGGGAGCCCGGCGGCGGTGACCGCTCCCTTCGCGGCTGCGACGAGTGGGTGCGCATCAGCTGGGACGAGGCGCTCGACCTCATCGCCGCCGAGACCAGGCGCATCGTGGACACCTACGGCAACACGGCCATCCTGTCGTCGGAGCGCAGCGGCCCCGGGCGTTTCTTCAACGCCATCGGGGGATCGACCACCATGTGGTCGTGCTGGTCCTCGGGCGGCTTCTACTGGACGTCGCAGAAGATGGTGGGCGGCGGGTGGCCACGCCATGCGCTCACGCTCTCCGACCGCTTCGAGTACTACGACTCCAACCTCATCGTTCTCTGGGGCCACAACCCCGTCTGGTCGAGCCAGGGAAACCCCATCCTCACGTTCCTGGAGGCCAAGCGCCGGGGAGCCCGCATCATCGTGGTCGACCCCATCTACCACGACTCGGCCAAGGTGCTGGCCGATGAGTTCGTGCCCGTGCGCCCCTGCACCGACGCCGCCCTCCTGCTGGGCATCGCCCATGAGATGATCAGCAACAACCTGCAGGATCAGGCGTTCCTCGACACCTACACCATCGGATTCGACGCCGACCACATGCCTGCCGGCGCGAACCCCGAGGACAACTTCAAGGACTACGTGCTGGGCACCTATGACGGCGTGCCGAAGACCGCCGCGTGGGCCAGCGAGATATGCGGGACGCCCGTCGAGCAGATCAAGTCCCTCGCCTACGAGATGGCCACCACCAAGCCCATGGCCCTCACCTGCAGTCGCGCGCCAGCCCGCACCGCCAACGGCGACCAGTTCGCCCAGGCATTCCTCACGGTGGGATGGATGACAGGCAACGTGGGCAAGCGCGGCGCCATGGTGGGGCACGTGGTCACCTCCAACGTGGGGTCAGGCACGGGCGGCCCTTGGCTCATCAGCGGCGGCGCCACCAAGGTTCCCGCCATCAAGAACCCGGTGAGCCCCTACGAGTACTACACCATCGACCCGGCCGATACCTCCGACTGGACGTGCATCAACCACTCCGAGATCTGGGACGCGGTCATCGACGGCGAGTACCATGCCGGCGCGCGCGGCGTGCTCCCCATCAACATCCAGATGATCAACCACATCGGGCGAGGCGCCACGCTCAACCAGTCCCCGGCGACCAAGCGCGGCATCGAGGCCCACCGCAAGGTGGAGTTCGTGGTGGCCAGCGGCTACCACATGAACACGAACTGCCGCTACGCCGACATCGTCCTGCCCGCCTGCACCCGCTGGGAGGAGCCGGGCGACACCCTCCTCTACACGAAGACCAACCGCGAGACCATGCTGTCGGCCCAGCAGATCTGCGAGCCCCTGTTCGAGGCGCGCACCGACGCGTGGATCGACGAGGAGCTGGCCGCCCGCATGGGCGTCGACCGCGCGCTCATCAACCCCCTCTCGCTTGAGCAGGTGGGATGGAACCGCATCAGCGGAGCCACCGTGGTGCTGGAGGACGGCGTGACCAAGGCACCGCTGTTCACCCTGGAGGCCGACGACATCCCCGAGGGCGTCGAGGGCAAGCCCCAGGAGGGCACGTTCTCCTACAAGCAGTTCCTCGAGGACGGGTTCTGCCGGGTGGAGCGCCACGAGGGCGACAACTACGGCTACACCGCGCTGAAGGACTTCGTGGACGACCCGGTGGCCAACCCCCGCCCCACTCCTTCCGGGAAGCTGGAGATCTACTGCCAGGGCATCGTCGACTTCGTCGACGCGGTGGGCTTCACCAAGAAGTCGCCCATCGCCAAGTACGAGGTGCCTGCGGAGGGATACGAGGACACGCTGGCCGACTGGGAGACGAAGGAGCCGGGCGAGTTCCCCTTCCAGCTGGTGACGCTGCACTGCCTGCGCACCGTGCATTCCTCGTTCGACAACGTTCCCTGGACGCGCGAGGCGCACCCCAACGACTTCCAGATGAACAGCGCCGACGCCGCACGGCTCGGCATCGAGAAGGGCGACACCGTCCTCATCCGCAGCCGCTGGGGCTCCTGCCTGCGTCGCGCCGACGTGAGCGAGCGCATCATGCCGGGCGTGGTCAAGCTGGACGAGGCCACCTGGGTCGACGTAAACGAGGAGACGGGCATCGACCGGGCCGGCTGCGCCAACTACCTGGTAGGGCCCCTCAAGTCCGGATCGGGCATCCAAGCCTGGAACAGCTGCAACGTCAGCGTCGAGAAATGGGACGGCGAGGCGCTCGATCCCGACTGCCTGTGGCCGCAGCGTATCGTGGAGGTGGGATAAATGGCTCAGAAAGGCTTCTACTTCGACATGACGTCATGCACGGGCTGCAAATGCTGCCAAGTGGCGTGCAAGGACGTCAACAACCTGCCCGTCGGGCGGTTCTTCCGCGAGGCCCGCGACTTCGAGGGCGGCACGTTCCCCCACATGTGGGCGGCCACCGTATCGATGGGATGCAACCACTGCGACAACGCGCCCTGCGCAGCCAACTGCCCCACCGGGGCCATCAGCAAGGATCCTGAGACGGGGCTGGTCATCCAGGACCGCGCCCGCTGCATCGGATGCCGCATGTGCGAGTGGTCATGCCCCTACGGCGCCCCCTCCTGGGACGAGGCGGAGAAGCGCATGGGCAAGTGCGACGGGTGCAAGGAGAAGTTCCTCGACAAGGGCATGGAGCCCGCCTGCGTGGGCGCCTGCTCTACCCGGGCGCTGCGCTTCGGCGACATCGACGAGCTGCGACGACAGCACCCCGACGCCGTGAGCGACCTCTCGGTGCTGCCCCCGTCCTCGCTCACCCACCCCAACTACCTGACGACTCCGAAGGAGGCTTTGCGATGAGCTACGAGTGGCCCCTCCTCATCTTCACGTTTCTGACCGCCGCCTCCGTGGGAGCATTCATCTGCGGGGGAGGCGCCCGGCTGCTCATCGAGCACGCCGGCGGCGACGTGAGCGCATCCGAGCGCCGCTTCCCGGCGGCCGCCTTCTTCGGCGGCTGCGCCCTCGTGCTGGCCGCGGGGCTGGCAGCGTCGATGGCGCACCTCGGCTCCATCCTGGGCGCGCCGACGGCCCTTCTGAACGTGGGCAGCTCGTGGCTCTCCCGCGAGGTGCTCATGGGAGCCCTCTCCCTCGCGTGCATGGCCGTCACCGCCCTGATGGCCTGGAAGGCGAGCGGCAGCGCCGTCACCATCTCCTGGGCCGTCTCGGCCGTGGTGGCCGTCGGATTCCTGGCCAGCGCGGGCAACGCCTACCTGCTGCCCACCATCCCCTATTGGAACACGCCCGCCACGCCGCTGGGGCTCATCATCGGCTCCCTCATGGCCGGATGCGCCGTGGCGTCAACCGTCACGCTGTCCCTTGCGAGGGGTGACGAGGCGGCACGCGGCCGTGCCATCGGCTTTGCCGTGGCCGGCGCGGCGCTGCTCGGGCTTCTGGGATTCGCGACGGCCTTCGGCTTTGGGCTGGCAGGCGCCGAGGGGCCGGCCGGCGTGGCGTCCATCGCCCTGGCCACGGGCGTCCAGGCGCCCCTGCTGCTGGCCGAGGCCGTCTGCGGAGCCGCTGGCGCCGGCCTCCAGGCGGCCGGGGCGCTGATCGCCGGGCGAGCGGGCTCCGAGGGATTGGGGCGCGGGCTGTCCCTGGCGGGATGCGCGCTGGTGGTCATCGCCCTGCTGCTCGCCCGCGCGCTGTTCTACTCCTGCTCCGTCAACCTTCAGTATTAGCCAACCGGGGGCGCCGAGGCGAGGCGCCCCCCCTCTTTGGCGAAAGGACGCGCCATGGATAACGATGCCAACCTCACGGTCCGCGAGGCGGTTGCCCACCTGAGATTCCTCTCCCAGGCGCTGCGCCAGGCGCCCACCGGGGAGATGATGACGGCGCTGCTCGGGCAGCCCGCGACCGAAGCCGAGGCGGCTGAGGCGGCCCGCGACTTCCAGCACCTGCTCGAGGGGCCGGAGAAGCCGCTCTGCCCGCCATGGGAGTCGGCCTGGATGAGCGAGGACGACCTGCTCTTTCAGCGGGAGACCCTCGAGGTGCGCTCCTGCTACCGGCGCCATGGGCTCGCGATTGCGGGCGCGGGACGGGAGCCCGAGGATCACATCGCCTTCGAGCTGGCTTTCTGCGCTTTCTTGTTGGATGGCCTCGCTAACGCCGAGGACGAGGAGGAGGCGCGCTCCCTGAGCGCGGATCTCCGCGCCTTCCACGAGGAGCACCTTAGGCGCTGGGGTGTGGGATGGGCGCGCTCGCTGGCCGAGCGGGCCCACACGCCCTACTGGCGCGAGCTCGCCGCGCTGCTCGCGGAGGAGCTTACCGCGCTGGAGGCGCTTCTTGGGAGCGAGCTGGGCCGGTAACCGGGCGCGGACGCGGGCGGGGTCGCCGGGCGGCCGGGGGTGAGCCGGGGCCGGGGTAGTCGGGCGGCCGGGGTAGCCGGGGCGCAGCTGGGTGTCAGGGGCCGAGGTGCCGCCGGGGTAGCCGGGGCCGGGGTCGCCGGGGCGACTCGGACGACCGGGGTGCCACCGAGGCAGCGGATCCCGCCCTTCCCGACGGCGTGATGCGACAAACTGCACGGTTTTTGCGACTTTGCGACAGTCCGGCCCCGATTTCGGCGCTCGCGACGACCACGCGCAGCGGCCCCTCACGAGACGCCTTCCCGCGACCTGCGGAAACGTCCCGACCGCGTGCCGCCTGGCGCGGACACCTGTCACAAAGTCGCAAAAACCGTGCAGTTTGCCCCCCAGGACCAAGCGGCGCCTATGCCGCCTGCCGGTGAGGGCCGATCGGGCAGAGCGGCTTGGTGCTACACTTCTGGCTATGGGACACTTCAAGACGACATGGGGCGCGCGCTTTGGCGGCGTCCGCGCTAACTTCTGCCTGCGGATATTGATCATGACGACAGGCGCCATCCTGGTGGCGCTGGGCATCGCGCTCTCGAAGCACTCGTGCATGGGAACGGCAGCCATCTCGTCGATGCCGGCCGTGTTTACTGACGTATCAGCTGCCCACGGCGCCGAATGGATGACCATGGGCGCGTGGACCTTCGTGTTCAACCTTCTGTTCCTGCTGGCGGAGATCGTCTTGCTCCGTGGCGAGTTCAAGCCGATCCAGGTGCTGCAGCTGCCCCTGTTTCTCGTCCTGTCCATCGCGGTGGACGCGTGGCTTTGGGCGCTCTCGTTCGTGCCGGCCGACAGCTACCCGCTGCAGGCAGTGTTCCTGGCCCTCTCCATCATCACACTCGCGCTGGGCATCAACCTGCAGCTGGCTCCCGATCTGGTGATGTGCCCCGCAGACGCCATCGTCCAGGTGGTGTCGTACGTATCGGGCCGACCCTTCCCGAAGTGCAAGGTGATCATCGACGTCACGCTGATGTCCGTAGCAGCGGCGGTCTCGTTCGCGGCCCTCGGCGGCTTGCACCAGGTGCGCGAGGGCACCATCATCGCTGCGTTGCTGGTCGGCCGCGCCGTGGGCCTGTGGGGTCGCGTGCTCAAGCCCACGCTGGCGTGGCTGATCCCTCCGTCGCCGCGCACGTTCATCGCGCCGCTCATTCCGAAAGACGGCACGCGAGCGCGAAACGCGAGCAACCGCATGGTCGTGGAAGACGCCGAGGCGCAGGCGCAAGGAGCCGCGGCGCACTAGCGCGAGGCGACGCAAGCCGAGATGCCGAGGCGGGCGGCCCGAGGCCGATGGCCGCAGGAACGCAAAGGCACCCGAACCTTTTTGCGCAAAGCTCTGCTGCAGATTGGACAAAAACGACGACTTGACGACAAGAACTCGCCGACCTCAGGCATCCTTGCCGCTTGGCGGATCTGCCCGCTTTTGCGACCTGGGCAAACATGCAACGACGCCCGGCATGAGAGTCACCGAGCGTCGTCAGATCGTCATTTTTGGCCAATTTAGGACGCCGTTTCGCACAACCCCATCTCACGCCGACGGCCATCAGCCGGGGCTACAGACCTTGCAGGGAGCGTATCCCTTCGCGCGAGCGTCGGCATAGTCGATGGGGATCTTGCTCTTGCTGAGGTGGCGGCAGCCATCGCGGTGATACTTCTCGCCCGTATTGGTAACGTAGACCGTGTGCGTGCTCTTCTGCGCTGCCGCGGCTTCCTCCTGGGCCTTGCGCTGGGCCTCTGCCGCCGCAGCTGCAGCCGCAGCCTCCTGGGCCTTGCGCTCCTCCTCCGCAGCCTGGGCCTCCGCCGCAAGGCGGGCCTCCTCGGCAGCACGCGCCTCCTCGGCAGCCCGGGCCTCGGCGGCGGCCTTCTCTGCAGCTGCGGCCTCCATCGCCTCACGGTCGACCTTTGCGGCCAGCACGACCTCCTGGCCCTCCTCTCCGTCATAGACGCAGCTGGCCGACGTGGGCACGCAGAGGTACGCGTCATCGTAGGGCGCGTCGGCCTCGACGGAGAAGCGGTAGGTGCCCGGATCACAGCTCAGGTCGTAGACATGCCCCGGCAGAGCCCGGTACTGGCGCGAGAAGTCCTCGCCGTCGGCCCCCTCGCCCTCCACCTTTACCACGAGGGGCACGTCCTGGAACTCATCGTCGTCCAGGTTCACCGTGAAGGTAAGCCGCGGATCAGGCGCGGCCTCCCCGCCTGATCCGGTCTGCGCCAGGCTCTGCTTCCCGCCATCAGCGGCAGGAGACTCCGGCTGGCATCCAGGCAGGCAGGCCGCCCCCACGCACAGCACGAGCGCCAGCGCGACGGCCGACAGGGGCCGGCGGACGGCGGGCGCCCCCTTCCCGAAGATGGAGGCCGGTAGCCGCGCGTTGCGCTTCCTACTCATCGATCGCTCCCTTCGTCGTAAGGACTATGCCGTCGCCAGCGGAGACGGCCAAGATGTCACCGCCCTGGTCGGTACGCAGAACGCTCGCTCCCTGGGCTGTCAGGCGCCTAAGCACCTCGTCGGTCGGATGCCCATAGGAGTTGCCTCCCACCGATATGACCGCATGCTGCGGGGCGACGGCCGCCAAGAAGGCGGGCGACGAGGCACCAGCCGAGCCATGGTGTCCTACTTTCAGTACATCGGCGCGCAGGTTGGCACCGGAGGAGAGCAGGTCGGACTCCTCCTCGTGCTCGGCATCGCCGGTGAAGAGGAACGAGTCGTCGCCGTGGTCGATGCGCAGCACAAGCGAGTTGTTGTTGTCATCTGACGCTGGATGCACGGGCCCGAGGAAGGTGACGCGCGCCGCGCCCAGGCTGAAGCTGTCGCCCGGTGCGGGGATGGTGATGGGAACGCCCTGGCGACCGAGCCGCTCGCAAAGGCTGCGCCAGGTGCGCGTGTCCGATTCGGCAGTGGGGCTGTAGAAGGTGCCGCAGGCGGCTGCCTCGAGCGCGCCGGAGATGCCGCCGGCGTGGTCGGCGTCGGGGTGGGTGGACACGAGGTAGTCGAGCCGCGCGACGCCGAGGCGCCGCAGCACGGAATAGACGGTTGACGACGCCTGGGGAGGCCCCGCGTCGATGAGCAGCCACTGGTTGTCGCAGCTGATGAGCGCGCAGTCGCCCTGCCCAACGTCGATGAAGCGCACCTTGAGAAGCGACGCATCAGGGGCAGGCGCGGAAGCGGCGTCGCCCGTGCCGGCGAGGGGCGCGGACGAATCTGCGGCGCCCTCGCCCGCGTCTACGCCGGAGGGCGCGTCGCTCGCAGGGGCCTCGACCTCCTCTGCCACCTCCACCGCGCGCTCGACGCGCGGCTCCGGCGCGGCACCACCGGACTCCCCCGAATCTCCGCCCGCCGCGCATCCGCCGAGCGCCAGCAGGCCAGCCGCAACAACCAGCGCCGCAATACGTAAACGCGTCTTTACAAAGCGCCCCAAGCGCACGTCATCACCGCCCCGCGGCGCGCCGAGAAGAACCATGGGATCCCCTCTCGATTCAGCCGTCTCCCCTGCTCAACGACCCTCCCTTACCAAGGATGCTACCCTATCCCCCGTTTCGGCACAACTTCGAAGGCTATTCGAGGTCAACCCCGACATCATCGCAATACCGGCGGCACGAGCTCAGCAGCGCATCGAACTCACGCTCGATGACCGCCCATATTATCTCCGCGTCAACATCTCCGTAGGCATGCGCCAGACGATTGCGAACCCCCGACGCGCCTGCGGTGTTGAACCCATACGAGCTCGCCAGTTCGTCATCCAGGCGCCCGACCTCCTCCGTCACGCGAAGAACCCGATTCATGAATCCCTCGGCCAGCACCTCATCCTGATCATTCCCCGGATGAAGAAAACGCGCCTTATCAAATGACAAGGCTCCAAGCTGGCGCTGCGTCTGGACGATAACATCGTAAATCTCCTGGATACGTGCAAGGTCAGTCGGTTTTGCGCTCATATACGAGCACCTTCTCTCGGTCGATAGCTGCTGCAAGCGCTTCGTTCGCCACATCGGCGGCCGACACTACGTCGCATTCCCTCCCCGTCTCCTGCTGCACGATCTTCGCAAAGTGACTCAGCTCGCGGAGGGTGAACCCCTCCCCCCGGTCAATCACAAGACGCACATCGACATCACTCCCCGCCGTTTGCGACCCACGTGCGAACGAACCGAAGAGGTAGGCACGCTCGATAGCCGGGAAGAGTGACGCGGCCTCGGCAACCGCCTCCCTCACCTTCTGCGCCTCCCGCGCCGCCGAAACGGGCGCCTGGAGAAGCGCCGATAAGTCATCGAGAAGGGCCCGGTACTCGCCAACGCGCGCATCCGCGCCTTCGCACCCGCCCTCGTCGCCGCCACGCTGCAGACCCTTCTTGATAAGGAAGAGGTAGGCATCGGTTTTTCGCACGCCGTGCTCCCGCGCGAAGCCATCCACCTCGTCCGCCAGATCCGCAGGAACGCGCAGAGAAACCGGCACCCGGCGTTGAGCGCCTATCGCAGAGGAAATGTCGCTATGCCGCATGGCTCCCCCTTCCATTCGCAAAGTAATACCATTTGTCATACATATTGTATTACGAATTGTATTATACATGGGTCACCTCCCGCGAAAACCCCTCATGCAGACGGGCTGGCTTCAACGTGGAAATGGCGTGGGATCGGGGCGAGCGTGGTAGGATGGGGATGACGAGAGGCCAGCGACGTCGGGGGACGCGCGGCCGAGCGCACGCCGGCGAGCGAGCGCCACTACGGATCCACGGCGTCGCGACCTAGGCGCGCCCGACCCATCGAGGAGGCAAGGCGCCCCGCGCCGAACGCTATGGCGAGCAACAATCCCAGACACAACGCCCAAGCAGGTCGTCGACATACCCCGCAGCGCGGGGGCGCTCCCGCCGGAGGCCAGGGCATCCGCACCGGCCAGGGTATCCACTACCAGCCCTCGGGCAACGACGACGCCTTCTACGCCGACGGCAGCGGCTTCGACGGCGGACGGGCCGCCGGCACGCCCGGCAACCCACGCGCCCACGCCGGCGCAGGCGGCGCCCGCACGTCCGCCCACACCGTGCGCATGAACGTCGGCGACGGCGTTGGCAGCGCGGGAGGGCAGCAGCCGGGCCGCACCATCGCCATGCCTCCAGCCGGAGGGCGCGGCAGGCGGCGGGGCGGGGCGGCCCAGGCCCCAGCTGCCGGCATGGTGGCGCCCGGCACAGCCGCCAAGCGGCGCGGGAAGCACAAGAAGCTGAAGGTAGTGCTCGGCGTGATTCTGGCGCTCGCCCTGGTGGGCGGCGGCGCCTTCGCCTTCTGGATCGGCGCGCTCGACCGCGCGCTCGGGTTCAACACCGAGGCCGAGCGCCAGGCGCTGCTCGACAAGCTGGCCCCCACACGCGGCGACGATGCCTACTACGTGGCCATCCTGGGCAGCGACGCGCGCAAGGGAGACACCGCCAGCCGCAGCGACGTGACCATGCTCGCCCGCATCGACCAGAAGAACAAGGTGGTCGACCTCATCTCCATCCCCCGCGACACCATGGTGACCATCGAGGGCCACGGCACGCAGAAGATCAACGCCGCCTTCGCCTTCGGCGGCGCGCCCGGGGCCGTGGACTGCATCTCCGAATTCGCCGGCGTTCCCATCAGCCATTACGTCGAGGTTCACTTCGACGAGCTGAAGGATGTGGTAGACCTGCTCGGCGGCGTCACCGTCACGGTGCCCGAGAGCTTCAAGGCCGGGAACGGCGGCATGAGCTTCAGCGCCGGCGAGCAGCGGCTCAACGGCGAGCAGGCGCTGGCCTTCGCACGCGAGCGCTACAACGTGTCCGGCGGCGACTTCGGGCGCGCCCAAGCGCAGCGACTCATCATCATGGCCATCATTCAGCAAGTGCTCGACGCCCCGCCCACGCAGCTGCCCGGGCTCATCGGCGAGCTGGCCGGCTGCGTAACCACCGACTACTCCGTCACCGACCTCATCGGCCTGGCCACCAAGTTCCAGGGAAACGGGCTCGTGATGTACCAGGCTGCCTGCCCCAGCTACTCGCTGAGCCAAGGCGGCGTGAGCTACGTGGGAACCATGTTCGACGAGTGGCGCGCCATGATGAAGCGCGTCGACGCGGGCCTCGACCCCACGGACACGTCCGCCACCATCCCCGAGCCCCAGGCATCGAGCACCACGCTCGGCGCCGCTACCAACTCCGCCGCGCCCAAGGATTACCGGGCGCTCGCCGCCAAGGCCGGCCTGACCACCGACGACGTGGCCAGCGCGGGATAGTCTATTAGTTCAATAATTCGTTAGCGATAAGGACCCTGTATTCGTTATATATATAGGGCCCTTATCGTGTCAATTTGGGCTTATAATTTGTTAATAGTCTTACTTATAATGCGCGAAAGGCGATTTTATGAATGAAAATGATCTTATATTATTGCTTAATTCGCTCAATCGCCATTCGGAGAATGAGATTCTCGAGCTTAAGGAGGCCAAAGACTCATTTCGGATAAAGGACTTGGGGAAGTACTTCTCCGCGCTTAGCAACGAGGCCAACCTTCGCGGCGCTTCGAGCGCCTTCCTCGTATTTGGCGTGCAGAACGACGGCAAGACCTGCGGCACCTCGTTTCGTCGTGAGGCCCAGATGCCCAGCAAAGGACTCCAAAAGCTCAAGAAGGAGATCGCCGAGAACACCAACAACCGTATCACCTTCCGCGAGATCTACGAAATCGAGCATGAGGGAAAACGCGTTATCGTATTTGATATTCCTGCAGCAACGCGCGGCATTCCCACCCAGTGGGCAGGCGCCGCCTGGGCGCGCGAAGACGAGGATCTCGTCCCCCTTCCCATCAGCAAGATCGACGAGATCCGTCGGCAGCCGCCGGCGGACTGGAGCAGGCAGGTAGTCGAGGAGGCGACCCTGGCCGACCTCGACCCCGAGGCCATCAGCATCGCACGGAAAAAGATGCGCGAACGCTATGGCGACCGCGAGGGGATCATCGACGGGCTCGACGACAGCGAGCTGCTCGACAAGGCCGGCATCACTTTCCGCGGCAAGATCACCCACACCGCCCTGCTGCTCCTGGGAAAGCCGGAGTCCGCCAAGCTCATAGCCGGCTCGCTGCCGAAGATCACCTGGTCTCTCTACGAGGCCACCGGCACCGTGCGCACCTACCAGCACTTCGACCCGCCGTTCCTGCTGCGCATCGACGACCTGATGGCGAAGATCCGCAACGAGGAGATTCGGCTTCTCGCAGACCCCGACTCGCTCATCCCCCTCACCACCACCGAGTACGACGACTGGTCCCTGCGCGAACTGGTGGGAAACGCCATCGCCCACCAGGCCTACGACCGCGGTGGCAAGGTGAACATTGAGGAATTCCCTGACCGAATTTCGTTCCTCAACGAGGGCGGGTTCATCCCTGGCAGCCTTGAGAAGGCGCTCGAGCAGGGGTACAAACCGCCCTTCTACCGCAACCCCTTCCTCGTGGATGCCATGCTGAGCGTGAGAATGCTCGACCAGAACGCCATGGGCATTCGAACGATATGCGAGAAGGCGCGCGAGCGCGACATGCCGCTGCCGACCTACGATCTGTCGGATCCTCAGCGCGTCCGGGTTGACTTGCCCAACCACGAGATCAACCCGACGTACACCCACCTGCTGTTCGCGAACCCCGATCTCCCCATCCTTACCGTGCTTGCCCTCGACAAGGCGCAGAAGGGCCTGCCACTCGACGCCGACGAGCGCGCTGATCTCACGGCGCGCGGATTCATCGAGGGGGACGGCGGGGGACTCCGCCTTGTTGAGCCTCGCGCAAGGAGAGCCCCGTCGCCAAGCTCGCACGATACGGCTCCCGAGGCGAAGGCTCCCGCGCGTCTCCTCAGCAAGAGGGGGCTTGACGACCTCATCCGCCAGACGATCATCGACGAGCTGAGGGCCCGAGGGGCCGCCTCGCGCGTGGGCCTCACCGACGCCGTCAGTCGGCGGCTGCTGAACCTGGGGGCGCTGGGCGCAGACCTGAAGCCCGTTGACGGGAAGAAGATATACCGCCTCCTTCGATCGCTCGAGGAGGCAGGCGTCGTGCGAAGCGAGGGAAACACCCGAGCTACTAGGTGGATGCTCGTCTAGGGGAGCCTGCGGCCGACGCTTAAGCGCAGCCGCCCCCCCGTCGGCGGGGCCCCGTGCTCCGCTGGCTTTCCTAACCCGATTCGTCAACGAACGGGTTGCTGGGCGGCGGCGGGTTGGTGCCGATTCGCCTCGGAGGGCATCGCGGGTGCGCGGGCGGCATAGCATGACCTCAACGGCAGACGAGCCTTGGGAGGCCACCATGGTATTCACGAACATCCTGGTTGCGCACGACGGATCCGACCACGCGAAGGCGGCGCTCGAGATGGCGCGGCGCTTCGCCCTCGATGACGCGAACGTGCGCCTGCGCCTGCTGACCGTCGTCTTTCCCGCCGACGTCGACCCCGGCATGTACTACGACGGCACCATGGGCCCCGACGTGGAGAGCCTCGAGCTCGACCAGGAGATGGACAAGGCCGCTCAGGCCCGCGCGCTTGACGAGCTCCACGAGGCGGCCGCCATGCTAGAGGGCATCCCCGCCGACCGTATCGCCTGCGATGTCGAGCTGGCCCCCGCCGCTGCCGAGGCCATCGCCGCCTTCGCGAAGGGGCATGGCTGCGATCTCATCGTCATGGGACGTCACGCCAAGCGGGGCATCCTCGACTTCCTAGGCAGCACCGCCAAGGCCGTCATGCGCAAGACCGACCTGCCGGTGCTGACGGTGGAGTAGGAATAGCTTCCGGCTTTGACCTCCCCTTTTCTGGGTTGATTCGCGAAGTCAGCTGAACAGCCCACTTCATCCGTGAGATGTCGATGCGTTCTCGAACTTAACCTAATGC
>NZ_QWKK01000037.1 GCF_009911695.1 Enterorhabdus sp. P55 | reverse complement strand
CCGGGAGCCGCAGGGGCGCCGGGGGCGGCGGGCACGCCGGGGGCCGCGCCGGGGGCGGCGGGCATGCCGGGCATCGAGGGCACCTTGGGCAGCTCGGCGCCGCACTCGGGGCACACGGTCAGGTCGAGGGCGCACTCGGCGCCGCACTTGGTGCACTTGTTAGTCATGGAAACAGCGGCTGGTCTAAAGCACATGGGAACTCCTTAACTAAACTGTCGTAAACAATTCGGGCTTATATGACGCTCACACTGTAATACCAATTCGTATAACTAATCAATATCTTTGTTTCTCCCTTTTTGAGAATAATCGAAGTATTAGGTAAGGTGTAAATGTTAATTACCCCTGATAAATGGCATATTTTTTCACCTTTTCAGAGCAAAGTGGTGGTGAATTATTGTCAAAAAAGAATATTCCCATTTTCAAATTTGTACTATTAATCTAAACCATTTCGTATTATGTTAAAGAAGCGCGTTGATACGGGATTTAAGACTGTTTGGTATTAACGCAATGAACGGATCGAGAGAAAGGCGAGATCATGTGCTTTAGACCTGCAGAAGCTGAGCTGCCCCCCGTCATGTGCCCGTCCTGTGGCAAGAAGATCAACCGCATCGGCGGCGCGCTCCCGTCCAAGTGCCCCTTCTGCAAGGAGCCGACCGACGGGATCGAGGACGCCGCTGCCGCCCCCGCCGCCCCGGCTGCGCCCGGCGCGCCCGCGGCCCCCGGAGCGCCGAAGCCCCCTGCCGCTCCGCAGCAGTAGTCCCAGCAGAACCGCCTGCCCTTCGGGCGGGCGTTTCGCATAGCAGTTCCAGTAGGGAGAGAAAGACGAGAGGAGAGGACTATGTCGGAAAGAATCATTGATTGCGGCGACGGCGTCATCAAGTGCCGTACCTGCGCGTGGTCTCCCCCGGGCGACCACCCGGTGGGATGCGGCATGTACCTGACCGTCAAGGACGGCAAGGTCGTGGACGTCGAGGGTGACCCCGACCACCCGATCACCAAGGGACGCCTGTGCGTGCGCTGCCTCACGCTTCCCGAGTACATGTACAACGAGAAGCGCGTCCTGACCCCGCTCAAGCGCGCCAAGGAAGACCGCGGCAAGGACAAGTGGGTCGCGATCACCTGGGACGAGGCGCTCGACATCATCGAGGAGAAGGTCAACTGGATCAAGGAGAACTGGGGCGCCGAGTCCATCGTCGCCTTCCAGGGCACCGGCCGTGAGGCGACCCTCTACAAGACCCCGCTGGCCTACGCCGCGCTGGGCACGCCGAACTCCTGCTTCCCCATGTCCGGCGACTCCTGCTACGGCCCCCGCTGCTCCGTGGCCGACTTCATCCTGGGCGCCGGCTATCCCGAGCTCGACTACGCCGCCTACTTCCCGGATCGCTACGACGACCCGCGCTACGAGGTGCCCAAGTACATCGTGCTCTGGGGCAAGGACCCGCTGTTCTCCAACCCCGACGGCTTCTTCGGCCACGCCCTCATCGACCTGATGAAGCTCGGCTCGAAGTTCATCGTGATCGACCCGCGCGTCACCTGGTGCGCCGCGCACGCTGAGTACCACCTGCAGCTGCGCCCCGGCACCGACGCCGCCCTCGGCCTCGGCATGATCAACTACATCATCGAGAACGACCTCTACGACCACGACTTCGTCGAGAACTGGTGCTACGGCTTCGACGAGCTCAAGGAGCGCGCCGCCCAGTACCCGCTCGACAAGGTGGAGGAGATCACCTGGGTGCCGGCTGACACCATCGCCGCGGCCTCTCGCGCCGTCGCCGAGAACCACCCGTCCTCCTTCATGTGGGGCCTGGCCATCGACACCAACGCCAACGGCGTGCAGGCCGGCCACACGGTGCTCATCCTGGCCGCCATCCTCGGCGACCTGGACGTCCCCGGCGGCGTCACCCTGGCCGTCCCGGCGTCGTTCATGGGCAAGTGGCGCTACGAGTGCGCCCAGCAGCTGCCTCCGGGCATGATGGAGAAGCAGATCACCGACCTGGAGCACTACCGCGGCTTCCAGGCGGCGCACGTCATCGCGCACCCCGACTGCATCCTCAACACCCTGGAGACCGACGAGCCCTACCCGCTGAAGATGGCGTGGTTCTACGCCACCAACGGCGTGGCCAACACCACCAACGCCCAGGGCAAGCGCTGGTTCAAGGCCCTCGAGAAGATGGAGTTCAACGTCTGCCAGGACGTGTTCCTCACCCCGACCGCCATGGGACTGTGCGACCTGTTCCTCCCCGTGACCACCTTCGCCGAGCATGACGGCATGGTGCTCCCCCACTTCGGCCGCAACACCCACATGGTCATGGCCATGAACAAGGTGTGCGAGGTGGGCGACTGCAAGTCCGACCTCGAGATCGACTTCATGGTGGGCAAGCGCCTCAACCCGAGCGCCTGGCCGTGGGACAACGTGGCTGACTTCTTCACCGAGCAGCTGCACAACGGCGGCGTGGACATGACCTTCGAGGACCTTCAGGAGGACGGCTGGCTGCAGATGCCGTTCGAGTACAAGAAGTACGAGAAGGGCCTGCTCCGCCCCGACGGCGAGCCCGGCTTCAACACCCCCACCGGCCTGGTCGAGCTCTGCTCGAGCCTCTATGCCGACTGGGGCGAGGATCCGCTGCCCTACTTCGAGGAGAACAAGCTCACGCCCTACACCCCGGGCCGTGAGGACCTGGCCCGCGACTACCCGCTGGTGCTGACCACCGGCGGTCGCGAGACCACCTCGTTCCACTCCGAGCATCGCCAGGTGCCCTCGCTGCGCGCCATCATGCCCGACCCGCTCGTGCAGATCAACCCGGAGACCGCCGAGAAGTACGGCATCAAGGACGGCGACTGGGTGTGCATCGAGAACCCGCTGGGCAAGGCCATCGAGAAGGCCCAGATCACGCCCACGGTCGACCCGCGCGTCATCCACGCCCAGCACGGCTGGTGGTACCCCGAGCAGGATCCGGAGGCCCCCAACCTCAACGGCGTGTGGAAGTCCAACATCAACAGCCTCATCCCCCATCAGGCCATCGGCCGCATCGGCTTCGGCGCTCCGTTCAAGAACGTCGCCTGCCGCATCTACAAGGTGGACGGCCTTGATGCTCTGGGCACCCTTGATCCCGACAGCCCCGAGGGCGCCATCGGGACCGACCCTGCTAGCTACGTAGCGACCAAGGAGGCCTAAGATGAGCCAGTATGCGCTGCTGATCGACTACAAGTACTGCACGGGCTGCCACGTCTGCGAGGTGTCCTGCCGCAAGGAGCACGACATTCCGCTGGAGGAGTGGGGCATCAAGCTCACCGAGCTCGGCCCGGTGAAGATGCAGGACAAGTGGCTCTGGGACTACCTGCCCGTGCCCTCTGACCTGTGCGACCTGTGCGAGGCGCGTGTCGCCGAGGGCAAGAAGCCCGCGTGCGTGCACCACTGCCTGGCCTCCTGCATGGAGCTCGTCCCCGTGGAAGAGGTTGGCAAGGTCATGGCCGAGCGCGGCCCGAAGGTGACCGCCTTCATGCCGCGGTAACCCCCGCAGCTTCCGCCAGAAAGGCGCCCGGCTCCGGCTGGGCGCCTTTTTTGTCATCGTCCCCCCGGGGGGGGACGCGTCGACGCCTCGCCGGGAGTCGACGCGTCCCGTGGCGCGAGAGCGGAACGCTCGCGTCCCCGCCCCCCCCCTGCGCACCCTGTCGGCCTCCTGCGTCCCGCCGGCCCCTTTTCCACCCCCTCCCTCCCATCTTTCGCTATACTTCCTACCAAAGGGTATTAGCTAATGCTTGGAAGTAAGCCAATGAACATGGATGAGAATAAAGTGCTCGAGAACGCTGCTATGCTCTACGGAGCCATTCCCGGATACCTGCTCGGCGACAAGAGCAAGGAGGAGGTCGCCCAGCTGCTGGTAGCCCTCATCGACTCCCTCGACGACATCGAGTACTCCCGCTCGGGAACGCCGCTCTACGATGTTATCGACGGCAACCTGCCCGGGCGCCGCAAGAAGTCGATCCTCGCGCTTGAGCGCCGCTTCGACCTGACCGAGCGCGAGGCGCACATCCTCCGCTTCCTGGCCAACGAGCGCAACCCCACCTACATCGCCAACGCCCTGGGCATCGCCCAGGCAACGGCCAAGGCGCACAAGTACTCCATCTTCAAGAAGCTGGGCGTCCATACCTCCGAGGAGCTGCGCTACCTGCTGGAGCACTACGAGTCCGACGACCAGATGCCCGACCCCAAGGGCGAGTAACGCCGCTACGGCGAGCGCGCGACCGCGGCGTGCCGGATGAGGCGCCACGGACTGGCGCGCGCTCGACGGCGGAGGCGGCGCTGGCGCCGAAGGCGGGAGCGCGACCGGGGCCGGGGTTGACGTGCGAGCGCGCTGGCGCCCGGGGCCGGCGTAGGCGGGGCAGGCTGACTCGCTGGCGTCCGGGGCCGGCGAGGACAGGGCTGGCTGGCACCCGGGGCATGCGACCGAGACCGATCGGGGGGGGCGTTCGCACGAGCACCCCCCCCGATCGGCAGGAACCCCCATCGCCCCACGCCCTCAACCGAGCCGCCAAGGCCGCCGTCGGGCCGAGTCGGCGCTAGACGGTCGCCATCACCACGCAGAGCGCCACGCCGACGACCAGCGCCGCGACATCTGCGACGCCCAGGCGCCGAGCCGACAGCGACGTGCGCGAGCCCGGCGCGCCGTAGCAGCGGGCGTCCATGGCCAACGCCAGCGCGTCAGCCCGGCGAAACAGCCCCACGAACAGCGGGATCATCATCGACGAGGCCGCCTTCAGCCGCGCCGCCAGGCTGCCGTCGAGCGCGCTGCCGCGCGACCACTGCGCGTCGCGCACCCGGCCGAGCTCCTCCGCCGTCAGGGGGATGAAGCGCACGGCCAACGCCAGCGCGGTGGCCGCGTCATCCACGGGCACGCGCAAGGGACGCAGCGGCGCGAGAAACCCCCGCAGCGCGTCGGTGAGCTCGGTGGAGGTGGACGTATAGCTGACCAGCAGGCTCCCCCACGCCAGAAGCACGATACGCAGGCCGAAGAACAACCCGCGGCCCAAGCCCGCCGACGGCGAGAGAGCCGCCAGCGCTGACGCGAGCGCGCTCTCCCCCGCCGTCGGAGCGCCCAAGCCGCCCGAGAGCGCGTTGAAGGCTACCGCGAAGGCGGCGATGACGTAGACGGGCGCGGCCATGGCCAGCACGCGGCCCCACGGCAGGCCGCTCGCGGCCAGTACGGCGCCCAGGAGCAGCACGGCGAGCTCGAGGCCTGTCCACGCGCCCGCCGCGAAGAGCGCAACGGAGTAAGCCGCCAGCAAGATCACCTTCACACGGGCGTCCAGGCGGTGCACGGGCGAGTCGCCCGGTAGGTAAGTCGATGTAGTGAGGCGCATGCTACCAGTATGGGCCATCCTGCGCGCCTCGCGCCCCGCAGGCCCCCTCTTTCCGGCGAGCCTCCTGCCCTTCCGGCCGCCGCAGCAGAGGCGACCTCGCGTTCGCGGCGGGTTTCTGCAAATTCGCACGGTTTTGCACCCACTAGCGGAGGCCTGAGCCCGTCCTGCGGCGCCACGACTCCCAGCCACCTGGGCCTACGCCGACGCGTCGTCTTCCGAACCGACCCCCAAGTCGTGACCCGAGTGCATAACCGTGCGAATTTGCAGGAGAGGGCCGCGAAACCTCAGCCTGCCCCTAAGCTGTCGCGAACAACCCTTCTCGTCCGCGCACGCCCCCCCCGCACGTCGCGGCCGCTCAGCGGCCTACCGCGCTTGCGGCACTACCACGCTAGCGACTGCCTCAGCCGCAAGCGCCGCGAACAGCCCCCGCACGCAGGCGACCCCGCGCGGGGGGGCAGAGGCTTCTCGCGGAAGGATCGTTGCCATGATGGAGAGCGCCGACATCACCATGCCTCAAATGCGCTCTTCTGCCCACCACGCAAGATGGCATGCCCCTGACCTGGAAAATCCAATTCCCGCATTCTAACGAGCCGAAAACGAGACCTCCAGAATGGTGACATCGGCGCTTTCTGTCCACCCGAATGCGCGATCGCAACTTTTTGTCCACCTCGATGCGATTCGCCCCTCCCAGGGCGAGGGCCCGCACGCAAGGCGGCCGCCAGGCGCCCCCAAAACCTGCCCCGCACGCAGACGCAAAGGCGCCTCCCGCGACAGCGGGAGGCGCCTCGTCTCGCCCGCTCTGACAAGGCGCGGGCCGGAGCCGTGTCTTGAACGTGCCGTGACCTACTTCGCGTCCTCCGCGAGCTCGCCGGCGAGCATCTCGGTGTTGATCTCCGCCTGGTCGAAGTCGAACGCGGTCTCGGCGGCCGCCGCCGCAGCGCCCTCGTGGGCCATCGCGTCGTAGTCATCCACAGAGGCCTCGGCCTCGGCGATGACCTCTTCCTCGATGCGCTCGAGGTCCTTGATGGCATCCTCGGTCTTCGCTGCCTCAGAGGCGGCGAACTCTGAAATCGTCTTGTCGTTCATGGTGCGGCTCCTTTCGCTGTGGCTGCCTTCGGGCGCGGCGGCAAAAACGCGGTGAGCTGTTAATCTCAGGTTCGAAAACGCTCGGCGTACGACATGGCGTCCAGCACGCCGGGTTCGCAGTGCGCCTTCTGCCAGCTGCTCCTAGCTGCATTGTAGAGAGGCCGCTCTGTGTCGCAGGAAGGAGCTTCGCCCCGTTAGCCAACGGTAACGCTGCGGTTCCGCGAGGGAAACCGGCGCCAGCGCCGACTGCGCGCCGCGCCCGCCGCCAAGGCCCGCAAGCGCCCTGCGGCTACAGGCAGGCCGCCCCGCCCCACGGCTTGATGCGCTTGAGCTCAGCGCCGAGGTCACGCCGTGCCATGTCGATGTCGTAGGCCGTCTGGGCCCGCAGCCAGTAGCCGTCGGTGAGCCCGAAGAACCGGCAGAGCCGCAAATCGGTATCAGCGGTGATGCGCCGGCGTCCGAGCACGATCTGGCCGATGCGCTGGGCCGGAACGCCTATCTCCTTGGCCAGGCGGTACTGGCTGATGCCGAGGGGTTCCAGGAACTCGTCCCGCAGAAGCTCGCCGGGGGTAACCGGCTTCACAGTCCCTCGCGGGGAAGCGTCAGTGGTAGTCAACGATCTCAACCTCCGCAGGTCCGGCATCCGTCCATGTGAAGCAGATGCGGTACTGATCGTTCACGCGAATGCTCCACTGCCCCTCGCGGTCGCCCCGAAGCTTCTCGAGCAGGTTGCCCGGCGGAACGCGAAGATCTTGCAGCGAGCCGGCGATCTGCAGCTGGCGCAGCTTCCGCAGGGCGACGCGTTCGAAGGCCACGAACCGCCTCACCCGCCGTCCCTCGGCAAGCTGCCGCGTGTCAGCATCTTTGTACGATACGATCATAGCGTAACGCCTCGCGTTAATAACGTCAAACGTTATTACTTGGCGCTTCGGATCCCGAAGCTACCACGGGAAGGGACAGGCGGCGTAAACGGCCGTTTACAAAGGGGGCTTTTCCCATGCAAGGGCCACGAGAGCGCCGCCACGGAGGGCGTCAGCGATGGCGGAGCGCGGGTTGCGCTAGACTGGGGCCATGACCATTGAGTCCGCGCATATCGTCCATCCGCTCGAGCCCGTATTCGATGGGGCCTCACGCGTGCTCGTGTTGGGGACGATGCCCTCGCCTAAATCGCGGGAGGTCGGGTTTTACTACGGGCATCCGCAGAACCGCTTCTGGCGCGTTCTGGCGGCCCTGTGGGACGCGCCGGTGCCCCAGGGCACCGATGAGCGCGCCGCATTCTGCCGGGAGCGTCACCTCGCGCTCTGGGACGTGCTGGCGTCATGCGATATCGCCGGGGCGTCCGACGCGAGCATCCGCAACGCGCGCCCCAACGACCTGGCGCAGGTGCTGGATGCCGCCCCCATCGCCGCCGTCGTCACCACGGGCGCCAAGGCAGCCGAGCTCTACCGGCGCTATGACGCGCCCCGCTGGCCCGCGCTGGCCCACCTCGCGCTCCCCTCCACGAGCGCCGCCAACGCCCGCATGGGTCTCGCCGAGCTTGTCGCCGCCTACGAGCCCCTCCGCGCGCTCGCCGGGGACGCCTGAGGCGGGGGGCCTCGGGCCCGGCGCGCCACCCTCCCCCAAAACGCACGAGGGGCCGTGCCCTGCGGCACGGCCCCTCGCTGATAGATGGATTCCTCACCCGAAGGCAAAGACAGGTCCGACGAAGGAGAACGTCAGGCTAGGCCTTGGCGTCGGCTTTCTCCTCCTCGGCCTTGGCGGCCTCAGCGTCCTCGGCAGCGGCGGCCTCAGCCTCCTCAGCCTCAGCCTTGGCCTCCTCGACGACCTCAGCGGCCTTCTCCTCGGCGGCGGCGTCGACAGCCTCGAGCTGCTCGGCGGTGCCGTCCTGCTCGAAGCCCAGGTCCTCGGCGAGCTCCTCGCTCTTGGCGACCTTCTTCGGCGCGGCCTTCTTGGCGGCCTTCTTCGCCGGCTTCTCATCGGCCTTCTTAGCGGCTACGGGCTCGGTGACGAGCTCCATGATCACCATGGGGGCGTTGTCGCCCTTGCGGTTGCCCAGCTTCATGATGCGGGTGTAGCCGCCGGGACGATCCTTGAACATGCCCTGCTCAACCTTCTCGAAGATCTCGCGGACGAGCTCCTTGTCGTTGAGGTAGGCGATGGCCAGACGGCGGGAGTGCAGGTCGCCGCGCTTGGCCCAGGTGATGACCTTGTCCACGTCAGGACGAATCTCCTTGGCGCGGGCCTCGACCGTCTTGATGCGGTCGTTGAGGAACAGGGCGGAAACCAGGCTGCGCTTCATGGCCTTGGTGTGGCTCCAGTCGGTGCCCAGCTTGCGCCCCTTCTTGTAGTGTCTCATGATCTCAAGTCTCCTAAAGCTTCAAGTTGAGGTCCATGGAAATGAGCTTGTCCTTCACTTCCTCGATGGACTTCGCGCCAAAGTTTCTGATGTTCAGCAGGTCGTTCTCGGAGAACTCGACCAGCTGGCGCACCGAGTGGATGCCGGCGCGCTTCAGGCAGTTGTAGGAGCGGACGGACAGGTCCAGATCCTCGATCTGCTTGTCGAGCTCGGCGTTGGACTCCTGGCCCTCCGGAGCGAAGATGGAGGGAACCTCGCCCTCTTCCTCCTCGCCGGTCTCGGACAGGCTCAGGAAGGCGCCCATGTACTGGTTGATGATGTTGGCGGCGCGGCACACGGCCTCGGTGGGCTTGATGCTGCCGTCGGTCTCCACCTCAAGCACCAGCTTGTCATAGTCGGTACGCTGGCCGACGCGGGTGTCGGTCACGTTCATCGTGCAGCGGCGCACGGGCGAGAACAGCGAGTCGACGTGGATGATGCCGATGGGGTCCTCGGTGCGCTTGTTGCGCTCGGCCGACACGTAGCCGCGGCCGATGCCGATGCGAATGGTCATGTCCAGCTGGCCGCCGTCCGCCACCGTAGCGATGACGTGCTCGGGGTTGACCAGCGTAAACTCAGTGGGAACCTCGAGGTCGGCGCCCGTGACGGTGCAGGGGCCCTCCGCCGACACATGGGCGGTGGCCTCCTCGACGTCCTCGCTCAGGGCCGAGAACACCAGACCCTTGACGTTCAGCACGATGTCGGTGATGTCCTCGATGACACCCTCGGCGGTCGTGAACTCATGCTGCACGCCCTCGATCTGAATCGCGGTAGCCTTCGCGCCGTCCAGGGAGGACAGCAGCACGCGGCGCATGGAGTTGCCCAGCGTGTTGCCGTAGCCTCGCTCGAGCGGCTCGACGATGTAGCGAGCGACCGTGTCGTTGACTTCTTCCGTTGTAACAGTCGGCCTCATGAACTCCGTCATGTTGTGACAGCCTCCTTACTATGCCGCGATTATTTCGAGTAAAGTTCGACGATGAGCTGTTCGCGAATGTCGGAATCGATTTGATCGCGCTGCGGAAGGGCAAGCACGCTGCCCTGAAGCTTCTCGATGTCAACCTCGAGCCAGGCCGGAACCTGCACGCGCTCGTTGGAGATGAGAGCGCTCTTGATGACGAGCATGTCGCGGGCCTTGGGGGCCACGGCGACGAGGTCGCCGGGGCGCACGCGGAAGGACGGGATGTCCACGCGGCGGCCGTTGACCTGGATGTGACCATGGCGGACCTGCTGGCGGGCCTCCGCGCGGGACTTGGCGAAGCCCAGGCGGTAGACGACGTTGTCCAGGCGGCTCTCCAGGATGCGCAGCAGGTTCTCGCCGGTGACGCCCTGCTGGCGGTTAGCCATGTCGTAGTAGTGGTGGAACTGCTTCTCCAGCACGCCGTAGATGCGCTTGGTCTTCTGCTTCTCACGCAGCTGGGTGCGGTATTCGCTTTCCTTCACGCGCTTCTTGCCAGCCTCGCCGGGGGCGTAGGCGCGGCGCTCCATGGCGCACTTCTCGGTGTAGCAGCGGTCGCCCTTGAGGAAGAGCTTCGCCCCCTCGCGGCGGCACAGCCGGCAGTCCGCTCCAGTATAACGAGCCATATCTATCGATCCTTTCAGTTACACGCGGCGGCGCTTCTTGGGGCGGCAGCCGTTGTGCGGGATGGGGGTGCAATCCTGAATGCTGGCGATCTCGAGGCCGGCGGCCTGCAGCGAGCGGATGGCCGTCTCGCGGCCGGAGCCGGGGCCCTTCACGAACACGGAGACCTTGCGCAGGCCGTGCTCCATCGCCGTCTTGGCAGCGGCCTCGGCGGCCATCTGCGCGGCGAACGGCGTGGACTTGCGCGAGCCCTTGAAGCCCACGGTGCCCGCAGACTGCCAGGAGATCACATTGCCCTGGGGATCGGTGATGCTCACGATCGTGTTGTTGAACGTAGACTTGATGTGGGCGGCGCCCACGGCGATGTTCTTACGCTCGGAACGCTTGATGCGCGTACGTACGTTTTTCTTAGCCACTGTTCGCTACCTCACTACTTCTTCTTGCCGCCGATTTGCTTGCGCGGACCCTTGCGGGTACGGGCATTCGTGTGGGTGCGCTGGCCGCGCGTGGGCAGGCCCTTGCGATGGCGCAGGCCGCGGTAGCAGCCGATCTCCATGAGGCGCTTGACGTTCTGGGTGACGTCACGACGCAGGTCGCCCTCAACCGTGAGGTTTGCCTGGATGTAGTCACGCAGCTTGACGAGCTCCTCCTCGGTGAGGTCGTCGGTGCGGGTGTCGGGATCGATGCCGGTTTCGGCAAGGATCTTCTTAGAGGTGGTCAGGCCAATGCCGTAGATGTAGGTCAAGGCGATCTCAATGCGCTTGTTGCGAGGAAGATCGACACCGATGAGACGTGCCATGTTCTTGTCCGTTCCTTTCTTCCTAGCCCTGACGCTGCTTATGGCGCGGGTTCTCGCAGATGACGAGCACCTTGCCATGGCGTCGGATGATCTTGCACTTGTCGCACATTTTCTTGACCGAAGGACGTACCTTCATATCACTTTCCTTTCGGTTATGCGGATTCCATCTATCGTTCACGTCCAGCCGCAGACGATTGCTTTCCAACAGGTACACCCGCGCGCCGCGTCCCGGCGGCCCGGGACATGCGCAGAGCGCAGAAGAGGACGCCTTCGGCCGCAGAGGCGGCGGAAGCGTCCGAGGAAGCGGAGCGCCACGGCACGACGGCCGCCGGCCCCTGGTCGCGCCCTACTTGAAGCGGTAGGTGATGCGGCCGCGGTTCAGGTCGTAGACGGAAAGCTCGACCGTCACCTTGTCGCCCGGCAGGATCTTGATGTAGTGCATGCGCATCTTGCCGGAAATGTGGGCCAGGATCTTGTGCCCGTTCTCGAGTTCCACGCGGAACATCGCGTTGGGCAGAGCCTCGAGCACGGTGCCCTCGAGCTCGATTACGTCTTCTTTAGCCAAAGGTGCTCCTCCAAGCAAATGGTCTTAAAACAGCAACGTGAGATATTACCACTGTTTTGCAAGGTTGCAAGGAGAAAACGAAATAAGCGCGCAAAACCAACAACCGGCGGTGCTGGTTCGCTTCGACCTGCTTGTCAGGCCTGCGGCTCGAAGCCGCGCGGTTGTCGCGCGAGAGGCGCAACCGCCAGGTACTCGCGCCTTCCCCACGGGAGGCGCAGCCGCCTTGTCGGCTGTGGTAGACGCATTGTAGCGCAACGGGCGATCGGGGGCAAACGCCCCGCGTGCGCCGCACGGCCCGACGCCGCAGGGCGGCGAGGCGCATTGGCTGGGGTACTAGGATTCGAACCTAGGTAGCTGGTACCAAAAACCAGAGTCCTGCCGTTGGACGATACCCCAGCGACAACGGTGCGTGCAAAGGGATGGTGGGCCGTGAGGGAATCGAACCCGCGACCTTGGGATTAAAAGTCCCCTGCTCTGCCAGCTGAGCTAACGGCCCGGCTCCTTTACACGAGGGTTCATTCTAGCCGTGAAGCCGGGGCGGGTCAACGGCAACCTAGGCGTCCGCGCTCCCCTGGCAACGCCTTCGCGGCACGCGGCAGATCCACGCGCCGAACGGGCGCCGGCGTACTACAATAGGCCCATCGACACCCAAGAGAGAGGACCTGCCCATGTGGACGCGCAAGATCCTGGTGGCCTACGACGGCTCGGCCCCGTCTCGCCGCGCGCTCGAGCTGGCAGCGCAGGTGGCTGGCGCCGACCCGACCGTCGAGCTGGTGCTCGCCCACGTCGTGCGCCTGTTCTCCTCCGGCGCAGCCGCCGCGGGCATCGACGCCGTCATCATGGACGACGCCGCATCGGTGCGCGCCGAGCTGGAGGCGGTGGCCGAGATGCTGCCCAACCCAGCCGAGGTGCGCCTACTGCGCGGCACCTCCCCGGCCGACCTCATCGTCAGCTGCGCCATCGAGGAGGGCTGCGACCTCATCGTCATGGGCAGCCGCGGCCAGGGCGGCGTCAAGGGCTACCTCGGCTCGGTGAGCTACGCGGTGACGAAGGAGTCACCCGTGACGGTGCTCATCGCCAAGGACGGCGCCCGGCAGTAGCGCGCGAGGGCGCGACGGGGAGGACGAAAGCGCGTTGCGCGGCGGGCGCGTGGCGCAGCGGGGGGGCAGCACCCGGCCCGGGCTGTCGACGCGATGACGTCAGAGCCTTGGGGAAGGCGGCTGGGACGGTTTCGGCGGCGCCCGTCGAAACCGTCCCAGCCGGAGCCACCGCTGCCGGAATCGTCCCGGCCGGAGCCGCCGCTGCCACTTTTTCGCCGCGAAATGGCGGTTATCTGCGAGTTGGCGGGGTAAAGCGCCCCCCCAGCGGCCATCGCAGCTCCAGGCCTTCGCGCCTTCCCGCCGCACCACGCGATTCTGTGCATCCGCGCCACGTCAGGCATGCCAAATCGCACCTTACTGCCACTCTAACCGCGAAATGTGGCACTAAACCCGAGTTCGGTACGGTCCGTAACGGCTACGAGGGTCGAAATCGGCGTTTTCGGAGCCCCCGGAGGCGAAAAAGCGCAAAAAAGGCGCCCCGATAACCCGAGGCGCCGTACCAAACTGACGATCTGTGCCACGAAATAGGAAAAATGTGGCGGTGAGCCCTACTCAGCCGGGACGAAGGTGTCGCGGTCGGGTGCGAAGGACTGCATGGCCTCGATGGTGCGGGCGAACAGCTCGTCGAGCTCCCAGCCGAGCATCGCAGCGCCACTGCGGATGACCTCGCGGTCGACGCCGGCGGCGAAGCGCTTGTCCTTGAACTTCTTCTTGAGCGACTTCACCTCGAAGTCCATGACGCTCTTCGACGGGCGCATGACCACCGCCGCGCCGATGAGCCCGGTCAGCTCCTCGGTGGCGAACAGGATCTTCTCCATCTGCAGCTCCGGCTTGGGCAGGTCGGGGTTGAAGTCGGAGGTGTGCGACTGGATGGCGCGGATGAGCTCGGAGGTGCCGCCGGCCGCCTCGATGAGCGGCGCTGCGTACAGGGTGTGCTTCTCAGGCTCGTCGTCGTGCTCCTCCCAGTCCAGGTCGTGGAGCAGGCCCACGATGCCCCAGAACTCCTCGTTTTCGGGATCGTACTCGCGGGCGAAGTAGCGCATGGTCTGCTCGACCGTCTCGCCGTGCTCGATATGGAAGGCGTCCTGGTTGTGCTCCTGGAGCAGGGCGAAGGCGTCGTCACGGGTCATTCCGGCGTTCAGCGTGGCCATGGGGAGTTCCTTTCTCGCAGCCCCGGCAGCCGCAGGCGGCCCGGGGCGTCTTTCGTCTGGGGACACTATACCCGCTGTGGCGCAGGCGTCCAATGGAGCGGTGGACAAACGCACGGCGACGCCATTTGGCACGCAGGACAATGGGGCAACGCAGCCGTGATCAGCGCCGGCCGCCGCCGCAGGACGGGGAGCGCCAGGCAAGATGCTGCCCCACGCGAAACCGCGAAGGTGGCGAAGCCCGCGCCGGGCGGCTGCCCGCGGGGCGCCCCCCCGCGGGCAGCCGCCGATTCCCAGATGGCTAGAACGTCACGCCCAGGCCGGTGGCGATGAGGCCCCAGATCACGCCCGTGACGTAGAGGCCGGCGACGATGGCGAGGTTCTGGCGCCAGTGGCGGTTGGCGCGCACCAGCACGAGCAGCCCCACGCCGGCGGACACCAGCAGGCCAGCCAGCATGGCGCCCGACCCCAGCACGCCCTCCAGGTACAGCTCGGCGATGACCACGCTGGCGGCACAGTTGGGGATGAGGCCCACGAGCGCGCTGGCCAGCACCGACACCGTGGGATTGGCGCCCAGGAAGTCGGCGAGCACGTCCTCCCCCACCACCTCGAGCACCGCGTTGAGCGCAAGCGTGATGACGAAGATGAACACCGTCACCTGCACCGTATGGACGATCGCGCTCTTGGCGATGCCCTTCCAGCCATGGTCGTGGTCATGGCTATGGTCGTGGGAGCAGCAGCCGCGGACGTGATCGTGGGCGGAATCGGCGACGGCGTCGGCCGGATGCTCGGCATGGGCGGCCAGGTCGCCCAGCAGGCCCTCGGACTCGGTCGCGGCCTTGAGCGCAGCATGGGCGGCACGCGCCTCCGCGTCCGACGCCGCCCGGGCGCCGGCCGCGGCCAGCGCGTCGTCGTGGTGGCCGTAGACCAGGGCCGGGTTCTCCTCGCAGGCGGCGCAGTCCTCGTGGCAGCCGCAGTTGTCGCGCTCACACAGCTCGTGGATGCGCAGATCCTGGCGGTCGCGCCGCGCCAGGCGCAGCGCTGCGTCCACGATGAAGCCCATCACCATGCCGACGACCACCTTCGCGCCCATGATGGACAGGATGGTGGTGGCCGGCACCTGCTCGGCGAGGAAGATGGGCAGCATCTCATCGGAGGTGGAGAGGAACACGGCGAAGAGCGTCCCCAGGGTGATGACGCGGCCGGCCCACAGGGTAGCCGCCATGGCCGAGAACCCGCACTGGGGTACTACGCCCAGAAGCGCGCCGACCACGGGCCCGGCAGCGCCGGCATGGCGGATGGCCTCCTGGGTGCGGCCGGCCGTCTTGTGCTCGAGCCACTCCATCAGCAGGTAGGTGACGAAGAGGAACGGGATGAGGTAGAGCGTGTCCGAAACCGAGTGCTCCAGGACGTGCTCGGCTATGTGCGCGATGTTTTCCATGACGGCGATTGTAGCCCAAGGCTGCGGAGCGCTCCCCCGTCGTGCGGCCCGCGGGGCAAAACGCCGCCCAGCCGTTACAGAGCGCGTGCGGCTCCACCGCGTCCATCGCAACGCCCCGCCGCTCGGGAGAAACCTGAGCAGCCGGCTGAGAAATTTTCTCCTGCCGTATTGAATGTATTGCTCATATATGTACAATAGCAATACGCTTTTGAGACGACGAAACCACACCACAAACCTACGAGGGCGTCTATGAAGTCAAAGGGAAACAACGCTGCGGCGAGGTCTGGGCTCGCCCGAGGCGCGGCCGTTGGCCGTGGCGCGGGCGCGTCTGACAACGCCAAGAAGGAGCGCAAGCCCGTGACGATGCGCCTTGACTTGGATGTCATCGACTACTTCAAGGCCGAGGCGGATCGCACGGGCATTCCCTACCAGAACCTGATAAACCTCTACCTGCAGGAATGCGTGGCCGAGGGCAAGACCCTCCGCTTCGCCTGACCTGCGAGCGCCGCTCGCGGGCGGCTGTCCGCATACGCGCGGGCAGCCGACGCCAAGGCCGGCGCGCCACTCGCCATCCACGAGCGACCCGAGCACGACCCGAGCACTACCCGAGCACAACCCCGAGGAGCACCATGTACGCAGGAGACCACGCGCGCAGCAACGCGCCCGCCATCAAGCGGGCCCTGCGGCGCCTCATTGGCTTCCTCCTGCTGTTCGCGGTGGCCAACTGGGGCATCATGCCGCTGGCCCTGCAGGCCTACGCCATCCCCTCCGGCTCCATGGAGGGCACCATCCTCGTCGGCGACCGCGTCTACTCCGAGCGCATCAGCTACTACCTGCACGAACCCGAGCCGGGCGACATCATCACCTTCCACGATCCTGCGGCACCCGATCGCATCCTCATCAAGCGCGTCATAGCCACCGGCGGCCAGACCGTCGACCTGGCGGACGGCCGCGTGCTGATAGACGGCCAGCCGATCGACGAGCCCTACACGGGCGGAAAGCCGACCTACCCGCTCGACCCCGCGTGGAACGTGGAGCTGAGCTACCCCTACGTCATCCCCCACGACGAGCTCTGGGTCATGGGAGACAACCGCACCAACTCGCAGGACTCGCGCTACTTCGGCAGCGTCCCCGTCGAGTCGGTGACGGGAAAGGCCGTGTTCACCTACTGGCCCGTGCCGCGCATCGGCCTGCTCGACGCCTAAGGAGCGCCCTTCGAGAAGACCCTCACCACCGCGATCTCCCGAGCAGCCGCAGGAGCGCCCCGCCGGCAGAACTCGGGCCCTCGCCAGCCGGCCGACCGGGCATTTGCTCGTCGAGCCGCCGCCCGCGAGGGCAGCCCGGAAGTCGTCCGCGCCGCCAAGGCCGACGCAGGGGCCCCACCTTCGGGAGATCGCCTTTCTTTCGATCATTCGACAGCGCCAGGGAGCCGGGTCCCCCGCCCCGCATCCCAGCAGAAGGCGCGAAAAAAGGGAGCAGCCGCCTGCAGCTGCTCCCTTCTCTTTTATGCCAGGAAGCCCGGAACGCAGCGCGAGGACGGATGCCAGTTTCGTCTTCGCGCACAACCGTGTTTCACGTGAAACATTCGTACGTGCTTTTGCGCGTTGCATGCGGCGGCGTGCCCAGCCGGCCCGCACCCACTCCGTCAACCGTTCGCGGCCGGGCGGGGCCTTGCGCCGTAGCAGGGTCGACGAGGGCGGAGGCTCGCTTGAGAACCCGCGCCCCATCCAGCTCGCCGCAATCGAACGCGCCGGATCTCGCGCATCATTCCGCCAGGCCGAGGACGCCGAGAACCGTGCGGGCGAGAGCCTTTCCCAGCAGGACGCCGACAAGGCAGCACACCAGACTTGCGCCCGCGTAGGTAGCACCGAGGGTCAGTTGGCCGCCCTCCAGAAGCTCGACGGTCTCGAGAGAGAACGTCGAGAACGTGGTGAAGCCGCCGCACACGCCCGTCTTGAGGAACAGCAGCGCCTCGGGCGAGAGCCCCTCCGTGCGTCCGGCGGCCTCGGCCAGCGCGCCGATAGCCACGGCACCCAGCAGGTTCACCGCAAACGTCGCCCACGGGAAGGCCCCCGCGAAGGGCACGAGCCCCATCCCGTAGCGCAGCACGGCCCCCACAAACCCGCCGACCCCCACGCACAGCACCGCCCCCATGGATCCTCCTCGCACTTATCGCTCAGCCGCCTCGCACGGCCGGTCGAGCACCGTGCAAGGACTTGCCGACCATGATAGCCCAACGACGCCGCCCTGCCGCGCTCCGTGGCGCAACGTCGCCGACCATGCTGGAGCCTTTGCCGCGACGCGCCCTGACATCGAGACGCCACTGCAGCACGCAGCGTCCCCTCACCGCCAGCCGCCCCCCGCCCCACGCACTATCTCCTTCGCAGCCTTCCGTTGATCACGTACGTCATCTCCTCGCTCCATCTGCTTCGCGCAAATGTTTCACGTGAAACATTTGTGCGCGCGATTCGCAACCCGCAAGCCGGAAGGCGGGGTTCTCGCCGAGCGGCGCTTCCGCTAGAATGCGGGGTACCACACCGCATGCCCCGGCCTCCGGGGACTGCTCCACAACCGAATACCCCGATGAATGACCGAGATGGAGGGCATCCGCCTTTCAAGGTCATTCACGTTCGTGGAGCCTTGCGGTGTGGTAACTGTGGTGGATGCCTTCCACATCGAGCGTCCGGCCTCCCCGCAGAAAAAGCCACCCTGCGGAAAGGAGCCTCCATGGACGCCGGCACGACCATCGCCCTCATCGCCTACTTCATCATCGGCATCGTCATCCCCATCGCCGCCTCCGTCGCCTTTGGCGTCTGCAGCGCCAACATCGCCCGGAAGAAGGGCTACAGCTACGGCGGGTTCTTCGCCCTGGGATTCTTCACCTGGCTCATCGGCCTGATCATCGCGCTGTGCCTCAACGACCGGAATCCGGCCCCGGATCCCTCTCACGAGGCGGTCTCGGCGGCCGACAGCATCCTGAAATACAAGATGCTCCTCGACCAGGGGGCCATCACTCCCGCCGAGTTCGACGCCAAGAAGGCGGCGCTGCTCGGCGTTGCCGCAGCCTCGGGCGCCTCTCCGGGCGTCCCCGGCGCGGGAGCCCAGCCGACCGCCGTCCCCGACGCAGGCGCTCCGTCCCAGCCGGCCGCCGCGGCGGGCACGACGATCCCCGCCGCGCCCAAGAAGCACCGAACCGGCTGCGTCGTCGCCGTCGTGATCGGCATCGTCCTGTTCATCGCCATCGCCGTCTTGGTCTGCCTCTTCATGTTCACCCGCGTCTGCGAAGTGCGCAGCGGGTCGATGGAGGACACCATCATGGCCGGCGATGGGGTGGCCGTCGAGAACGTCAGCTATCGGTTCGGCACGCCGCTGCCGGGCGACGTCATCGCCTTCCAAGATCCCGAGATCCCCGATCGCACCCTCTTCAAGCGCGTCGTCGCCACCGAAGGGCAGGTCGTCGACCTGGTAGACGGCCAGGTATACGTGGATGGCGCGCCCCTCGACGAGCCGTACACCGCCGGTAAGCCCACCTATCCGCTCACCCCCGCCTACGGCACGTCCATCACCTACCCGTACGAGGTCCCCGCCGGGCAGCTGTGGGTGATGGGAGACAACCGCACCAACTCGCAGGACTCCCGCTACTTCGGCGCCATCCCCGCGAGCTCCGTCATCGGCAAGGCACTGCTCTAGAAAGGAATGCCCCTATACTGCTCGACTCCGATGCTGACAAGCCCAATCCGGTTCTTTCGACCCTGGTGGTGATCGTCTGCCTGATTCTCCTGTTCTCGCTCTTCGTCTTCGCCTTCGCCTCGGCGCATGTCGCGGATCGCAAGGGCGAGGGCTATGCGACCTTCTTCTTCGTCGGGCTGTTCCTGGGCGCCTTTGGCCTCGCCATCGTGGCGGCGCTTCCCGACCGGCGCATCCAGCGCAGCCGCAATCTGGCCGAGGGACTGCTGGCCTGCAAGCAACTGCTGGACGCCGGCGCCATCACGGCCGAGGACTTCGGGCAGATGCAGGCGGACTTCGCCGTGGAGATGGAGGACCAGCGACGCAAGAGCATCGTCCCGAAGCTGGTCGTGGGCATAGGCGCCGTCGTCATCGTGGCCATCATCGGCGCCGCGTTCGGGCTGCCGTTCTTCATCTCCCTCTTCTAGGGAGCACCCGCCCCGAGGCACCCGCCTCGCGGGCGCTGCCCGCAAGCAGCGCCCGCGGCGAAGAGCCCCCCCCCGGCGAACCCGCCTAGGCGAGTCTCCCGTCTCGAGCTCCCGTCTTTCCCCACCATGAGTGTTTCACGTGAAACATTTGTGCGCCCAAACAAACGGCCCGTCGCAGGCGACACCCGGTCGCGGCGCCCCACCCCCCAACGCAAAGGAGGCGGCCCTGCGGGGTCGCCTCCTTCCGAGTTAGCTGCACGCGCGGCGCCGGGTGGCGCTTTGCGCGGGGTGCGCGTGGCGTCGGCCGACGGGCCGAGCACCGTACGCGGGTTGTGCGGGCGCGCGGCCTAGTACATGCCGCCGCCACCGCCCATGGCGCCGGCCAGGGCGGACAGGTCCGGGCCCTCGGCCGGGATCTCGTTGATGGTGGCCTCGGTGATGAGGATGAGGCCGGCCACGGACGCCGCGGACTGCAGCGCGGTGCGGGTGACCTTCACCGGGTCGTTGACGCCCATGGCGATCATGTCGCCCTGCTCGCCGGTCTTGTAGTTGCGACCCCAGCCGGCAGCCGCCTTCTTGACCTCGGCGACCTCGACAGAGCCCTCGAAGCCGGCGTTCTCGGCGATGCAGCGCAGCGGAGCCTCCAGGGCGCGGCGGATGATGTCGACACCCACCATCTCCTCAGCGTCGCCCTCGACCGCCTCCAGCGCGGGGATGGCGTTGATGAGCGCCACGCCGCCGCCGGCGACGATGCCCTCCTCGACGGCCGCGCGGGTGGCCTGCAGGGCGTCCTCGATGCGGGACTTCTTCTCCTTGAGCTCGGACTCGGTGGCAGCGCCCACCTTGAGCACGGCCACGCCGCCGGAGAGCTTGGCCAGGCGCTCCTGGAGCTTCTCGCGGTCGAAGTCGGAGTCGACGCGCTCCAGCTCGGCCTTGATCTGGGCGATGCGGTCGTCGATGGCCTTTTTGTCGCCCGCGCCGTCCACGATGAGCATGGTGTCCTTGGTCACCTTGACGGTCTTGGCGGTGCCGAGCATGTCGATGGTGGCGTCGGCCATGGTCATGCCGAAGTCCTTGTCCACCACCTGGGCGCCGGTGACGGCGGCCATGTCCTCGAGGATGCGCTTGCGGCGGTCGCCGAAGCCGGGGGCCTTGACGGCCACGCAGTTGAAGGTGCCGCGCAGCTTGTTGAGCAGGATGGTGGCCAGGGCCTCGCCCTCCACGTCCTCAGCGACGAGGAACAGCGGACGGCCGGACTTCATGACCTCCTCCAGCAGCGGGACCATGTCCTGGATGTTGGAGACCTTCTGGTCGGTGAGCAGGATGAAGGGATCCTTGAGCACCGCCTCCATCTTCTCCATGTCGGTGGCCATGTAGGGGGAGATGTAGCCGCGGTCGTACTGCATGCCCTCGACGATGTCCATCTCCAGGCCGAAGGTCTGGGACTCCTCCACGGAGATGGCGCCGTCCTTGCCCACGGCGTCCATGGCCTCGGCGATCTTCTCACCGATCTGCGCGTCGCCGGCGGAGATGGTGCCGACGTTGGCGATCTGCTCCTTGGTGGAGACGGGGGTGGCGGCGTCCTTGATGGCATCGACGACCACCTCGGTGGCCTTCTCGATACCGCGGCGGATGCCGAGGGCGTCAGCGCCGGCGGTGACGTTCTTCAGGCCCTCCTTGACGATGACGTCGGCCAGCAGCGTGGCGGTGGTGGTGCCGTCGCCGGCGACGTCATTGGTCTTGACGGCGACCTCGCGGACGAGCTGGGCGCCCATGTTCTCGATGGGATCCTCCAGGTCGACCTCCTTGGCGACGGTCACGCCGTCGTTGGTGATGAGGGGGGCGCCGTAGGACTTCTCGAGGGCCACGTAGCGGCCCTTGGGGCCGAGGGTCACCTTGACGGCGGCGGCCAGCTTGTTGACGCCGGAGGCCAGGCCGCTGCGCGCGTCGGAGTCGAACTTGATTTCCTTAGCCATGGTTCAGCTTTCCTTTCATAGGTTCCAATAAAGAGAGGCAGGCTTTTCGTGGTGAGTCGCATGACCCCGAAAGGCCGAGCCAGCGCGAGCTCAGCAGCCTTACGGCTGCGTGCGAGCCCGGCGAAGAGCTTGGGGGGCAGGCGGCCGCCACGAAAGGCCGTCAGGCTGGTTAGGCGATGACGGCGTAGAGGTCGTCGGCGCGGAGGATGAGCACGTCCTCGCCGTCAACCGTGATCTCGGTTCCGCCGTACTTGCCGTAGATGACCTTGTCGCCCTCCTTGACGGGCATGGGGAGGTGCTTGCCGTCCTTGTCCAGCTTGCCCTCGCCGACGGCCAGAACGATGCCGGTCTGCGGCTTCTCCTTGGCATCATGGGCCAGGTACAGGCCCGACGCCGTGGTGACCTCGGCCTCGTCCTGCTTGATGATGACGCGATCGCCCAGGGGCTTCAAATTCATGATCTGCCTTCCTTTCGAGATGCTGTTCGGAGCGCGTGTCCAGTGCTTCATTTAACCACTCCGATTTAAGGAGTGCTAGCACTCTTGTTTAACGAGTGCTAAACAAGGGCCTATCATAGCAGTGGCAAAGGAGAATGCAAGCGGCAGAAGGAAATCTCAGCGAGACGCACTGAGATTTCAGAAGGTCGCCATATTTGGGGGAGACGCGGCTTCGCGACGGCCCACCCGACGCTGGGGCGGAAACGTCACGACGCGATGCGCGCGGCGAGAGCACGTCCCGCAGGTCCCCGCGGCGCCGGGCGACCCGCCCGCCGCGAAGCCGGGCCCGCGGCGCGGTCGCAGAGCCGGCCAACCGCCCGCG
>NZ_QWKK01000036.1 GCF_009911695.1 Enterorhabdus sp. P55 | reverse complement strand
CGGCGTCGCGCGCGTCCCCCGCGCCAGGCGCCGACCCGCCCTCGCCGGCGCCCGCCAGGGTGGCACCCCCCGCATGCGCCGCCTCCGCCGGCTCGGCGTGGTTCACCACGGCCATGCCGGCCACGGTGGCCGCATCCGCACCGCCGAGCGCGCCAGCATCCGCCGGCAGCACCTCGGCGCGCATGATCACCGCGTCCTCGCCGTCCGAGTAGTAACGCGGGCGCGTGCCCAGGCTCGCGAAGCCGAGCGCCTCGTAGAGCGCGCGGGCGCCCTCGTTCCCCGCGCGCACCTCAAGAGAGGCCGTGCGCGCGCCCAGGCTGCGGGCGTCGGCCGCCACGCGCGCCACGAGGGCACGGGCTAGCCCGCGACGGCGGAAGGCCTCGTCGACGCCCACCTTGAGCACCTGCACGTCGCCGTCCACCACCCAGCCGCCGGCGTAGCCGACAAGCGGCGCGTCGGCCGGCAGCGGCATGGCGGGGTCAGCCGCGTAGGCGGCCCACCACACACGGTCGGCGCGGCCCAGCTCGTCGGCCACAAGCGCTTCCGACCAGGCGTCGCTGCCCATGACGCGCGCCTCGAGCGCGGCCACCGCGCCGGCGTGGGCGCGGTCAAGCGGCTTGAGGGCGACGCCGCGCGCATCGGCCCGGGCGTTGGCCACGGCTGTGTCGTTCATGGTGACATGCCGGCTGCCGCGAGCGCCGGCAAGCGTCGGATCGTCCTTCGCCAGGCGGGCGCGCTCGGCCTCCTCCGCGTCCGAGAGGCGCGTGTACACCGGCAGAACGAGGGCCGGCTGATGGCGCGTCGCGTCCAGGGGGTCGCACTCCCCCGCCCGCCAGGCGTCCTCGAGCGCGCGCAGGAGCCCCGCGCCCGTGGGCGTCCACGTGCCCTCGGGCAAAAGCGTGCCGGCCGGCTCGAACAGCGCGGCGTACTTGCGCAGGGCGTCGCCGGCCACGAGCAAGCCTCCCTCGACCACGGCCTCCGCAGCCGCCTCCTCCGCCTTGAGCACGCGGTCGGCGCCCTGCCGCACCGGGCCGTCCGCGGTTAGCGCATAGCGCACCGGATAGACCTCCTTGCGCATGGCGTCGGCCGCCACGAGCGCCTCGCCGCGCGCGCCCGCAGCCCAGGCGCCCCAGGCCACGGCGTCGAGCGTGGACACGCCTACCAGCCCGATGCCGAGCGCGCTCGCGATGCCCTTGGCCGCCGCCAGGGCGATGCGCACCCCGGTGAACGACCCCGGGCCGCGCCCCACGCACACGCACGCCAGCTGCCCGCGCACAGCGCCGGCCTCGGCCAACAGCGCATCCACGCGGGGGATGAGCTGGGTGTTGGACGCGCGGCGCGCCTCGACCTCAGCCGTGGCCACGGGGGCGACGGAGCGCCCCGCCGCGTCAAGTCGTCCCAGCCCGATGGCGATGACCTCGTTGGCCGTGTCGAAGGCGAGCACCAGCGGCGACGCGATGGGTTCCATGGAGCGTTTTCCCTTCCTGATCTGCGTTGAGAGCTGCCTGCATTCTACCTCATGGGCACCTGCGGCACGGGAGGCGCGGCAGAGGCGGGCGCTGCGCGGGCGTCAGAGCTGGGTCTTGCCCAGCCGCGCCTTCGAGTCGTTGGCCCACACGCACAGAAGCTGGCGCGAACGCGAGCCGTAGGAGTGCGCGACGACGCGGCGCGTCCCGCGCTCATCGGCGGTGATGGTGATCTCCAGGTAGTCGTAGGGCAGCTCGTCGGGAAACTTCTCGGCCCACTCCACGAACGACGCGCCGTCTCCGTCAATAACGCCGAAGTAGTCGATGTCATCGAGCTGGGAGGGCTCGTCCAGGCGGTACAAGTCGAAGTGGTAGAGCGGGAGCGCGCCCTCGTGGTACTCGAGCAGGATGTTGAAGGTGGGGCTCGTCACCGCGGCGCGCACGCCGAGGGCCGCCGCCACCCCCTGCACGAACTGGGTCTTGCCGGCGCCCAGGTCGCCGTTGAGCACCACCACATCCCCCGCCCGCAGGTAGGGAGCCAGCGTGGAAGCGAGCTGCTTGGTCGCCTCGGGCGTGGTGGTGTTGCGCAGGTAGGTAAGTCCGTTAGCCATGGGGCCATGGTACGCCAACCGGCGCCCGGCGCCCGAAACCCCACCGACTCTCCGCTTTTCCGCGTCCGGCCAGCCGCCCTCCGCGGCGCTCCGCGAAAGCCGCCGGGTCGCTGACGCCAGCGGCGCCTCCCCCTGCGCGAGGCCCGCCTACCTCATCGACCTCGTGAGGTAGCTGTCCAGGTGCTTCCCGACAGATGACACGACGATCCGCCCGCTCTCCCGGTCGAAGCCGAAGTAGAGGCGCAGGCTGCGGCTGCTCGAGTCGTCGTTTCCCTTCGCGAGGTGGGTCTCCACCTTGATCTCGCGGCCCTGGTAGACATCCACGTACTGCTCCATGAGCCGGCCGTCCTTGCGCGTCATCATCCCCGCCCCGCGCTTCAGCGAGAACTCGGAGCGGGAATTGAACGCCTTGGCCAGATCCCCCGCCTCCCTTCGGCGTAGAGGGGATGCGCGATCTCGCACAAGTCGCGCAGCGCGTTCCAGACGAGGCCGACCTCGGTGATGCACGTGCCGAAGGACTTGCGCGCGCGGTCGGTGAAGTCGATGCGCTCGCCATAGTGCTCGCGGAACAGCAGGGCCACCGCGTCGTAGGACAGCGGGAAGCGGCCCAGGGCACCCACGCCCGGCTCGGCGCCGCCGGCCCGGGCCGCCTGGCCCTCAAGCGCCTCCGCCTTCGCGTTGGCTACGTAGAGGGCGGCCTTGAGCTCATCGCAACGCCGTTCGAGCTGCTCGTTTTCCTGGCTCAAGTCCTCCATGAGCTCCTCGGCCGTCATCCGGTCGCCCTCCGCCTTCTCCACCAGCGCGAAAGCGTCGGACAGCGACCGGTCGCGCACCTGCCGCTCGAAGACGAGACGCCCGCGCCGGCGCTTCACCGCGTCTGCCCGCATCATGTCCTCGTAGAAGTGCACGTCTTGGGCGAGGGCCCGGCGGAGTAGCAAGACGAAGTCATCCTCGCCCATCGCCTCGATGTCCCGCGTCAGAAAGAAGCGGTGGCGGGCGCGGTCGCGGCCGTCCGCCATCCGCGGCCGCGTGGCGTAGACGCGCACCGTCCCGCCGTCGCAGCGCAGGGCAAGGTCGGGGATGAGCGCGCCCATCTCCTGGACGAACGCGCGATCCTGCGAGAAGAACACGAAGGCAGACGGCCCAAGCGAGGCGGCGATGCGCTGCGGGGCCACCGCGAAGCGCGCCTCGTCGCCGTCGAAGCGGGGGCTCACGTAGATCACAGGCGTCTCGCGCGCCTCGTCGGCGACAAGCTCCCAGAACGCCTTGAAGTCGCCGACGCGCAGCTCGCGGGGATCGAGGGAGACGGCTCGGCCCGACGAGGTGCACGCCAGGCGATCGTTTTCCAAGATAGCGCGGATGAAGCCGGGCGTGGTGCAGGAGGGCCGCGGCTGGCAGGGGCCGAGGAAGCCCGGCCGGTCGCCGTAGGACAACGCGATGGCAGCGTGGCCCGCGCGCCTTTCCGTCCAGGCGAACGTCACCTCCGTCGTCCAGTGGCGCGGCGCCTTATCCGGCTCGGCGAAGACCTCCTCGATGGCGAGCGCCCAGTGACTCGGCCCCTCGCCTTCGAGGCAGAGCTCCGACCGGAACCTCACGCCGGCCTCCTCCGCCCGGTGGGTCTGCTTGAGGGCGCTCCAGAAGGACGCCTCCCGCGGCAGGGCCGGATACTTGCGAGTCGCCCACAGTCGCAGGCTGCAGATGAGGCTCCAGAGCGCATCGCCCTCCTCGTCCACCGACCGGACGTCGAACGAAGTCTTGTAGAACATGGTCTTGCTCAGATCGTGCATAGCTCCCCCGCCTCCCGAGCAGTCCGTCGCCTAGCGCACAGCCGCCTCGGCGGCAGCCACGACATGGGCCATCGTCGTGCTGGTGGTGACGCTACCGAGCCCGCCGGGAACGGGGGTGATGGCCCCGTCATCGCCGAGCACGGGCTCCACCGCGGCGAAGTCCACGTCCCCGCAGAGCGCGCCCTCCTCGTCGAAGTTGATGCCCACGTCGAGCACCACCTGTCCGGCGCGGAAGCACTCCGGCCCGAAGGAGCGGGCCCGCCCCGTCGCGCACACCACGATGTCCGCCGCGCGCACGTGCTCGGCCAGGGCCTCGGTGCGCGAGTGGCACAGCGTCACCGTGGCGTCGCGCGCCAGCAGCATCATCGCCACCGGCCGCCCGATCACCAGGCTGCGCCCCACCACCACCGCATGTCGTCCCGCCACGGGGACGCCATGGAAGTCGAGCATCTCCAGGCAGGCCTGCGCCGTGGCCGGCGGGAAGCCCTCGCCCGTATCCGCGAACACACCCGCGAGCGACGCCGACGAGATGCCGTCGACGTCCTTGGCGGCATCGAGCCGATCGCACACGGCGCGCTCGTCCATCTGCGACGGCAGCGGGCGGAACAGCAGGCAGCCGTGGATGGCCGTATCGGCGTTCACCTCGTCGATGACGGCCTCGAGCTGTGCCTGCGTAGCGTCGGCCGGCAGCTCGAAGCGGCGCACCGCCACCCCCAGCCCCTCAGCGCGGCGCACGGCCGTGCGCTCATAGGACACGTCATCGGGCCGCTCGCCCACCCGCACGATGGCCAGGCACGGCGTGACGCCGCGCTCACCCAGCGCCTCCACGCGCCCCGCCAGATCCTCCCGCAGGGCCTCCACCACGTCCTTGCCCGCCAAGATGCGCGCCATGGCGCCTCCTTCCCTCTCGCTTCCTTCGAAAACCAGCGTCATCTTGCAAATTCGCACGGTTCTGCACTCCACCACGCGCCCATCCAAGACCCCAGAAAAGTTAGTCTGGGCTTTTCTCAGGCACTCTGTCCGACACGCACCGCCGTGCGCCCGCGTAACGCGAAAGCACCGGTGCAAAACCGCACGAAATTGCAGCCAGCCTCGCGCAACACCGGGATGCGGTCCCGCGCGACCCCGAGGCGCAGCCCCGCGCAACGCAGCCAAGCCGGGGGCGATGCCGCGCGCACCCGTGCCCAGCCGCGCAGGCGCCCTTCGCCGTCAGGCCCGCGTCTGGACTCCTCCGTCTCGTCCGCGCCTAGCCGCGCAAACGCCCCGCCACGTACGCGAACACGGCGTCGGCCTGGGCGCAGCCGGCGTCCAGCAGCATGTCGGCCTCGTCCGCATAGCGAGCCGCGCGCTCGGCGTCGGCCATCGACGCCACGTTGATCACCACGTTCAAGCTGGCCGCCTGGAGCGCCGCTTTGGCCAGCACGGCTGACGCGCCCGCGTCGGACACGGCCAGCGCGCTGCCGTTGCGCGCCATGAAGTCGCACGACTCCACCACCAGCAGACACTGGCGCATGATCTCCAGCGGCACCTCACACGCCTCCACGAGCGCCGCCTGGAGCGCCGCGTCCTTGGCGGCCCGCTCCTCGGGCGTCTCGCGCGGCAGGCCGTAGGCAGCGGCCAGCGGCGCAAAGGCCGCAGCGTCGGCGTCGATGAGCGCCACCAGTCGCGCGCGTGTCACGTCCAACTCGCGCAGCTCGGCCTGCATCTGACCCTCTACCGCGGCGTAGCGCTTCTTCCCCACGGTGAGGCTGCCCACCATCGAGGACAGCGCTGCCGCCAGCGCGCCCGCGTAGGCCGCCGCCCCTCCGCCGCCCGGCGTCGGCTCCTTGGAAGCCAGCGCATCCAGAAACCCCGTATCCACCATAGGACGTCTCCTTCCAGTCCTCCGCCTTCGTTGCCCTTCGGGCGCAAGGCGGCTATAATGCAGGTGCACTGGCAAAGCCCGTAGGTCGTCAACCTGCGTACGGGCGGCGCGGTGCTAGTGATTAAGCCCGGTTGCCGCCGGGCTTTTTATTGCTCTCCCGCTCCATCCGATTGCTTTTACTTCCATCGCTCGTACCGGTCGATCCCCATGAAAACCAGGACCACCCAGTTCGGCGGTGCCGTCAAGACGCGAATGAGAACTTCTTTCAGCATGAGGCGTCACTCCTTTCATAGTGAAGAAGCGCCGCCCGCATCGGACTCTGCCAGCGCCGGTCATTCTAGCAGCAGAAGGGCCCGCAGCCTCATGCTGCGGGCCCTTCTCCACTCAAAGCAGCAAGCCTAGAACAGCCCCGAGATGACGCCGTTCTCGTCGACGTCGATCTTGAAGGCGGCAGGCGTCTTGCCCAGGCCGGGCATCGTCATGATGGAGCCCGTCAGCGCCACGATGAAGCCGGCGCCGGCCGACACCTTCACCTGGCGCACGGTGATGGTGAAGCCGCGCGGCGCGCCGAGCTTGGCGGCGTCGTCGCTGAAGGAGTACTGCGTCTTGGCCATGCACACGGGCATGCCGCCGAAGCCGAGCGCCTCGAGCTGCGCGATCTCCTTCTTGGCGGCCGGCTCGAACACCACGCCGTCGGCGCGATAGATGCGCTGGGCGATGGCCTCGATCTTCTCGGCGATGGACAGCCCATCGTCGTAGGAGAACGCGAACGTCTCGGCACTGCGGCCCTCGGCGTCGCCCTCCGCACACAGGCGCACCACCTCGTCGGCAAGGGCCAGGCCGCCCGCGCCGCCCTTCGCCCACACCTCGGAGAGCGCCACGTTCACGCCCAGCTCACGGCACTTCTCCTCGACGAGCGCCAGCTCGGCGGGGGTGTCGGTCGGGAAGGCGTTGATGGCCACCACGCAGGGCAGGTGGTACACGTTGGTGATGTTCTCCACATGCTGCAGCAGGTTGGGCAGGCCTGCCTCGAGCGCCTCGAGGTTCTCCTCGTTGAGGTCGGCCTTGGCCACGCCGCCGTGGTTCTTGAGCGCGCGCACGGTGGCCACGACCACCACCGCGTCGGGCTTGAGGCCCGCCAGGCGGCACTTGATGTCGAGGAACTTCTCCGCGCCCAGGTCGGCGCCGAAGCCGGCCTCGGTCACGCAGTAGTCGCCGAGCGCCATGGCCATGCGGGTAGCCATGATGGAGTTGCAGCCGTGGGCGATGTTGGCGAAAGGACCGCCGTGCACGAAGGCCGGGGTGCCCTCGAGCGTCTGGACGAGGTTGGGCTTGAGCGCGTCCTTGAGCAGCGCGGTCATCGCGCCCTCGGCATGCAGGTCATGAGCGGTGACGGGCCTGTCATCGTAGGTGTAGCCCACCACGATGCGGCCGAGGCGCTCCTTGAGGTCGGTGATGGAGGTGGCCAGGCAGAACACGGCCATGACCTCGGAGGCCACGGTGATGTCGAAGCCGTCCTCGCGCGGAACGCCGTGGGCCTTGCCGCCCAGGCCGTCCACGATGTGGCGCAGCTGGCGGTCGTTCATGTCCACCACGCGCTTCCAGGTGATCTTGCGCACGTCGATGCCCAGCTCGTTGCCGTTCTGGATGTGCGCGTCGAGCAGGGCCGCGAGCAGGTTGTTGGCCGCGCCGATGGCATGGAAGTCGCCGGTGAAGTGTAGGTTGATGTCCTCCATGGGCACCACCTGGGCGTATCCGCCGCCAGCGGCGCCGCCCTTGATGCCGAAGACGGGGCCGAGCGAGGGCTCGCGCAGCGCCACCATGACGTTCTTGCCGCGCTGGGCGAGCGCGTCGGCCAGGCCCACCGTGGTGGTGGTCTTGCCCTCGCCGGCGGGCGTGGGGTTGATGGCCGTGACGAGAATCAGCTTGCCCGGCTCGTGATCCTCCTGGCGCAGCAGGTTGTAGTCCACCTTCGCCTTGTAATTGCCGTAGAGCTCGAGGTACTTCTCGTCGATGCCCGCCTTCTCGGCGATGGCGCCGATGCGCTCCGGCGTGGCGGCCTGGGCGATCTCGATGTCGGTCAGCACTGCGTCCCCGCTTTCTCTTCGCTTGAGGCCCGCGCTCGGCCGCCCCGCACCCGCGGGGCGCGCAGCCAGGGCCTCCCCCGTACCGAATAAGGGCATTCTACCTGCGGGCGGCGCGTCGGGGAGGCGCGACGGCCGCGGCGGCGAAACTTCCACGACTGACGGCCGGAACACGCGCGACACAGGCGGGAGCCGTCCCACGCCCGAGCCGCCCGGTGCCACTTTTTGCCCGACAGATGGCACTAATGGGCAGTTTGGTACGGTCTGACCGCCTCATGCGCAGCGGGCGAACAATCGCGACCTGGGAAAACGCCTTGGCGCGTCATCTCTCGAAGGCGAAAGAGGGCAGAACGGAGGGATCCAACCGTACCGAACTGCCCATTAGTGCCACCAAACTCCAAAAAAGTGGCAGCCGCCCGCACCTGTGCCGCCTACCGCTCCGCGGCGTCGGCGATGAGGCGCAGGCCCTCCAAGGTGAGCTCGCCGTCCACGTGGGTGATGGTCTGGGAGTGCGGCGCGATGAGCGGCGCCAGGCCACCGGTGGCCACGACGGTTCCCTCGTAGCCCAGCTGGCCGAAGATGCGCCGCACGAGGCCGTCCACGCGGTCGACCTCGCCCAGCACGATGCCGGACTGCATGGCCGTCACCGTGCTCACGCCGATGGGATCCCCCGGCGCCGTCAGGTTGATGGCCGGCAGCTGCGCGCCGCGGGAGAAGAGCGTCTGGGCGCTCGTCTGCAGGCCGGGCGCGATGATGCCGCCCACGAAGAAGCCCTCCGCGTCGATGACCTCGATGTTGGTGGCGGTGCCGAAGTCCACCACCACCACCGGCTCGCCATAGCGCGACCGTGCGCCCACGGCGTCAGCCACGCGGTCGGCGCCGATCTCGAGCGGGTTGGGGTAGCTGGCCTTGAACAGCGAGCCCGCCGTCTGGGCCGAGCACACAAGCGCCTCGACCCCCGCGCCGTCGCGGATGGCGCGGCACCAGGCGCCGGTCAGCTGCGGCACCACCGACGCCAGCGCGGCGCGGTCGACGTCCGAAAGCGCCAGCCCGGCGGACTCGAACAGCGGCAGCAGCATGACGCGCACCTCATCGGCAGTAGTGGCCGGATTGGTGGCCAGACGCCACATGCAGGCCAGGTCAGAGCCCTGGTAGACCCCCACTACCGTCTGCGTGTTTCCAATGTCAGCAGCAAGTAACATAATTGTGACAAGCCCCATCACTTTTGCGGGTAAACGTTTATAGTGAACGCAGTGCATTATAGCAATCCAGCAACGATCAGCCCTCCGGGTCTAATCGTCGGGATGACGAGAGAAAGGCACAGAAATGACTGAGGCACCAAGCCGCATCCTTGTCGTTGACGACGAGCCATCAATCACCGAATTCGTCAGTTACGCCCTCAAGAAGGAGGGCTACGCGGCTGACGTGGTGGACAACGGCGAAGAGGCGCTCGCTCTCGCCGGCAAGAACAGCTACGACCTGTTCATCCTCGACATCATGCTGCCGGGCATGGACGGCTACGAGCTCTGCCGCCGCCTGCGCTCCAAGACCACCGTCCCCGTGCTGTTCCTCTCGGCGCGCGACACCGAGCTGGACAAGGTGGTGGGCCTGGAGATCGGCGGCGACGACTACCTGGCCAAGCCCTTCGGTGTCCGCGAGCTCATCGCCCGCGTGCGCGCCCTGCTGCGCCGCGGCTCCGGCGGCGACTACCCCGGCGCCTCCAACGCCGTCACCGCCAGCGGCATCACGCTGGACGAGGACGCCCACACCGCGTCGGGCGACAAGGGCGAGATCGACCTGACCCCCCGCGAGTTCGAGCTGCTGGCCAGCCTCATGAAGAGCGCCGGCAAGGTGGTCTCGCGCGAGGACCTGCTGCGCGACGCCTGGGGCTGGGAGTACCTCACCGAGACGAAGACGGTGGACACCCACATCAAGCGCCTCCGCGACAAGATCCAGTCCGCCGGCTACGACCCGGCCCTCGTCGAGACCGTCCGCGGCTACGGCTACCGCTTCAAGGCGTAGCAGCCGCCCCAAGCACCGCCGAAGGGGGCGCCCGAAAGGGCGCCCCCTTTTCATGCCGCCATCAGCGAGACGTTGCGTATCCGGCGGCATTTTTGCCGGCTATCCTCCCGGAGCAGTAGGCGTAGGTGGTGGTGATGCAGCGGGTGGAGTAGTAGGGGTAGGTGTAGAAGCCCGATCCCTCCTGGCCGGCTACGTAGAGGCCGGGGATGGGCGCGCCGTCGCGGCCGAGGGCCTCGAGGCGCTCGTTCACCCTCACGCCGCCGAGCGTTCCCATGATGGGGATGACCGAGCGTATCGCGTACAGCGGCATCGCGTGCTCGTTCATGAGCGGGGAGATCTTGCCGAAGTCCTCGTCCACGCCGCGGTGGCAGAGCTCGTTGTAGCGCGCGAGCGTCGCCACGAAAACGGCCGGATCGGGGAATCCGACCAGCGCGGCCAGCTCTTCGGCGCTCTCGCCACGCCACGCCTGGCCCCTCGCCACCGCCTCATCCAGGCTCTCCTGGAGGTTGGGGATGGGCACGAGCGCGCGCGACGCCACCGACTTGCTCAGGTAGTCGCCCAAGCGTCCGTCGAAGTAGCCGCCCACGCCGCGCTCGCGGATGGCATCCACCTGATCCTGGCTGATGAGGTAGTAGTACGCGCCGCCCTGCACGCGCAGCGAGGCGCAGCCCGAGCCCATGGCGTCCTCGACGTTCAGGCACTCGTTCATGAAGCGCTTGCCCTCCCGATTGACGGTGAGGAAGCCGGCGTAGGAGAGGTACTTGATGAGGTTGTCCGTGAAGTTGCACACCGGATTGGCCAAGTACTCCTGCATGTGCGGCATGATCTCGGGCCCCAGCTGGGCGCCAGCGCGCTCGCACATGAGGACGCCCTCGCCCGAGCACTGGGTGGTGAGGCCGCGGTCGTAGAAGCTGTCGCTGTGGCACAGGCGGCGCAGCAACGCGGAACTGCCGCTGAAGCCGCCGGCCGCCACCACGACGGCCCCGCAGGCGACGTGCACCCGCGTGCCGTCCTGACGCTGCGCCTCGACGCCGATCACCGCGCCGCGCTCGTCCTGGCGCAGCTCGAGCGCGCGCGTCTCGGTCATGACGCGGGCGCCTCCCGGCACCAGGTAGTCGTCGTAGAGACGCTGGAACTTCTCCTGCCCGCGGCCGAAGTCGCACATGAACGCCTCGTCCTCGCGCGCGTCGGGGCGTGGCGGATCGGCGTGGAACCCGTGAGCGACCAGCCAGTCGACCATCGGGCCGGAGTCCTCGGCGATGGCGCGCACGAGCAGGTTGTTGGCCCGCCCGACCCGCAACCGCCGCAAACGCGAAAGGCGCCGCCCCAAAGGACGGCGCCTTTCGCGCTCTCGCCTCTGCCAGCCAAGCCTTAGCGCACGGCAGCCTCGACGGCGCGGGCGCAGGTGACGGCCGCCACGATCTTGCAGAGGTCCACCACCACGAAGGGAGCGCACGCCACCATGAACGCGGCCTCCAGGCTCACGCCGGCGACGGCCGCGTACTGGACGCAGCCACAGGCGTAGGCGATGGCGGTGAACACGACGCCGGCCATCACCTCGACGCCGTACATGCGCAAGAAGCGCCCAACGCGCTGCGCCGGCGTCAGAGCCGCGGCCTCCGCCGGGCTAGCCGCGACAGCCCCGCGACCGTCGCCCCAGCTCGTGCGCGTACGCACGAGGTGCAGCAGGAACACCGCGGCGGCCACGCCTAACAGATAGCCCCACAGAAAGCCGCCGGTAGGGCCCGCCAGCACGCCGATGCCGCCGCGCATGCCCGAGAACACCGGCAGCCCCACGGCTCCGAGCAGCAGGTAGCCGCTGATGGCTGCCAGGGCCTGCGCCGGCGTGAGCAGCACGATGGCGAAGGTGACGGCGAACATCTGCAGGGTGAAGGGCACCGGGCCCAGGGGGATGGTGACCCACGCCGACACCGCCATGATGGCGATGGTCAGCCCGACGAAGGCGACAGAGCGCGTGCGCGACGGCGTGGCAGCCACCGCTTTCGTGTTGACGTCCGTGGTTTCCAAGATTGGTCCTTTCCCTCTTGGGTCTTGCAGGAAGCGTGCATCATACCGTCTGCGCTTTATCCCAGTAGAGCGAGGACGAGAAACGCTCGAAACGGGCGGCTAGCGGCAGTTTTACGCCCCCGTCTCCGTCCGCGTAGCCCGCATGCGGCGCAGGCGCCGCATCTCCCACGCCAAAAAGACACCTACCGTAAAGATGGCCAGGAAGTCCGAGACGGGCGCCGCCACGTACAGCGCATCGAGCCCGTCGAGGGCCGGCACCACCGACGGCAGCACGTCAGGCAGCAGCATCACGAGCGGCACGAGAAAGATGATCTGGCGCGTGAGCGTGAGGAAGATGGCCTTCGCCGGCTGGCCCGTCGCCTGGAAGTAGTTGGAGCCCACGATCTGGAACCCGATGAACGGCAGCAGGAGCAGCCATATCCGCAGCGCGAACGCCGTGAAGTCCGCCAGCCCGTCATGGGAGATGCCGAAGGCGGCCACGATGGGACCGGCCAGCAGCATGACCACCGCCCACTCCGCCACGCACATCACCGTGGCGCCGGCGATGCCGAGCCACAGGGTGGTGCGCACGCGGCCGATCTTTCGCGCGCCGTAGTTATAGCCGAGCAGCGGCTGGATGGAGATGGACACGCCCACGATGGGCATGATGGTGAACATGCCGATGCGCTGCACCACGCCAATGGAGGCCAGGGCATCCTCGGCGCCCAGAGGGCTCAGCGCGCCGTACTTCACCAGCTGGTAGTTGATGAGGAAGTTGACGAGCGCCGCGCCCGCCTGGAGCGCGAACCCCGGGAATCCGAAGGCCAGGATGGTGCCCACCACGCGGCGCGCAGGCCGCAGGCAGCTCACGCGCAGGCGCAGCGGCACCCCCTTCGTGAGCAGGAAGTACCACAGCACCGCCCCGCACGAGCACGCCTGGCCGGCCAGCGTGGCCAGGGCGCTTCCCGTCACGCCCCAGCCCAGCAAGATGACGAACCAGTAGTTGAACGCCGTGGCGGCCACCAGCCCGATGGCCATGGTGCCGAGCGCACGGTTGGGCGCGCCTGCCGTGCGGATGAAGTTGTTGACGCCCATGCCGATGCACTGGAGGATGAAGCCGTAGCAGAGGATCTGGATGAACGTGCGAGCGTAGGGCCGCACGTCGTCGGTGGCGCTCGAGAGGGTGAGCACCGCGTCGATGGCCGCCGGGTCCAGCGCCAGCACGACCACAAGCGCCCACAGCACGAGCGACAGGGTGATGACGTTGCCGAGCGCGCGCTCCGCGGCATCGCGGTTGCCCTCGCCCAGGCGCAGGGCGGCCAGTGCGTTGCCGCCCGTACCCACGAGCATGGAGAGCGCCATGAACACGATCATGGCGGGCGTGGCCACCGTAACGGCGGACAGCCCCATCTCGCCCATCGCGTGGCCGAGGAACACGGAGTCGATGATGTTGTAGGAGCCATTCACCACCATGCCGACCACCGAGGGAATGGCGAACTCGGTAATGAGGCGCGGAATGGACTCAGTGCCCATCCGCGTCACGCGCGCCGACGGGGCAGCGGCCGCAGACGCGGCCGGATCCGCAGCGTCTCGCGCCTCCGGAGCGGATGCTGGCGCGGATGAGGAATCCGGCGTTTCGGTCGTATGCGATTTCGACTCGTCGTTGGACATGAAGGGCCTTTCTCGTGCTTTCTACCTGCCCATTCTACTCCCGACCTGCTCCACTAGTTGCACATTGTGAGGAAAGCCGGCCGACGGTCTTAAGACTAAACGGCTAATGCCGTCCGCCGTCCAGATGTGTCCTTTGAGACAAAATAGGGAGGGCCGCGCGCCCCGCCGACGCACAGGCGCAGATGCCAGAGCTCCAAGGTGAACCAGGCGGACGCGAGCCGCAGGGCACCTCGCAAAACCACCCTCTGCCGACGCGGCCCGGGCAAAAGCGGCAGCAACGCCGAATGGGGCGCGGGAGGCAGGCGGCACCGGAGCGGGAGGCGCCGAGCGGACGGGCGCCAGCGGACGCGGGGCGGGGGGGCGCCGAGCAGGCGGGGGCCAGCGCCCGCGGCAGCGAGCAAGCGAAGCGCCTCGGAGGGAGCGGCGGAGTCCAAAGACGCGAGGCCCGCCAGGGCCCGAAACCGGATGCAGGCCGGGCAGGTGAACTCGCCGGCCGACGACGGCGCACCAGGCGGAGCCGGGGGCCGCCCGGATCGGGGCCCCGACTCCGGCAGGGTATCCGCCCGCCGGGCACCCCGCCGCGCGCCTGGGGCCTAGCGGATGTGGGCCTCGCCAGAGGCCACGGGAACGAGGGAGCCGTCGGGGGCGCGGAGAACGAGACAGCCGCGCTCGTCAACGCCGACGGCCGTGCCCTCGGCCAGCACGGCATCGTTGCGATCCACCATGGTGAGGGCGAGTCCCGTCAGGGCGGCGTGGGCATCATAGTCGGCCGCGAGCGGCGCGAACCCCGCGCTCGCCCACTGCTCATAGAGCGGGGCCAGCTCGCGCAGGACGGCGGCAGCCACCTCGTCCACGGCACCGCGCGCCTCGCAGGTGAACCCGAAGCCCAGGTCGGCCAGGTAGGCGGGCGCGTTCTTCCCCGCCACCGTCGCAGGTACGGACGGCGGCAGCACGTTCACGCCAATCCCCACGCACACGCCCCGCGCATGCCCCTCCAGCGAGATCCCGCACAGCTTCCGGAACGCCTTCCGCGCCCCCTCCCCACAGGCGGCATCCCCTCCTCCTGCGGCAGGGGCGCCCGAAGCGGCGCGGGAGCTGTCTTGGCCAGACGCCGAGCCCGCGGTGCGCCTCCCCTCTTCCGAAGCGTCATCGGCAGAGCACGCGACGAAGGCGTCGCCCGCCGCCTGCGCCGCCGCGCCAGCCCCCGCAAGACCCGGATCGGAAGCGTAGATCACGTCGTTGGGCCACTTCACCTTGATGCGCCGCGCCTCGTCCAGCGTGACGAGCGACGCGAGGGCGCGGCGCACGGCCAGGCCCGTCACCAGGCTCAGGGTGGGGAGCTGGGCCGGCAGGACGTCGGGCCGCAGCAGCAGCGAGAGATACATCCCACCCTCGGGGCTCGCCCATGCGCGGCCCTGGCGACCGTAGCCGCCCGTCTGGCGTCGCGCGCGCACCGCCAGCCCCTCGGGCTCGCCCGCCTCAAGGGCTCGCTTCACCTCGTCGTTAGTCGATCCGACGGCCTCCAGGCTCTCAACGCGAAATCGCAGCGCCACGGCGCCTCCTCCCCTTCTTCCCCTGCCTCCTTGTGCAGGACTCGCACGCAAAATGGCCAAAAATGACGACCTGACGACAGCGCCTGCACAGCAGCCGCCGAGGGGGAAACACAAAACCCCAGGTCGGAGATAATCGCCTTCTCGCCAGCGCGCTCCTCGACAACCCGGTGACCCCGAAAGAAGGCGGAAAACGTCGTCAGGTCGTCATTTTTGGCCATTTTACCGCCCGACGCAGCACGAAGGCGCCGCGCCCTCAGGGCGGGTGCCGTACGCACCGGAGTCAGGCGACGCCCCTACAGCCTCCAAGCGCGGCCGATGCGCTCGCCCTCGGGAACCGCGTCCACGGGCGTCCCATCGGCCAGGACGTGGCCGGGGCGCACCTCGAACAACGGCTTCACCACGAAGTCGCGCTCGCAGATGCGCGGGTGCGGCAGCGTGAGGCGGTCGTTGGCGAAGTGGTACAGCTGGTAGTCGAGGATGTCGATGTCGCAGGTGCGCGGGCCGTTGGGCACCTCGCGCACGCGGCCCAGGCTATTCTCGACCGCCTGGAGGCAGTCGAGCAGCTCCAGCGGCGGCAGCCCGCTGCGCAGGAGCACCACCGTGTTCACGAACTCCTCCTGATCGGTCAGGTAGGCCGGTTCGCTGCCGTAGAAGCCGGCGATGTCGACGATGGTGGTGTCGGGCAGCAGGCACAGCTGGCCGATGGCGTGGTTGAGCTGGGCGATCTTGCCCTCCTGCTCCTCGCCGGGATGCGCCACGAGGGCCACGTTGGCCCCCAGGCCCAGCAGCACATAGGGTCGCAGGTCGGCGAGGGCCGCCGCCGTGGCGGGCACGTTGTGGGTGCGCACCACGCTCGCGCCCAGCTCGCAGGCCAAGAGCGCCTCTGAGGCGGACGCCTCGTCGCGGGCCAGCGGATCGTCGATGCCGTAGGCCTTCTTCATGAAGCTCTTGCGCGAGACGGCGCACATCACCGGATAGCCCAGACGCGCTATCTCGTGCAGGTTGCGCATGAGCTCGATGGTCTGAGACGCCGTCTTGCCGAAGCCAGGGCCCGGATCCAGGCAGATGCGCTCGCGCGCGATGCCCACGGCCTCCAGCTCGGCTGCGCGGTCGCGCAGGTAGTCACGCACCTCGCTCACCACGTCGTCGTAGGCCGGCGCGTCCTGCATGGTGGCCGGCTCGCCCTGCATGTGCATGACCACCAGGCCCGCATCGCAGGCGGCGGCCATGGCGCGCATGGCCGGGTCGCGGAAGCCGGACACGTCGTTGACGATCGCCGCACCCGCCTCCACGGCGCGGCGCGCCACCTCAGCCCGCCGCGTGTCGACCGACACGCACAAGCCCGCACCCGCGAGCGCGGCGATCACGGGGCCTACACGCCGCCATTCCTCCTCCGCGTCCACCGGATCGGCGCCGGGGCGCGTGGACTCGCCGCCCACGTCGATGATAGCGGCGCCTTCCTCAGCCAGCTCGAGCCCACGGGCGACGGCCTCCTCCGCGGAGGCGAACTGGCCGCCGTCCGAGAACGAGTCCGGGGTCACGTTCAGGATGCCCATGATGACGGGCTTGGAGGTGTCGAACTCAAACGATGCGCACTGCCAGGTCACCGGCGTCTCCTCTCCTACGGCGGCAGGCCGGCCGCCCCGGGCCCCTGCCCGGCGGCGCGGCCGCCCGCCAACAGCAAGGGGCGCGCCCATGAGACGCGCCCCTCTCAGTTGCTCGCTGATTATGCCACGGCTGGCGCTACTTCGTGCCGTTGCCGCCGCTCGCATCACCCGGCGCGTCGGCCTTCGGGGCCGTCTCGCCGGTCGCAGGCTCGCCCGCAGCATCAGGACCCTCATCCGCAGGCGCGGGGGCCGCCGCCGTGGCGTCCATGATGTCCTCGCGGCGAATCTCCGCGTCTACCTCGGCCTGCGTGGGCACGTCGGCGCGGTTCGCGTCTGCGGCCGCCGGGCGGTAGGGCGCGTTGGGATCCTGGTCACCCGGCTCCACGCGCTCCTCGCGCCAGTTCGGGTCGGCCAGCTGCTCGTCGCGAGCACGGGCCGCGGCCTCCTCGGCCTCCTTCGCGGCGATGATCTCGTCCTCGCGCGCCAGGTAGTCGTCCCACTTGTTGTCGAGCAGGGCCTCGCAGGCCTCGCCCTCCACGGTCTCGCGCTCGAGGAGCACGCTCGCCATCAGGTTCATCTGATCGGCGTGCGCCGTCAGGATGGCGTGCGCCCGGTCGTGGGCCTCCTTCATGATGACGGCCACCTGCTCGTCGATGCGGCGAGCGGTCTCCTCGGAGTAGTCCTGGGTGTTGCCGTAGTCGCGGCCCAGGAACACCTCGTGGTTGGGCTGGCCGAACACCTGGGTGCCGAGCGGGCTCATGCCGTACTGGGTGACGATGGCGCGGGCCATCTTGCTCGCCCGCTCCAGGTCGTTGGAGGCGCCGGTGGTGATGTCGTCGCAGAAGATCTCCTCGGCCACGCGGCCGCCCATGAACACGGCCAGGTCGTCCTTCATCTCGCCGAGGGTGTTGAGCACCTTGTCCTCGTCGGGGATGGACAGCGTGTAGCCGAGCGCGCGCCCGCGCGAGATGATCGAGATCTTGTGCACGGGGTCGGCGTGGTCGAGCAGGTGCCCCACCAGGGCGTGCCCGCTCTCGTGATAGGCGATGGTGTGCTTGGTCTGCTCGTTCATCACGCGGCCCTTGCGCTCCGGGCCGGCGATGACGCGCTCCATCGACTCGCTCACCTCGCGCATGGTGATGATCTTCTTGCCGCGGCGAGCGGTGAGCAGGGCCGACTCGTTCATGAGGTTGGCCAAGTCGGCGCCGGTGAAGCCGGGGGTGATCTTGGCCACCTTCGCCAGGTCGACGTCGCTGCCGATGGGCTTGTCCTTGGCGTGCACCTCCAAGATGCGCTGACGGCCCTTCACGTCAGGGGTGTCCACGACGATCTGGCGGTCGAAGCGACCGGGACGCAGCAGTGCCGGGTCGAGCACGTCGGCGCGGTTGGTGGCGGCGATGAGCACCACCGAGTCGTTGGACTCGAAGCCGTCCATCTCCACGAGCAACTGGTTGAGCGTCTGCTCGCGCTCGTCGTGCCCGCCGCCGAGACCCGTGCCGCGCTGGCGGCCCACCGCGTCGATCTCGTCGATGAAGATGATGGCCGGAGCGGCCTCCTTCGCGTCTTTGAACAGATCGCGCACGCGGCTCGCGCCCACGCCCACGAACATCTCCACGAAGTCAGAGCCCGAGATGCTGAAGAACGGCACGCCCGCCTCGCCGGCCACGGCGCGCGCGAGTAGCGTCTTGCCCGTGCCCGGAGGGCCCACCAGGAGGCAGCCGCGCGGGATCTTGGCGCCCATGGACTGGTACTTGGCCGGATTCGCCAGGAAGTCCTTGATCTCCTGCATCTCCTCCACGGCCTCATCCACGCCGGCCACGTCGGCGAAGGTCACGTCCGGGCGCTCCTCCATCGACTTCTTGGCCTTGTTCTTGCCAAAGCTCATCTGGGAGTTGTTGGCCTTCTGCATCTGCGTGAAGAAGAACAGCAGCAAGCCGGCGATGAGCAGCATAGGCAGCAGCGAGCCGAGAATCTGCATGAAGGGGCTCGGCAGCGTCACCTGGTACTGCGTGTCAGGATGGCGGGCCAGCAGCTCACCGAGCGAGTCCTGCCCCACGTAGGTGGAAGTGTAGTTGTGCACGGCACCGAGAGTGGCCGGCGCGAGGTCGGTGGTACCCACGCCGGGCAGCACCGCGCCGTCGGGGGCCTTGAGCGTGGCCACGCGCGCGTTGAGCGCGTCGAAGGCGGAGTTGAAGGCGTCAGCCGCCGTGGCGCCGGCCGTGGCCGCCGGGTAGTAGGTGCCCGAGACCGTGTAGTCGCCGGCCGCGTAGACCACCTTCTCCACGCGCCCCTGCTCGACCGCCTGGACGAACTCGGAGGTGATGAGGTTGTCCGTGGGGTTGCTATTGGCCGCGCTGAACGACATGAACTGGCTGCCCACGAACACCGCGACAAGCAGGAACAGGATGACGGTGATGACGGTGGTGCGCGAGTTCGGCTGCTGGAACTGCGGATTGGGCTTCTTGTTGTTATCGTCTGCCATGGGTTTCCTTTACTGGTAGAGCTCGGGCTTGAGCACGCCGATGTAGGGCAGGTTGCGGTAGCGCTCCGCGTAGTCCAGCCCGTAACCGACGATGAACTCGTCGGGGCACTCGAAGCCCGTGTAGCGGCAGCGGATGTCCGCCTGGGCCTTGGTCTGCTTACGCAGCAGCGTGGCCACCTCAAGCGAGGCAGGCTTGCGCGACTGCAGGTTCTCCATGAGGTACTGGAGCGTGAGCCCCGAGTCGAGGATGTCCTCGGCGATGATGACGTGACGCCCCGTGATCTCCGACGAGAGGTCCTTCAGGATGCGCACCACGCCCGAGCTCTTGACGCCGGCACCGTAGGACGAGACGGCCATGTAGTCCATCTCAAGCGGCAGCTTGACGGCACGAGCCAGATCCGCCATGAAGATGGCGGCCCCGCGCAGCACCGACACCATGACGATGCCCTCGTCGGCAACGGGCGCGTAGTCGCGGGTGATGGCCGCGCCCATCTCCGCCACGCGGTCGACCAGCTCCTGCTCGGAGAAGATAATGCGGGATACGTCTTCGTGCATGGCACCTTCCCAACGTCGGCGACGAACCCGAGAGAAATACGCGATCACGTGCCTTTACGCCGGAAACTGACCGGGTTCGTCAGCAATTTCCTCATTCACTGCGAAGTGTACCATTGGCCCCTGTCGACCGGGCGGCAATACGGTAACGTCCCACAAGTGCCCACATTCCCCGCGCGCAGGAGCGGGCGCGGCGGGATTCGCGCGGCGCCGGGACGCGCGGGCGCTACGCAGGCAGGAGGTCGGGAAACTCGCGGACGAGCCGCTCGGCCGGCAGGCCGATGACGGTGTCGAGCGCGCCGTCGAGCCGCTCGACGAGCGCGGCCCCCTCACCCTGGATGGCGTAGGCGCCGGCCTTGTCGAAGGACTCGCCCTTGCGCAGGTAGTCGTCGATCTCGGCGTCGGAGAGGTCACGGAAGGTCACGCGGCTCGTGTCGGCGAAGGTGCGAAAGCCCAGCGAGATGTCATCGGCCGCAGGAGCTGCGATCATCCACACCGACACGCCGGTGATGACCTCGTGGGTGGCACCGGAGAGGGAGCGTAGCATGTGCTTGCCGTCCGAGAGGCTGCGGGGCTTGCCGAAGATGGCGCCGTCCTTCACCACCATGGTGTCGGCGCCGATGACGATGAGCATGCCGGTAAAGTCCTCGGCCAGCACCTCCTGCACGACGGCGCCAGCCTTCCGCTCGGCCAGCTTCTTGGCAGCCTCCTCCGGGTTGGCGGCCAGATCCGGCTCGAGCGTCTCGTCCACCGGCGTCACGGGCGTGCGCACGGTGAAGGCCACGCCGGCTTGCTCGAGCAGCTCGCGCCGCCGCGGGCTCCCGCTGGCGAGCACCACTGTAAAAGGCCGTTCGGACGCGCCCTGAGCCTCGTTTGCCATCGTCTATCTCCCCTCGCTGCCACTTTTTCGGCGTTTCGTGGCACTAATTGGCTGTTCGGTACGGTGAATGCCCCCTATTTTCTGTGTCGCGTGGCCCCAGGGCAACGAAAATGACGATTTTCGCTGCAAAACGGCATGAGATGACAATTCGGACGGCCGAAAGTCCGAAACGCACCGTACCGAACTGCCAATCAGTGCCAATTTGGGTCGAAAAAGTGGCACTGGCACGGAAATGGGCGCGGGGCTGCGACGATCAACCGCACTTGCGGCGGACGCGTGCCATTGGGTGCCATTGGCGCCAACGGGGGGGGTGCGCAGGGGGCCGATGCAGGGCCGGCGTCAACGGGGTGCCCGGGGAACGGTGTGCCAACGAACGGTGTGCCAACGGGGTGTGCCAACGGGACACACCAAATGGCACGCGGCGAAACGAGATGCCAACGGGACACACCAAATGGCACGCGAGCACGGGGGCAGGATGGCGAAGAGAGAGGGGGGGGGTGCGCAGGGAGGCCGATGCAGGGCCGAGGCTGACGCACGAGGAGGTAGCGAGGGTGCCATTTGGTGTGTCCCAATGGCACGCCCAATGGCACGCCACCGTTGGCACGCTCCAATGGCACCTTGGCCCAATGGCAGCGGGTGTCATTTGGTGTGTCCCAATGACACACCAAATGACACAATGCGTGGCGCCCATGGCACAACGGGGCGCTCGTGGGTGGGCGCGAGAGGCGTCAGCCGCGCTTGCGGCGGGAGCGGAAGGCGGCCATGGGCTCTACGCGCACGCCGCGGCGGTTGGCGCTCACGGCCAAGTCGCCCTGGATGTTGGCGACGTAGCCGCCACGCGGGCGGATGGGCGCCGCTTCCAAGGGCTCGGCGGGCGCGAAGCCGGCCAGGACGGCCTCGACGGCACCAGCCTCCACGCGGGCGTCGGCGCCGAGGACGGCCTGCAGCAGCCAGCGGACCGCTCGGCGCTGGAGCGGCCGACGCACGCCCCCGAAGGACGGCGTCAGCAGGAACCCGGCTGCGAAGTCGGCCTCCGCCCAGGGCGCGGCGGGAACGCCCTGGTCAGCGCAGCCTGCGACGCCCGTGCCGGCGCGCCCAGCCCCGACAGCGTCAGCGCGCCCGGCAGCGCCTGCTCCCGGCGCGCCCCCATCGGCCCCCCGGTCAGCACAACCTGCGGCGTCTGCGAACCCAACGACGCCCGTGCTGGCGCGCCCGATCCCGGCAACACCTGCGGGCTCGCCCGCAGCGGCACCCTCGTCGGCGCCCGACCCCCGGGCAGCGCCCGCTCCCGGCGCGCCGCCGACCTCGCAGCCCGCATGCGGCGCCAGCGGCACGGCATGCGCGGTCACGACCTCGGCTGCCAGCTCCTCCATCAGGTCGTCCTCGTCGGCGATGAGGTTCATCGTGCGCGTGAGCACGTCGGGCAGGGCCGCGTTCCACCGTCGCGCACGGGGAACCACCTCATGGCGCACGTAGGCGCGGAAGCGGTCGGTGTGGGCGTTGGTGGCGTCCTCGCGCCAAAGCCCGCCGGCCCCGTCGCGCACGACGGGCAGCCCGGCGGCGGCCCGCTCCTCCACCACCGCACGCAGCTCCGCCCGCGTGAGGTCGAGCAGCGGACGAACCACCGGCCCGTTGCGGTAGCGCATGGATCGGAAGCCGCCCGGCCCGGTGCCCACGATGGAGCGCATGTAGAAGCTCTCGATGCGATCGTCGGCCGTGTGCGCCGTGAGGATGCGCGCCTCGGCCAGGGGGAGCCCCTCGTGGCGACAGAGCGAGCGCAGCGCCTCGTTGGCCGCCTGGTAGCGCTCGCGCCGGGCGACGGCCTCCACGTTGCCGCCGGTGCGCGCGGCCTCGCCGGCCACGTCTACCTCGCAGGAGAACAGGGGGATCCCCAGGCACGCGGCAAGCGCGGCGACGAACAGGGCGTCGGCGTCGGCGTCGGCCCCGCGTAGCTGGTGGTTCACGTGGAGCATGGCCACGGCACCGAGCGAGCCCTCCTCGCGCAGGCGGTGCGCGAGGTACGCGAGCGCCGTCGAGTCCGACCCGCCCGACACCATGAGCAGCGCCGCCGCGTCCGGGGCGACGAGCCCACGCGCAGCCACGGTGGCCCGTAGGGCCTCGCAGACGGCGTCGGCCCGCGGCGTTGCGGACGCGGCAACCGGGTCGCGGAGAACGCCGCCCTCGGAGGGCGACCCGGCCGAGACACAGGCCCTCGGCGGGCGGGCCGTGCTCGCCGGAGCGGCCGCAGCCGCCCCGGTGCCGTGGCCCGCAGACGCGCCCGCACC
>NZ_QWKK01000035.1 GCF_009911695.1 Enterorhabdus sp. P55 | reverse complement strand
CCGCCCGACGCGGCCAGCGACCGCCGCACCGACGCGGCCAGCTCCGCCGAGGCCGTCACCACGCAGGCGCGCCGTCCCGCTGCCGCAGCCTCGCGCACGAGCGCCAGCGCCGCGTCCAGGGCCGCGTCCGCGTTGTCCGCCACGAGCTCCGCATCCGCTCGCACGCCGTCCCGCTCCGCCGCGCTGCGGCCATCTTGTCGAGTATCCGCCACCATCGCCTCTTCCGCTGCCTCGTTTTCCGTCCTCGTCATTGTATCCAAACCCCGTCCCTCCTCCCGCGCGACAGCCGCCGCGAGCGGGGCCGTCTGCATGATCGCTCGGCGGTGCGGGGTTCCTCGCGCGACAACCGCCGCGAGCGGCCGCCGCACAGCCCCGCCTCGCGAAGACCGCCAGCCTACCACGCGCCCCGCCCAGCGAAGACCGCCTGAGCCACGCGGCCGAGCGGCCCTCCTCGTTCGGCCTCGCGCCGTTTCGCATCCAATCTCGCGAGCTATCTGAGGCTCGTCAGCCCCGAGAACTGAAATCCGAGGCGCCACCATGCGAGAACCCCGGCGTTTCCCCAGGTCGCGCATATCGAAGCCCGCAAGGAGGCCGACAGCCCGCGTCAGGCCCTCGGACAACTCGCGAGATTGGATGCGAAGGCACCGCAGACGCACCCCGCACGCACCGCCGACGCGGCGGCCGGACGCACCCCGCCACGAACGCCCGTCACCCCCTCTCGCCCTGGCCCGCCGGCCCCGTTCCGGCCCGCCACGCGCGCTTCGCCGAGAGCCGCCCACGCGCCCAAACGCCCGCCGCTTGCCCGCTGCCCCATCGAGGCGCCTTGGCGTTTTCGGCGGGCTCCGCAAATTCTGACGGTTTTGCACCCGTCCCTCCGCCGTCCAAGGCCCCGCGCACGCCGCCCTCCGTCGTTTGCCCTGGTCGGCATCGGGCCTCCCACGCCCGAGCGCCCCTCCCGCGTCTCCCGAGAGTGCAAAACCGTCAAAATCTGCAGCCGGGGCCGAAAAACCGGAGGATCGCCGCTCCAACCCCGCCCCTCACGACCGCCGCGGGCAACGAATCGCCGCCCAACACGCGTCTCGCCGCTGCACCCTGCAGGCGCGGCGCGGTAGAATGGTCTGTCGCCTCGCGCCATCCCGGCGCCGGGCGCCCCACGATTGGAGACCCCATGTCCGACCCGACCTCCCCCACGCCCCCCTCCCCCGACGCCATCCAGGTCCGCGGCGCGCACGTGCACAACCTGCGCGACCTCGACGTCGACGTTCCCCTGCGCCAGCTCGTCGGCATCGCCGGCGTCTCCGGCTCCGGCAAGAGCTCGCTCGCCCTCGGCGTCCTCTACGCGGAGGGCTCCCGCCGCTACCTGGAGGCCCTCTCCGCCTACACGCGCCGCCGCATCGCGCAGCCCGGCCGTGCCGGGGCCTGCGAGGTGCGCCACGTGCCGGCCGCCCTCGCCCTGCGCCAGCGACCCGGCGTCCCCGGGGTGCACTCCACGTTCGGCACGTCCACCGAGCTTCTCAACCACCTGCGCCTCCTGTTCTCGCGCGTCGGCGCCCACCGCTGCCCGAACGGACACCTCAACCCGCCCTCGCTCAACGTGGCCGCCGAGCGCCCCCTCACGTGCGCCACCTGCGGCGTCGAGTTCTACGGTCCCTCCGCTGAGGACCTCGCCTTCAACGGCGCCGGAGCCTGCCCCACCTGCGGCGGCACCGGCGTGGTGCGGACCATCGACGAGTCCACCCTCGTCCCCGATCCCTCCCTCACCCTCGACGAGGGGGCCGTGGCCCCCTGGCGCCAGCTCATGTGGTCGCTCATGAGCCAGGTGGCCGGCGAGATGGGCGTGCGCACTGACGTCCCCTACCGCGACCTCACCGACGAGGAGAAGGAGATCGTCCTGCACGGCCCGATGGAGAAGCGCCACATCCTCTACGTCCCCAAGGGCAAGGACCGCGCCACCGAGCTCGACTTCACCTACTACAGCGCGGTGAACACGGTAAGGAACGCGCTTTCGAAGGCCAAGGACGAGAAGGGGATGGCCCGCGTGGCGAAGTTCCTCACCGAGGACACGTGCCCCGACTGCGGCGGCACCCGGCTCTCGGCGCGGGCGCGGGGCAGCCTCATCGACGGGCAAAGCCTCGCCGAGGCGGCGGCCCTCACGCTCGACGGCCTGCGCGCCTGGCTGCCCACGGTGGGCCCCGGGCTTCCGGCGGAGCTGCGCCCGATGGCCGAGGCCATCATCGCGGAGACGGCCGAGCCCCTCGAGCGCCTCGGCCAGCTGGGGCTCGGCTACCTCTCCCTCGACCGCGCGAGCGCGACGCTCTCCAACGGCGAGCGCCAGCGCGTGGCCCTCACGCGCGCCGTGCGCAGCCGCACCACCGGCGTGCTCTACGTGCTCGACGAGCCCTCCATCGGGCTGCACCCGGCCAACGTGGAGGGCCTGCTCGGCGTGATGGACGACCTCATCGCCGACGGCAACTCGGTGGTGATGGTCGATCACGACACCGCCGTGCTGCGCCACGCCGACCACCTCATCGAGATAGGCCCCGGCTCGGGCGCCGACGGCGGGCGCGTCATCGCAAGCGGAACGGTGGCCCAGGTGGAAGCCGACCCCGCCAGCCGCATCGGCCCGCTCCTCGCCGGCACGGCGAAGGTGCGCGTGCGCACGCCCGTCGCGCCGGAGCACGTCTTCGACGAGGGCGCCATCGGCCTGGAGACCAGCGCCCTCCACACCGTGAGGCCCCTCGAGGCGCGCATCCCGAGAAAGCGCCTGACCGCGGTCACCGGCGTGTCGGGGTCGGGCAAGACCACGCTCGTGCTCGAGAGCCTGGTGGCGGGCCTTCAGGCACGCATCGCCGGACGGACGCTGCCCGCGCACGTCGTGGACGTGGACGCGCCTGGCATCACGCGCGCGAACCTCGTGGACGCCACGCCCATCGGCGTGAACGTGCGCTCCACCGTGGCCACCTACTCCGGCGTGCTCGACGACCTGCGGCGCGCCTTCGCCCAGCTGCCCGAGGCGCGCGAGCGCGGCCTCAAGGCGGGCGACTTCTCCTACAACACGGGAAGCCTGCGCTGCCCCACCTGCGACGGCACCGGCCAGATCTCGCTCGACGTGCAGTTCCTCCCCGATGTGGACATCCCCTGCCCCGACTGCCGCGGCGCGCGCTACGGCGCGGACGCCTACGCCCTCCAGATGACGGTGGGCGGCAGCGCCGCGGCCGACTCCCCCGGCAGCCGCGCGCCGTGGGGCGCCGAGGTCACCCGGGACGCCACCGAACCGCAGCGCGCCCGCGACGACGATTCCGCGGCCGGCGCTGCCAGCCACGCTGACGACCTCGCCTCCGTGCGCACCCTCGCGCTGCCCGAGCTGCTCGCGCTCACGGTGGACCAGGCCCTCGAGGCGCTTAGCGGGCTCAAGAAGGCCCACGCCAAGCTCCAGACCCTCCACGACCTGGGGCTGGGCTACCTCACCCTCGGCGAGGCGACGCCCGCGCTCTCGGGCGGCGAGGCCCAGCGCCTCAAGCTGGCGAGCGAGATGCGACGCAGCCAGGCCGACGCGCTCTTCGTGTTCGACGAGCCTACCATCGGCCTGCACCCGCTCGACGTAGCCACCCTCGTCGCCGTGCTCCAGCGCCTCGTCGAGCACGGCGCCACCGTGGTGGTGATCGAGCACGACCTGGACATGATCGCCAACGCCGACTACGTCATCGACCTGGGGCCGGGCGGCGGCGCCGACGGCGGCCGCATCGTGGCCGCAGGCACCCCGGCCCAGGTGGCGGCCGATCCCGCCAGCGTCACCGGCCGCTACCTGCGCTCGGCGCTGGCGGGCCAGCAGGTGGAAGATGGCGACGCCGAGCACCAGGAGCATCGAGGCTGAGCGCCCGCAGCGCCGAGCCCGAGCAGGCTCCCCGCGCCCGGGGCCGGAGCGAAGGGAGCGCCCCCCCCCGCAGCGAGGAATCACGTGGTGCCCCACCACATGATTCCGCAGCAAGGAGGCGACCGAAGCCCTGCCCCGGGCGCGGGGAGCCGGACGGCCGGAGCCCGAGGCCCCGGGCCGCAAAGGCCGGAACAGGCCAGGACAGATCGAGAGGAGCCGAGAAGGCATGATCACCGAGGACGAGATAGCGCGGCACTGCTCGGCGCGCACGCTTCAGCGGGCGCGGGCCATCGCCGCGCGCGACCAGGACATCCTCACGCGCCAGTGCCGCTACGCGGGCGGCGAGGTGACGCTGTCGGCCTTCGTGGCCTCGAGCGCCGGCTGGTCTGACCGCTACCGCACCTCGGCGACGCTCGACGAGGCCGCCGGCGCGGTGATCGACTACTCCTGCACCTGCCCCGCCTTCCGCGGCGCGGACGGCATGTGCAAGCACGCCGCCGCGCTCGCGCTCGCCTACCTCGCGCGCCCCGACGGCTTCCTCGGCTGGCGCCCCGATGCCGCGCCCCAGACGAGCCCCGCCCTCGCCGCCTACCTCGACCGCGCCCGCCGCGCCTCCCACGAGGCGCTGCGCGACGCCGTGGACGTAGAGCTCATCTTGGGCTACGCCTACGAGAGCTGGACGGCGCGCTTCCGCGTCGTGGGCCCGCGCGGCGGCTACGCGCTGCGCTCGCTGGCGGAGTTCGCGACGGCGCTGCGCACGGGCGAGACGGTGGCCTACGGGCAGAAGCTCGCCTTCGCCCACGCGCCGGAGGCCTTCACCGCCCACGGCCGGGCGCTCGCCGGCTTCATCGCGCGGGCGGTGGCAGCGCGTAACCGCCTGGTCGCCCGGCGCGCCGGGCGCGAGGGCGGCACCGACCGCGAGCTCTTCCTCACCGAGGCCGAGGTGGTGGAGCTCATCGACCTGGAGGGCGGGCGCACCTTCACGCTCGAGGGCGGCGACGGCGTGCTCCGGCGCACCAACCAGGTGAGCGCCATCGACGAGGATCCCGCCCTCACGCTGCGCCTCTGCGCGCTCGATCCGGGCGGCTACACCATCATGCGCGACGAGCCGCTCGTGTTCGCGGCCGCCGGCGAGCGCCTCTACGTCGTCCAGGACGACCTGCTCTACCGCTGCACGCCTGCCTTCGCACGGTGCGCCGACTTCCTGCGCGCCGTCTACCAGTCCAGCGACGAGCGCCTCTTCGTGGCCGCGGCCGACCTGCCGCTGTTCTGCGCGGAGGTGCTGCCGCTGCTCGAGGAGCACCTGGACGTGCGTGCCCCGGCCGACATCGACCGCTACCGCCCCGTGCCCTGCACGCTCGAGTTCCGCCTCGACCGCGAGGGCCACGCGGTCACCATGCTCGCCCACGCCGTCTACGGCGAGGCGCGCCTGCCCCTGGCCGTGCCGCCCCACGCGCTCGCCACCGAGGTGGAGGCCGCCCACGGCGCGCCCGTCACCGTCGGCATCGCGGCCCCCGGCGCGCCCACCAGCCCGAATGCTCGCGCCGGCGCCTGGCCCGGCCCGACCCCGCTGCGCGACGAGGCCGCCGAGCGGCGCGCGTGCGACGTGCTCTCCGCCTACTTCCGCCCCGACGCCACCCTCCCCCTCGCCGACGGCGACGGCGTGGAGCGCCTGCTCTTCGGCGGGCTTTCGCGCCTCCAGACCCTCGGCGAGGTGTTCACCACGCCCGCCTTCGACCGCCTCATCGCCGATGGGAAGCCGCGGGTAGACGTGGGGCTCTCGCTTCACGGCAGCCTCATAGACCTGGACGTGTCCTCTGCCGACCTGCCGCCCGAGGAGCTCGCGGCGCTCTTCGAGAGCTACCGCCAGCGCCGGCGCTACCACCGCCTGCGCGACGGCGCGTTCCTGAGCCTTGAGGGCTACGACCTCTCCGAGCTCGAGCGGCTCGCCGACGACCTGGGGCTCTCTGCGGCCGACCTGGCCTCCGGACACGTGGAGCTGCCCGCCTGGCGCGCCTTCTACCTGGACGAGACTCTGTCCGACGCGCGGCGCGACGAGGGCTTCCACCGCTACGTCGAGCGCCTGCGCGCAGTCGACGTGACCGCCTACGCACCGCCCGCCGACCTGCGGGCCACCCTGCGCCCCTACCAGCGCGAAGGCTTCGGGTGGCTCTCGGCCCTGGCCGACCTGGGGCTTGGCGGCATCCTCGCCGACGAGATGGGCCTCGGCAAGTCGGTGCAGCTCATCGCCCTGCTCCTCGCGCGGGCCGAGGAGCTGCGCGCCGGGGGCGGCACGCTCATCGTGTGCCCGGCCTCGCTCGTCTACCACTGGACGGCCGAGCTGCGCCGCTTCGCCCCCTCCCTCACGGCCGCAGCCGTCGCCGGCCCCAAGCGCGATCGCGACCGCGTGCGCGCCCACGGCGCCGACGTGCTGGTGACCTCGTACGACCTCCTGCGCCGCGATGCCGAGGCCTGGGAGGAGCGCGACCTGGGCTGCGTGGTGCTCGACGAGGCCCAGTACATCAAGAATCAGGCCACCCTCACCGCCCGCGCCGCCAAGCGCCTGACCGCGCCGCTGCGCCTGGCGCTCACCGGCACGCCGGTGGAGAACCGCCTCTCGGAGCTCTGGAGCATCTTCGACTTCCTCATGCCGGGGCTGCTCGGGTCCTACGCGAGCTTCTCCCAGCGCTTCGAGGCCCCCATCCTCGGCCGCGAGGAGGAGCCCGACGAGGCCGAGGCCGCCGACGCCGCAGCCCGCCTGGCCGCACTCGTGGGGCCCTTCGTGCTGCGCCGCCTCAAGGCCGACGTGCTGCCCGACCTCCCTCCCAAGCTCGAGAGCGTGGTGGCCGTCCCGCTCCGCGGCGAGCAGGCCAAGCTCTACGCCGCCCACGAGCAGCGCCTGCGCGCCGACATCGCCGCGCCCAAGCCCAAGGATGGCCGCCGCTTCGACGAGCGCAAGGTGGAGGTGCTCGCCGAGCTCACGCGGCTGCGGCAGCTCTGCTGCGATCCGGCGCTCGTCTACGAGAACTTCCGCGGGCGCGCCGCCAAGATGGACGCCCTCATGGACCTCGTGGGCGAGGCGCGCGACGGCGGGCAAAAGGCGCTCGTGTTCTCCCAGTTCACCACGTATCTGGCGCGTATCGCCGAGCGGCTCGACCGCGAGGGCGTGCCCTACTACGTCATCACGGGCGCCACGCCCAAGCGGCAGCGCGTCGAGCTGGTGGACGCCTTCAACGCCGACGACACGCCCGTGTTCCTCGTGTCGCTGCGCGCCGGCGGCACGGGGCTCAACCTGACGGGCGCCTCGGTGGTCATCCACGCCGATCCGTGGTGGAACGCCGCCGCCGAGGCCCAGGCCACCGACCGCGCCCACCGCATCGGCCAGACCGAGGCCGTGAGCGTCTACCGCGTCATCGCCGAGGGAACCATCGAGGAGCGCATCCTGCGCCTCCAGGAGCGCAAGGCCGACCTGGCCGCCGCGGTCATCGGCGCGAGCGACGGCGTGTCGCTGGCCACGCTCACCCAAGACGACCTGATCGACCTGCTCACCGGCGACTAGCGCGCCGGCCGCCCGCCCCGCCTGACGGCGTCCGGCGCCGGGATCCATCAACGCACGAGGCGAGCCGCGCCCCAGAGCCCGTCAGCGCGCCGCGCTCCCGCCAGAACCCACGCGAGCCGCGCGCCAAGGATCGTGCGGCGCCCACGCACCGCGCCACTGCCACGTTTTCGCGCGAAAATGGCACTGATTGGCAGTTTGGTACGGTTCGCAGCAGCACTCGCGGACCCTGCGTCGACGTTTGCCCAGGTTGGCCCTAGCCGTAAGGCGCCAGAGATCGCGTAAGCGGGGGCTCATGGCCCCTCAGACCGTACCAAACTGCCAATCAGTGCCGCCTGAGGCCCAAAATGTGGCAGTCGCCCCGCCGAGGTGCCGCCAAGCCCCAGCCCGCGACCACGCACGACCCCGAGCGGCGGTCACCATCCCAGGGACGCGAAGTCGGCGTCCTCGTCGACCACGGGCAGCCCCGCCTCACGGAAGAGGGCAGCCGCCACGCCCCAGCCGGGAACGAGCGCGCCCGCGAACGTGCCGTCGTAGACGGCGCCCGACCCGCACGAGGGAGACCGCGCCTTGAGCACCGCGCCCGCGCAGCCGGCGGCCAGCGCCTCCTCCAGGCTGCGGCGGGCGCCGGCGCAGAAGGCCGCCGTCACGTCGGATCCCGCCGCGTCGGCCACGCGCACCGGATCACGCTCGACGATCTCCGCGGGCGGACGCGGCACGGGCAGGCCGCCGGCCCGTTCCGGGCACACCGGTACGAGCTCGTGGCGCGCGGCCAGCGCGGCCACGCGCGCGCAGGGCTTCGCCGCGCCGTCGTAGCGGCACGCATCACCCAGAAGGCACGCGCTCACAGCCAGGATCACGCGCGCTCCTCGAAGAACGCGCGCACCTTCATGAGGGAGTCCGCCAGCACGCGCTCCTCCTCGTCAGAGAGGGTGCCCAGGGCCTCGTCGACCATCTGACGGTGGAACAGGCGGTGCGCGCGGTACACCTGGCGCCCCTTGCGCGAGAGCGACACGAGCACGCGGCGGCGATCCGCCGTGTCGCGCTCGCGGATGAGATAGCCCTTGTCAACCAGGCGGTTCACGCAGATGGTGAGGGTGGCCAGCGTCACCCCCAGACGCGACGCCACCACGTTCATGGGATTGGCCTCACGATAGCCCACGGCATCGATGGTGTGGATCTCGGTGATGGTGAGGCCCTCGGTGAAGCGATTGTCGAGCGACTTCTCCTCGATGCGCAGGATCGAGTTGAACACCGAGGTCAGAAGATCGTCGATCTCCTCACGGCGTTCCTTGGCGCCATCGGCCATGAAGCGCTCCTTCCGTCTTCCAGGGCGTGCCCGACGCGTATCCACCAGGGACGGCCGGCCTCTCGATGAGCATTGGGGTAAGGTATGCTAACGCGTATCATGGTAGCGCATTTCCGCAGGGGCGCGGGGAAGAGCCTGCTAACGATCCAGTTGCGCGACGCCGGGGGAAAGGCGGCCTGCATCAGGTACAATGTCCCAGCTCGTCGGGCACGCCCGGCGGCAATCGCACCCACCATCCGCCGCAGCCGCCCCCGGGCGACGCGGCCCGAAAGGACACCCCATGCAGCGAGAGCAGTTCGGATCCCGCCTCGGCTTCATCCTTATCAGCGCCGGCTGTGCCATCGGCCTGGGCAACGTCTGGCGCTTCCCCTACATCTGCGGCGAGTACGGCGGCGCGGCCTTCGTGCTCATGTACCTGGTGTTTCTCGTTATCCTCGGCCTGCCCATCATGGCCATGGAGTTCGCGGTGGGACGCGGCTCGCAGAAGTCCATCGCGCGCTCGTTCGACGTGCTCGAGCCGAAGGGGTCGGGCTGGCACCGCTTCAAGTGGGTGGGCATCGCCGGCAACTACCTGCTCATGATGTTCTACACCACCGTGGCCGGCTGGATGCTCGCCTACGTGCCCAAGATGGCCTCCGGCACCTTCTCCGAGGCCAGCACCGCCCAGACCGCAGCGGCCTTCGACAGCATGCTCGCCAACCCGACCGAGCTCGTGACCTGGATGGTGGTGGCCGTGGCCATCGCCATCGGGGTGTGCTCGCTCGGCCTGCAGAAGGGCGTCGAGCGCATCACCAAGGTGATGATGGTGTGCCTGCTCGCCATCATCGGCGTGCTCATCGTGCGCGCGGTCACCCTGCCTGGCGCCGGCGAGGGCGTGCTGTTCTACCTGGCGCCCGACTTCTCCAAGATCTTCTCCGACGTGAAGACGTTCTGCGACGCGGCCTACGCCGCCATGGGCCAGGCGTTCTTCACGCTGTCCATCGGCATGGGCTCGATGGCCATCTTCGGCAGCTACATCGGCAAGGACCGCTCGCTCATGGGCGAGGCGGCCACCATCGGCGCCCTCGACACGGGCGTGGCGCTGGCCACCGGCCTCATCATCTTCCCCGCCTGCTTCGCCTTCGGCGTGGCGCCCGACTCCGGCCCCGGGCTCGTGTTCATCACGCTGCCGTCCGTGTTCGAGCAGATGTGGCTCGGAAATGTGTGGGGCACGCTGTTCTTCATCTTCATGAGCTTTGCGGCGCTCTCCACCGTCATCGCGGTGTTCGAGTGCATCCTCTCGTTCGCCATGGACCAGTGGGGCTGGTCGCGCAAGAAGGCGGTTATCTTCAACCTCATCGCCATCCCGCTGCTGTCGCTGCCCTGCGCGCTCGGCTTCAACGTGCTCTCGGGCCTCGAGCTGCCGGGCGTCGGCAACATCCAGTCCATCGAGGACTTCCTCGTGTCCAACAACATCCTGCCGCTCGGCTCGCTCGTGTTCGTGGCGTTCTGCGTGAGCAAGCGCGGCTGGGGCTGGGACAACTTCCTCGCCGAGGCCAACAACGGCGAGGGCCTGCGCTTCCCCACGTGGATCCGCCCCTGGATGCGCTTCGGCGTGCCCACGCTCGTCATCGTGATCCTCGCGCTCGGGTGGCTGCCCATCATCCAGACCTGGATCGGGTTGGCCTAGCGCCGTCCGCGCGGACGCTCGGCGCGCGGCGCGCGGTACGCGGGGCGAACGGGACGAACGGGGCGAATTGACGCGGAACGGCGCCGAAACTGCACGGTTTTTTCGACTTTGTGACGCCCGAAGTGCCGCAACGGGCGCTCTGGCAGACGTTTCCCCAGGTCGCGCTTGGCGATTGGAGAAAACGCGCCCTCCCAAGGCCCGAGAACGCCCCCACTCTGTCACAAAGTCGTCAAAACCGTGCAGTTTCGGCGCCTCCGCCGCAAGAGGATGCCCTCGACCGGGCCTCCGCCCGCGCTGGCGCGCCCAGCCCGCCACGCCAGCGCCCCCCGGCCAGGCGGCTCGGTCTCCCGCCACGCGAGCCCTCGTACCAGCGCCCGCCCCCCGGCCCGCCAGCCCGATCTCCCTCGCGCCAGCCCCAGCCGTCCGTCGCCCGCCCAAACGCCTACCAGCGCAGATCGCGCCCCTCGGCGGGCTTGAGCTCGATCTTGCGCGTAGCCGCCTCGGCGCGCACGAGCGTGACGGGAAGGCGCTGGCCCAGGCGGAGGACGCATCCGCTCTCCTCGCCGGTGAGCGTATAGCGCTGCGCGTCGAAGGCGAAGTACTCGCGCCCGAGGGCGCGCAGGGGAATGAACCCCTCGGCGGTGCACTCAAGCCGCGCGTAGAGCCCGTAGCTCGCCACGCCCGACACGATGGCGGGAAAGCTCTCCCCCACGTGACCGGCCAGGTACTCCGTCATCTTGAGCTCCTGCGACTCGCGGGCCGCCTCATCGGCCACGCGCTCCATGTCCGAGGAGTGCTCGGCGATCCAGGGCAGCGCGGCCACCTCCTGGTCGAACTTCTGCGGCCGCTTGGTGAGCGCCGCACGCAGCATCCGATGCACCACGAGATCAGGATAGCGACGGATAGGGCTCGTGAAGTGCGCGTACACAGCCAGCCCCAACCCGTAGTGGCCGTCGTTGACCGGGCGGTAGAGCGCGCGGCGCATCGAGCGCAGAAGCAGCATGGACACCAGCTCGCCCTCGGGCCGTCCCTCGCTTGCCGCCAGCACGTCCTGGAGCGCCCGCGGATCACCCGTCACGAGACGCGCCGCCATCTCCTCCCCAAACCAGGGGAACTCCTGGAGCACGGGCACAAGGCCGCCGAGCGCATCGGGCGCAGGCCGCTCGTGCACGCGGTAGAGGCAGGGGAACCCGCGCGTCTCCAAGAACGTGGCCACCGCCTCGTTGGCCAGGATCATCGCCTGCTCCACGAGCTCGGTGGCAGCCGTCTTGGCACGCAGGCGGATGCCGACAGGCGCGCCCTCCGCATCCAGCTGGACCTTGGCCTCGACGGTGTCGAAGTCAAGCGCGCCGGCCCGCGCGCGAACGCCCTGCCGCAGGCGCGCGAGCCGCGCCGCCGCGACGACGCGGGATGCGATGGGATCGGCGGCATCGGCAGCCGGCAGGCCCTCGCCAGAGCGAGGCCGGCCGTCAGGCACGGCGTCCGCAGACGCCGCAGTGCAGGCCGCACCTGCCGCCTCGGCATCCGACGCAGGCGACGACGCGGCTCCCGACGCCGCCGCGGCAGACGCCTCCTGCCGCCAGGCTCCCCCCTCGCCAGGCGCCTCGCCCGCCGCCTCGATCATCGCGAGGGCCTCGTCGTAGGTGAGACGCGCGTCCGAGCGGATGAGCGCCGGATACGCCTCGAACCGCACCAGGTCGCCCGCGTCATCCAGGTACAGGTCCACCGTCATCGAACGCCGCGCCTCGCCGGGCTTGAGCGAGCACAGCTCGTTGGAGAGCTCCTCGGGCAGCATGGGGATCACGCGGTCCACCAGATACACGCTCATGGCGCGCCGGCGCGCGTCAAGGTCGAGCGACGAGTTCCACTCCACGTAGTGCGACACGTCGGCGATGTGCACCCCCAGCCGCCAGAGCCCGCAAGCCTCCCCCGCCGCGTCGGCGTCCGGCTTCCCCCCAGGCCTCGGGCGAGACGTCCCGTCCGCCGGCACCCAGTCGAGCGACAGCGCGTCATCGAAGTCGCGCGCATCGGCCGGGTCGATGGTGAAGGTCACGCGGTCGCGCAGGTCGCGGTAGCCCGCGGCCAGGGCGCCCTCCTCGTCGAGCACAGCCACGCGGGCCTCCTCGAGCGCTGCGGCGGAGAACTCCGTCTCCAGCTTGTGCCGCGCCACGATGACGTCCACGCCCAAGGCTGCCGTCTCGGCCGTGCCGATGACCTCCTCCACTACGCCCGTGGCGGCGGTGTGGCGCGTGGGGAACTGGGTCACGCGCACGCGCACGAGGGAGCCGTCGGGCACCTCGGGGTGGTCGGCGCGCAGGGTGAAGATGTCGTAGGAGATGCGCGTGTCCTCGGGCACCACCACGCCGAAGGGCTCGGCCACCTCGTAGCGGCCGATCACCGTGTCGTGGGCGCGGTCGAGCACGCGCACCACGCGTGCCGCCGGCTTGTCCTGGTCGCGACGTCCCCCGCCTCGGCCGGATGCCCCGCCCCGCTCGCCGCGACGGCTGATGGGCGCCAGCTCCACCAGGTCGCCGTCGAAGGCCCCGCCCATGGCGGAGGCGGGCACGAAGAACTCCCCCTCGGCGGTGGAGACGAACCCGAAGCCGCCGGCCCGGGCCACGAGCACCCCGCGCGGGTTCGACCGCGGGGCGCGGCGCACATGCTTGCGATGTCGGGCCATGGAGGGGCTCCTTTCACGGAGGCGGACGATGGGGCGGCGCTGGACGGCGGGCGGCAGGCAGCAGGCGGATAGGCAACGGATGCGGCGGCGACAGGCAACGCGCGGCACGGCCGCACCCCGCGGCGGACTCCGCTGGCACAAAGGCAGTCGCGCCTGCGACACCCCTCGCGCAGCAGGCCCGCATCCGCGACGGCCCCGCGCGTCAGGCGCTGCAAACTGGGCAGAATCAACGGTTTGACGACACTTGGCGACGTCCAGCGCGCCCAATCGCCGCCCGGCAAAAAAAAAACGCGACCTGGGGTTTTACGACGCCGAGCACGCAAAGGCCGCACGAGAGCCCGAAAAAACGTCGTCAAGCCGTCGATTCTGCCCCGTTCGGACCGACGCGTCAATTCGAGCAGACGCCTCCGTTCGGATCGACGCGCCAACTAGGGCCGACGCCCACCGGAGGCGGCCAGGCCGTCGCCTCGGGGCGCCTATCCCCGCGCCACGAGCGAGTGCGCGGTATCGATGGCCACCAGGCGCTGGGTGTCGGCATCCTCCGTGGCGTCTACCATGATGTTGGGCACCACGCCCGCGCCGTTGATCTCGTGCCCGAGGGGCGAGAGGTAGTAGGCCGCCGTGTAGCGCACCGCACCGCCGAAGGTCAGCTCGCGCACCACCTGCACCGACCCCTTCCCGAGCGTAGTCTGCCCCACTACCTCGGCACGCTGGTTGTCCTGAAGGGCTGCGGCGAGCACCTCGGAGGCGGCGGACGTGTAGCCGTTCACGAGCACCACGAGCGGGGCGTCAGTCACCGTCACGCCGCTCGCCGTCTTGGAGGACACGCCGTCCACCGTGCGGATCTCCACGATCACGCCGCTCTTGATGAACAGGCTCGCGATGTCCACGGCCTGGGTGAGGTAGCCGCCGGGATTGTCGCGGATGTCGAGCACGAACGCAGTGGCGCCCTGATTGGTCAGGTCGGCCACGGCGCTCTTCACCAGGTCTGACGAGTTCTGCGTGATCTGGCGCAGGCGGATGTAGCCCACCTCATTCACCAGCTCGGTGGTGACGTTGACCTCCTCGTAGCGGCGGCACAGAAGCGTGGTGGTGAACTCAGAGCCGGTCTCGGCATCGAGGCTGATGGGGCGCATCCACGTGACGATGACGTTCGCGCCCTCATCCCGCGCGAGCGAGTTGACCACCTCGGTCAGCGACCAGACGCGGCTCGAGTCGCCGTCGATGGCCTCCACGAAGTCGCCCTGGCGCACGCCCTTGGCCTCGGCCTCGGAGCCCTCGAACACGTCAGCGACGTAGGCACGGCCGTTGTACTCGGAGAACAGCACACCGATGCCCGCGTAGGTGCGGCCCGTCGTCTCCTTGATGTAGCCGTTGTAGCGGTCCGGGTTGAAGTAGGCGGCATAGGGGTCGCCGGTCGCCTTGAGCAGGTCGTCGAGCATGGAGTAGGTGGCCTTCTCCAAATCCACCGCGTCCAGGCTGCTGCCAGACAGCAGGTCCTCCACCTCCTCCACCCGGGCGGAGATGGAGTCATAGGTGGACTTGACGTTCTTAGATGACGAGGTGGCCGCCGCCTCATCAGGCGATACGGGGAACCCGAGGGATTGCACGAAGGCCGTCTGGCTGCGCACCGCGAATCCCGCCGCGAAGGCCACGACCACCACGAGGAAGAACGCAAGGAGGCGCATGGTCCTGCGACCACGCGCCCGCTCCTGCTTCGTCAGGGCCGCGGCCTTGCGCTCGCGGCCCTTGTGCTTGCCGTCCTTGGCCATAGGTGCCCTCCGGAGCTACACCTTCAGGTAGCGGCGCATGGCGAACGCCGATCCGATGAGGCCGATGACCAGGCCCGCCGCCACGAGCGACAGGTAGATCATCGCGTAGGTGCCGCCGTCCACCTCAAGCGAGAGGAACGGCAGCGCCGCCTGGACGCGCGGGATGGCGGCCGAGCGCAGCGCCTGGAGCACCCCCACGGCCAGCAGCGATCCGATGAGCGCGTGCAGCGCGCCCTCCATGAGGAAGGGGCCGCGGATGAAGCCGTTGGACGCGCCCACCAGGCGCATGATGGCAATCTCCTTGCGACGCGCCAGGATGGCCAGGCGGATGGTGTTGTTGATGAACACGAGCGCGATGAAGATGAGCAGCGCGATGAGCGCGATGCCGATGTAGCGCACGTAGTTGGTCACCGCGAACAGGCGCTCGACGGACTGCTGGCCGTACTTCACGGCCTCTGCCGGGTCATCGGGGTTGTCGGTGATCGTGGGGTAGATGGACGTGGCGAGCACCTGACCGGCCACCGATTCCACCAGCTGCGGATCCGACAGCTCGATGTCGATGGAGGCCGGCAGCGGGTTCTGCCCGTCAAGCTGGTCGATGATGTCAGGGTTGTTCGAGGTGTTGCGGAAGTTCTCGAGCGCCTGGTCTTTGGTGGTGAAGTCGACCGACGCCACGCCCTCCATGCCGCGGATCTCCCCCATGAGCGCGTCGATCTGCGCCTGGTCGGCGTCATCGGCCACGTACGCGGTGATGGACACCTCGTTCTCGATGGAGGACACCAGGTGGTTGATGACGGTGCCGCCCACCAAGAACACGCCGATGATCAGCAGCGAGAGGAAGATGGTGACGATGGAGCCCAACGTGGTGGACAGGTTGCGGGTGAAGCCCTGGATGGACTCCTTGAGGAAGTAGAAGAAGCTAGACATCGAAGCCGTACACCCCCCGGTCCTGGTCGCGGGTCAGGTGCCCGCGGTCGAGCGCGATGACGCGCCGGCGCATGTTGTCCACCATCTCGCGGTCGTGGGTGGCGATGAGCACCGTGGTGCCGGTGCGGTTGATGCGCTCGAGCAGGTCCATGATGCCGCGGGACGTCTGCGGGTCAAGGTTGCCCGTGGGCTCGTCGCAGATGAGCAGCGGCGGGCGGTTCACGATGGCGCGCGCGATGGACACGCGCTGCTGCTGGCCGCCGGAGAGCTGGTCGGGATAGCTGTTGAGCTTCTCCGACAGGCCCACCAGGCGCAGCACCTCGGGCACCTGGGTCTTGATGACATGACGGCTCTTCCCGATAACTTCCAGGGCGAAGGCCACGTTCTCGAACACCGTCTTGTTCGGCAGGAGCTTGAAGTCCTGGAACACGCAGCCGATGTTGCGGCGCAGGTAGGGCACGCGCCAGTTTCGCATGGTGGTGAGGTCCTCGTCCGCCACGTAGATCTTGCCCTCGGAGGGCTTGATCTCACGGGTGAGCAGGCGGATGAAGGTGGACTTGCCGCTTCCGGAATGGCCCACGAGGAAGAGGAACTCGCCCGCGTAGATCTGCAGCGACACGTCGTTGAGCGCGGGCTTGTTGGGCTGGGCCGGGTAGACCTTGGTCACATGGTCGAAGGTGATGACCGGCGTGCCCAGGGGCGCGGAGGTCTCGTCAACCTCGAGCACGGGCAGCGATTGCGACAGCTGCGACGCCATCTGGGCGCGGCGGGAGTGAGCCCCCGAGCCGGCATGGCGAGCACGCGGCGAGCGCCCTTGGCTCGTATCATTGGTCACAGTTTGCTCCGTTCAAATTGTCGTTCATTACTGAGACCGTCCAATTCTAGCAGACGGCTTAAACGGCCAAGACCCTCTTCACAGCTTCAACAACGGCGGCGGAGTCAAGCTCGAAGTAGCGCAGCAGCTCCTCGAACTCGCCCGACTTGCCGAAGCGGTCGCGCACGCCCACGAAGGCCACGGGGGCCGGGTGCCGCGCAACCAGAAGCTCGGCCACCGCCGACCCCAGCCCGCCGATGACGCTGTGCTCCTCGGCCACCACCACGCGCCCCGTCTTGGCCACCGAGGCCAGGATGGTGTCGGCGTCGAGCGGCTTCACGCAGAAGGCGTCGATCACCTCGGCCGAGATGCCCGCGCCCGCGAGCTCCTCGGCTGCGAGCAGGGCCTCGCGTATCTCCACGCCGTTGGCGACGATGGTGACGTCGGTGCCCTCGCGCAGGACGTAGGCGCGGCCCATCTCCAGCTCCACGTCGTCCGCGTAGACGCAGGGCACCGACGCGCGGCCCATGCGCACGTAGACCGGGCCGGGCGTGGCCGCCGCCAGGCGGATGGCCGCGCGGGCCGCCGCGTAGTCGGCCGGCACGAGCACGCGCATGCCGGGAAGCCCCCGCATGAGCGACACGTCCTCGAGCATCTGGTGCGAGCCGCCGTCGGGCCCCACCGACACGCCGGCGTGGGTGGGGGCGATCTTCACGTCGAGCCCCGAGTAGCACACCGTGTTGCGGATCTGGTCGTAGGCGCGGCCCGTGCCGAACACGGCGAAGGAGCCGGTGAAGGCCACGTGCCCGGTGAGCGCGAGGCCCGCGGCCACGTCGATCATGTTCTGCTCGGCGATGCCGCAGTTGAACAGACGCTCGGCGAAGCCAGCGTCGGCGAGCTTCTTGGTGGTGGTGGAGCCGGTGAGGTCGGCGTCGACGGCCACCACGGGCAGGCCCTCGGCGGCGAGCTCGGCCAGGGTGACGCCGAGCGCCGCGCGGGTGGCCTTCTTCTGGGCCGCCTGCTCAGGAGTTGCGAGCTTTACCATGTCGTGGCCTCCTTACTCGCCGGCCGCTTGCAGCTCGGCAAGCGCGATCGTGAGCTCTTCTGCGTTGGGCGCCTTGCCGTGCCAGCCGGCCTGGCCCTCCATGAAGGAGACGCCCTTGCCCTTGACGGTGCGGGCGATGACGGCGTGGGGGCGGCTCCCGCCGGCGCGCTTGGCGCCGCCGAGCACCTCGACGAGGGCGCCCAGGTCGTGCCCGTCAACGCAGGTGACGTCCCAGCCGAAGGCGGCGAACTTCGCGCCTAAATCGCCCGGGTCGCACACGTCAGCGGTGGCGCCGTCTATCTGCAGGCCGTTGAGGTCGACGATGGCCACGAGGTTGCCCAGGCCGCGGTGGGCGGCGAACATGGCCGCCTCCCAGACCTGGCCCTCCTCGCACTCGCCGTCGCCGAGCAGCGTGAACACAGTGCCCGCCCGACCGTCGAGGGCAAGCCCCGCGGCGGTGCCGGCGGCGATGGAGAGGCCCTGGCCGAGCGAGCCGGTGGACACCTCCACCCCCGGGCAGAGGCGGCAGTCGGGATGGCCCTGGAGGCGCGTGCCCAGCTTGCGCAGGGTCTTGAGCTCCTCGCGCGGCAGGTAGCCGGCGTGGGCCAGCGTGGCGTAGAGCGCAGGCGCCGCATGGCCCTTGGCCAGGATGAACCAGTCACGGCCCTCCTTCTTCGGGTCGGCGGGATCATGCTCCATCACGCCGCCCAGGTACAGGGCGGTCAGGATGTCGGCGCAGGAGAGCGACCCTCCGGGGTGCCCGCTGCCCGCCTCCGCGATCATCGACACGATGTCGGCGCGGAGGGAGCGGGCCTCCGCCTCCAATGGGCTTGCGTCCACGGCAGTTCCTTTCCTCGAAAAACGCAACGGACTCATTCTAGCAAAACCGCGGGTCAGGGCCGCGATGATAGGCGGTATGCGACCGGCGCGCGGCCGCCGCGGGCGCGCGCTACTGCGAGGCGTGCCACTTGTGGTAGCCGATGACGAAGTCCTCCAGGTCACCGCCGAGCACCGCATCGACGTTGCCCGTCTCCACGCCGCTGCGCAGGTCCTTCACCATCTGGTAGGGGTAGAGCACGTAGTTGCGGATCTGCGACCCGAAGGAGTTGTCCATGCGCTCGCCGCGCAACGCGTCCAGCTCGGCGGCGCGCTTGCGCTCCTCCAGCTCGTAGAGGCGGGCGCGCAGCACGCGGAAGGCGGCCTCCTTGTTCTGGAGCTGGGACTTCTCGTTCTGGCAGGTGACGACGATGCCGGTGGGCTGGTGCGTCAGGCGCACGGCGGAGTCGGTGGTGTTGACGCACTGGCCGCCCGGGCCGCTCGAGCGGTACACGTCCACGCGCACGTCGGCGGGGTTGAGGTCCACCTCGATGTCATCGGGCATCACCGGCAGCACCTCCACGCTCGCGAAGGTGGTCTGGCGGCGCTTCTTGTCGTCGGTGGGCGAGATGCGCACGAGGCGGTGGACGCCGGCCTCCGAGCGCAGCATGCCGTAGGCGTTGCGGCCCTCCACCTGCACCACGGCGCGGTCGAGCCCGATGCCCTCGCCGGGCACCACGTCCAGGTCGGCCACGCGCCAGCCCTTGGCGTCGGCGTAGCGGGTGTACATGCGGTAGAGCATCTCGGTCCAGTCCTGGGCCTCCAGGCCGCCCTGGCCGGGGTTCACCGTGAGGATGGCGTCGCCCCCGTCGAAGCGCCCGGAGAACCACGAGGCCACCTCCAGCCCGTCGAGCATGGCGGCCAGGCGCCCCAGGCACTCCTCGCTCTCCTCGGCGAAGGCGGCGTCCTCCCCCGCCAGCTCGAAGGCGGCGCGGGCGTCCTCGAGCAGGGCGGCGGCCTCGTCGTACTCGGCGATGGTGTCGCGCAGGTTGGAAGCCTCCTTCGACACCTGCTGGGCGCGGGAGGCGTCGTCCCAGAAGCCGGGGGAGGCTATCTGGGCGTCGAGCCGGGCCAGGTCGGCGGCCTTGTCATCGATGTGCAGGAAGCCGCGCGCGTCCGCGATGCGGGCGGCGACGGCCTCCAGTTCCTTGGCGATTTCCTTCAGTTCCATCGTCTCTGCTCTTCTTCGGGGCGAATCGGATGGCGCGGGCCTACTGGTCCTTGCCGTGGCACTTCTTGTACTTGAGGCCGCTGCCGCAGGGGCAGGGGTCGTTGCGCCCCACGTTGGCGAAGGGATCGTCCCGGTCCTTCTCGTAGGTGGCCGGCTTGGCTGGGGCGGGCCGGGGCGGCGCGCCGGCGCCCGGGGCGGCGGCGCGGCGGGCCGAGGCGGTACCAGAGCCGGAGAGCGCCTCCTCGGGGCTTGAGTAGCTCATCGAGCGCTCGAGTGGGTCGCTCTGCTCGGGCAGCGGGGCGGCCGCGTCGGGCTTCACCGCTATCTGAAGGCGCAGGAGCGTGCGCAGGTAGTCGTCGTACATGGACGCGGTCAGGCGCTCGAAGGCGCCATAGGCCTCGTTCTTGTACTCCACGAGCGGGTCGCGCTGACCGAAGGCGCGCAGGCCGATGCCCGTCTTGAGGTAGTCCATCTCCTGGAGGTGCTGCATCCACTTGGTGTCGATGATGCGCAGCATGACCTGGGCGGACAGGCTCTCCATCATGGCGTGCCCCAGGGTGGAGGCCTTCTCGTCGTAGATGCCCTCGAGGTAGGCCGCCAGGGCCTCGTCCACCTCCTGGGGATCGTCGTCATGGTCGAGCGCGGCCAGGGAGAAGCCGCTCGTGCCGGTCATGTTGGCCGCCCACATGTCGACGCCCTTGGCATCCCAGTCGTCGCTCGGCAGGTTGGCGGGGCACATCTCCCCCACCACCTCGTCCACCGCGTCGGCGATGATGCCCGGGGTGCGGCCGGCCATGTCCTTGCCGTCGAGGATGGCGTTGCGCTCCTCGTAGATGGCCTTGCGCTGCAGGTTCATCACGTCGTCGTATTCCAGCACGTTCTTGCGGGCGGCGAAGTGCATCGACTCCACCTGGCGCTGGGCGCTCTCGATGGACTTGGACACCATGCCCGCCTGGATGGGCATGTCGTCGGGCATGTCCGTCTTCTTCATCATGTTGGAGATGGAGTCCATGCGGCTGCCGCCGAACAGGCGCATGAGGTCGTCCTCGAGCGAGAGGTAGAACTGCGTGGTGCCCGGGTCGCCCTGACGGCCGGAGCGGCCGCGCAGCTGGTTGTCGATGCGGCGCGACTCGTGGCGCTCGGTGCCGATGACGCAGAGCCCCCCGGCCTCGAGCACCGCCTGCTGCTCGGCGGCGCAGGTGGCGCGGGCCTCCTCGAGCGCCGCCGCGCGCTGGGCGTCGGTGGGGCGGTCGGGATGCGGGTTGCCGGCCTCATCGAGCTCGGGCGCGTCGGGGTCGAGCCCGCGGGCGCGCAGCAGGTCCTCGGCCAGCACGTCAGGATCGCCGCCGAGGCGGATGTCGGTGCCGCGGCCGGCCATGTTGGTGGCGATGGTCACGGCGCCGGCGCGCCCGGCCTGGGCCACGATGTGCGCCTCGCGCTCATGGTTCTTGGCGTTAAGCGTCTCGTGCTTGATGCCGCGCTTGTCGAGCAGGCGCGAGAGGCGCTCGGAGTTCTCGATGGACACGGTGCCGATGAGGCAGGGCTGGCCGGCCTCGTGGCGGGCGGCCACGTCGTCGGCCACGGCGTTGAACTTGGCGTCCACCGTGCGGTAGACCAGGTCGTTCTCGTCCTTGCGGATGACCGGCTTGTTCGGCGGGATGGCCATGACGGGCAGGTTGTAGATCTGGCGGAACTCGGCGTCCTCGGTCATGGCCGTGCCGGTCATGCCGGCCAGCTTGTCGTAGAGGCGGAAGTAGTTCTGCAGGGTGATGGTGGCCAGCGTCTGGTTCTCCTCGCGCACGAGCACGCGCTCCTTGGCCTCCACGGCCTGGTGCAGGCCCTCGGACCAGCGGCGGCCCTCCATGATGCGGCCGGTGAACTCGTCGACGATCTTGACCTCGCCGTCCACCACCACGTAGTCGATGTCGCGGTGGAAGAGGAACTGGGCCTTGAGCGCCTGCTGGAGGTGGTTGGCCAGCTGGCCGGAGGGATCGGCGTAGATATCGTCGATGCCGAGCATCATCTCGATGCGCTCCAGGCCGCTCTCGGTGGCGTTGATGGTCTTCTTCGCCTCGTCCATGTCGAAGTCGACGCCCTCCTTCAGGCCGGGCATCACGCGGGCGAACTTGTTGTACGTCTCGGCCGCCTGGGTGCCCGCGCCCGAGATGATGAGCGGCGTGCGGGCCTCGTCGATGAGGATGGAGTCCACCTCGTCGACGATGGCGAAGGCGTGCCCGCGCTGCACGCGCGAGCCGGCGCGCGTGACCATGTTGTCGCGCAGGTAGTCGAAGCCGAACTCGGAGTTGGTGCCGTAGGTGACGTCGGCCTGGTAGGCGGGGATCTTGTCCGCCGGGCGCATGCCGTTCTGGATGAGCCCGGTGCGCATGCCGAGAAAGCGGTAGATCCGGCCCATCCACTCGCAGTCACGCCGAGCCAGGTAGTCGTTGACGGTGACGATGTGCACGTTGTCGCCGGGGATGGCGTTGAGGTAGCCGGCCAGGGTGGAGACGAGCGTCTTGCCCTCGCCGGTCTTCATCTCCGCGATCTGCCCCTCGTGCAGGGCCATGCCGCCGATGAGCTGCACGTCGAAGTGGCGCAGCCCGATGGTGCGCACGCTCGCCTCGCGCACGGCGGCGAAGGCCTCGGGCAGCAGGTCGTCAAGGCTCTCGCCGGCGGCAAAGCGCGCGCGGAACTGCTCGGTCAGGCCCGCCAGCTCCTCGTCGGAGAGGGCCTGCATGGACGGCTCGAGGCCGTTGATCTTCTGCACCATGGCCTCGTAGCGCTTGAGCTGCTTGCCCTCGCCGAGGGTGAGCAGCTTGGAAAGAAATCCCATGGAAGGTCTCGTCTTTCTCTCGATGATGTCGGCCGAGTGCGGCGGCGCGAACACGCCATCGCACAAGTACAAGCACTTTAGCATAGGCGTTGCCCCCGAAGTGCGAATTACACAGTGCCAACAGGGAAGACGCCGGGAAGGGCCCGGCCGTGGCGCGGGGCGCGGCAAGGTCAAGCCAAAGGAGGAGCGAGACCTCGGCTCGCGCGACGACGCGTCGAGCGGAGCCCCGCGCCACGGCCGCCCTGCGCTCGGCCTCACACCTCCACCTCCTCCTCGATGACGGCGCGGTAGAGCTCGACGATGCGCGGGGACGGGTCGATGCCCAGCTCCTCGGCCAAGTAGGCCCGGCAGGCGAAGTACGTCTCCAAGGCCGCGGCGCGCTGGCCTGCGGCTATCTGCGCCTGCATCTGGGCCGCGTAGGCGTCCTCCCGGCTCGAGTCACGGCGCAGGGCCTCGCGGGCGAACCAGAGCGCGCCGCGCACCTCCCCCGCCTCGACCAGGCGCTCGGACGCCGCTACCAGGGCATCGGCCAGCTCGGTGCGGTAGCGCAGGCGCAGCGAGTCCACGAGGGCGGAATCGTGCTCGCAGGGCAGCAGGTCGTCGGCGTAGTCGCCGCACACCTGGGAGTAGAGCTCCTCCCAGGTGTCCAGCTGGGCGCGGTTGAACAGCAGCTTGCGGCAGAGGGCCTCGAAGCGCCCGACATCGCTCTCCACCAGGCGCCCGTCGAGCCGACAGCCGTAGTCGTCGGCCAGAAGGTAGGGGCAGCTGCCGTCCACCGCCAGCGCGCGGGCGAGCGCCGACCAGGTGGAGCTGAGGTTCTTGCGCGCCGTCTTGGGGTCGCTGTCGGGCCAGAGCGCCTCGGCCAAGCGGTCGCGCGGCAGCTCCCCGCCGCGGCGCAGGACGAGGACGGCCAGCAGCGTCTTGGCCTTGCGCCGCGCGATGACGCTGCTCGTCACGGGGACGTCGCCTATGCGCACGGACAGCCCGCCGAACAGATCGACGTGCAAGACAGGCGGCATGGCCTGGGGCGATGGCGCGGTGGCAGGGCGCGTGCGGCGATCCTCGCGGAAGGGGTCGGGGTGCGCGCGGCGCCAGGCCGCCGAGCGCCGGTCGCCCGTGGCGCGGGCGTGGAGGTGGGCGGCTCGCTCCTCCCGATCGCGCACCTCGGCGGCGCGCAGGGCGCCCACGAGCTCGACCGAGGGGGCGAGCCTCCCCAGGGCGGAGAGCCTCGTCGTCAGCGGCTCGAGCCCGGCCCCGG
>NZ_QWKK01000331.1 GCF_009911695.1 Enterorhabdus sp. P55 | reverse complement strand
GTATATGGATAGTATGTTCGAAAATTCAAAACTAACCTCAGTTGGTGATTTAAGTCAATGGAATACATCGAAGGTGACGAATATGGGTTATATGTTCACTGATTCAAAGCTAACATCCGTTGGTGATTTGAGTCATTGGAATATATCGAATGTGAATGATATGATGTATATGTTCGAAGGTTCACAGCTAACGCCACCATCATGGTATCGTTGGGATGCGGGGCCAGGGCCAATATAAGCTAATGCATAACCCACATTGTCGTTATCGGAGCATTACTGATTGGTGGTGGAAGTTATGCGATTGACGCATCAAAACCGATCATTTTTCATGACATGCAGACAGAAAATGCAAAATTACCGAAAGCTACATTGACAACCGTTGGTGATTTGGGTAAATGGGATGTATCTAATGTGACGGACATGAGTTTGATGTTCTATAAATCAAAACTAACAACAGTTGGTGATTTGAGTAAATGGAATACATCGAAGGTGACGGATATGGG
>NZ_QWKK01000330.1 GCF_009911695.1 Enterorhabdus sp. P55 | reverse complement strand
GTACTAGAAAGATATGGTGACTAATATGGCTAATACACAAAATCAAAATTTTCAAAAAGACATCAAAGGTAAACTCTCATACGATGACAAAGTCATTCAAAAGATTGTTGGAATGGCCCTTGAAAATGTCGATGGGCTCTTATCCGTTGAAGGTGGGTTCTTCTCTAATTTAACAGGTAAGATTATCAATAGTGACGATGCAACAAAAGGTGTTGACGTTGAAGTGGGTGAAACGCAAGTTGCCGTTGACCTTAAAGTCATTACTGAATACCGTAAACATGTCCCTGAAATCTATAAAGAAATTAAACGTGTGATCTCTGAAGAAGTGGCACGTATGACAGACTTGACCGTTGTTGAAGTCAATGTATCCGTTGTTGACATCAAGACAAAAGAACAACAAAAAGCTGACGATGAAACGCTTCAAGACAAAGTTACCCAAGCCGCTAAGGCAACAGGTAATAAAGCCTCAGACTTAAAAGATGACGCCAAAGACAAGCTCGATGG
>NZ_QWKK01000329.1 GCF_009911695.1 Enterorhabdus sp. P55 | reverse complement strand
GCTGATGTATATTTATCTCCTAGAATCTGTTCAATATTGGAACCTTTAGAGTCTCCTGAGGCTTTTGCCCCATATATTTCACGGTCACTTGCTTCTTCTGATACCTTGGCCATGTTTGAGTTATTGTCTGACTTATCGGAATCCGCATAAGTGTGCGGAACACTAATAATCATAAATAGACCTAAGAAGAGCGTAAGCAGCGCGAATTTTTTAGTTTTGCTATGTGGCTTCCCACGTGATGTAGCTAATCTCAAACGAGCTTTTCCTACCTTTCAAATTACTGTCACTAAAGTCTATTCTACCATAAAATGAAAACAAATGCAACCCTGTCTGAGCTGCATTTGTTAAATTATTTTACAATAGGATTGGCGTCAAATACGATATTTTCATAGTGACGTCGTAAATAGTAACGTGTGTTTATAGTTGATGACAAATGATTCTGTACCGAGTTCTCAGCATTTAGGGCATCAACTAGTCTTGAGGTAATCTTATATTGGTCGTCAA
>NZ_QWKK01000328.1 GCF_009911695.1 Enterorhabdus sp. P55 | reverse complement strand
GCCGGCCTCCTCGATGGCGCGGATGGTGGCGCCGATCTCGGGCATGGTGGTGGTGAGCAGCGCCGAGCAGCACACGACGTCCACGTCGTCGTGCTCCTGCAGGAACGTCACGAACTGCTCGGGGGCCACGTCGACCCCGAGGTCGGTGACCTCGAAGCCCTTGCCCTCGATCATCATGCGCACGAGGTTCTTGCCGATGTCGTGCATGTCGCCCCTGACCGTGCCGATGACGGCCTTGCCCACCGGCTCGGCGCCCTCCTCGGCCAGGTGGGGCTTGAGCACCTCGGTGCCGGCGCTCATGGCGCGGGCGGCCACGAGCATCTCGGGCACGAAGGCCTCGTTGCGGCTGAAGCGCTCGCCGATCTCGGACATGGCGGCCACGAGCGCCTCGTTGAGGACCTCCTCGGCGCCCAGGCCCTCGTCGAGGGCCTGCTGCACCAGAGGCGCGACCTCCTTGCGCTTGCCGCGCAGGACGGCCGAGTAGATGTCTTCGATGATGGTCAT
>NZ_QWKK01000327.1 GCF_009911695.1 Enterorhabdus sp. P55 | reverse complement strand
CAAAGGCCAAGGGGTGCCCTTACGGGCCGGTTTTAGCACGCGGCTGTTGGCCGGTGAAGAGGCTAAGCGTAGCGAAGCCTCGGGGCGGAGCCCCTATGCCAACCCAAAAGCGTGCCTTGCGGCTAGCTTTCTATACCTGCGGGTTGGTGGTTTACCATAAGGTAGGCCTCTAGCCTATCCAGCGAGCGCTCATTGCTCGTTTTTCGTGTTGCCGACCGGCAAGTTCACGGACAGGCTGACGCCTGAGGACGCCCTTCGGGCTTAGGTCGCCGACTTCATCGGCGCATGGGCGGGCTTGTGGCCCGCGGGGCAGCCGCTTGCATGCGCTTTGCGCTATCAGCTTACTGCCTGCCAGCACGTACGCCTAGTTTTGGTTTAAACTTGGCTTGCTTTTTGACACGCTTACTGGAATACATTCATCCTATGGGCTGCGCCCATAGGATCACATGGATTACGGCGTGCGTGCTGGCTATGCAAGCAAAAACCGCTTGCTCAACCTGCTTTG
>NZ_QWKK01000326.1 GCF_009911695.1 Enterorhabdus sp. P55 | reverse complement strand
TACGTACCATAGTCTCCAAGGTCACCTGTTCCTGCACGATAGGTAATATTTGCTGGTAATTTAAACTCAAAATAATCTCCAGCTTTAACACTATAGTCATCCTTTAGTTCATTAGGTATTGACCAATAATAGGCTAATGATACATTTGTATCAGCTGTGACATCTGCTGCACTAACCTCATTATTGCTTGGATCTGTAAATTTAATATCTGCTTTATTTATAATAGTGCCGTTAGAACTATCAGGTAAGTAACTACTAATATCATTTGCTTGCTTATCCTGAGTTGTTGCTTTTGTTACACTTTTTTTAGTATCTGATTTTGTACTAACTTCACTTTTTGAAGTTATACTTGTGCTTGATGTTGTACTAACTTCACTTTTTGAAGTTATACTTGTGCTTGATGTTGTACTCGTACTAGTAGTTACTTTTTGTTCAGAACTACTAGTAGATGAAGATAATGTCTTGTTCTGCTTTGCAGCGACATCAACGTTTGCTGTTAATTGACCATT
>NZ_QWKK01000325.1 GCF_009911695.1 Enterorhabdus sp. P55 | reverse complement strand
TTACCGCAAAGAGGATCTGCGCTATCAGAAAACCCGCCAGGTGGGCCTGAGCGCATGGCTGAAACCTAAAGGCACCTAATAGCTCGAGCACCACCACCACCACCACTGAGATCCGGCTGCTAACAAAGCCCGAAAGGAAGCTGAGTTGGCTGCTGCCACCGCTGAGCAATAACTAGCATAACCCCTTGGGGCCTCTAAACGGGTCTTGAGGGGTTTTTTGCTGAAAGGAGGAACTATATCCGGATTGGCGAATGGGACGCGCCCTGTAGCGGCGCATTAAGCGCGGCGGGTGTGGTGGTTACGCGCAGCGTGACCGCTACACTTGCCAGCGCCCTAGCGCCCGCTCCTTTCGCTTTCTTCCCTTCCTTTCTCGCCACGTTCGCCGGCTTTCCCCGTCAAGCTCTAAATCGGGGGCTCCCTTTAGGGTTCCGATTTAGTGCTTTACGGCACCTCGACCCCAAAAAACTTGATTAGGGTGATGGTTCACGTAGTGGGCCATCGCCCTGATAG
>NZ_QWKK01000034.1 GCF_009911695.1 Enterorhabdus sp. P55 | reverse complement strand
GGACGCGGGGCGGTCGCCTCCGGCGCCCTGGGCGCGGGCGGGGCTGGCAGGTGCGGGCCGGCCGTGGCGCCCGGTCTGCGGGGGGTCGCCCGCGCCGTCAGCACGGCGGGGGCGGGTATGTTTGCCTCGCAGGGGCGTCTCGGACATTGCAGGGCCTTCGCGCGCATCGGATATAATGCCCCATCATAGCAAAAGCGGAAAGACGGCCCGTATGTTCATCCTCATCGTGCGTAATAACTCCAATCCCCAGGCCACGGACGCCTCGCTGCTGCTCGGGGCCTACCTGGGCAGCCAGGGCGCCGGCTACCTGCTGGTAGACTCGGCGCAGCTGGGCAATGACGTTCTGCGCGCCTCCGTGCGCGCGCAGCTGCCCGACGCGGTGGACCTGGCGGTGGTCTTGGGCGGCGACGGCACCATCCTGCAGACAGCTCACCTGCTGGAGGGGGCGGACGTGCCTGTGCTCGGCATCAACTTCGGCCGGCTGGGCTTTCTGGCCAACGGCAGCGACGCGGGCGTGGTGCCGCTCGTGGCGGCCGCGCTCGCCGGCGAGGCCGCCGTCGAGCGCCGGGCCGCCCTGCGCGTGGACGTGGTCTGCGACGGCGAGCCGGATCCGGTGGAGGCCGGCGAGCTGCCCGACGTCTCGTCCTCCTGCGACGACGCCTGTCGGGCCGAGGCGGCGCGTGCGAGCCTGGATGACCCGCACGGCGGCTTCGGCGTGAACCGCCTGGGACTCTGTGGCGTGCGCGCCTTCTACGCGCTCAACGAGCTGGCGGTCACCCGCGGCGCCATGGGCCGCATCATCGAGTTCTCGCTCGGCATCTCCGGGTCATCGGTGGCGCAGATGCGGGGGGACGGCGTGGTGGTGGCCTCGGCCACCGGCTCGACGGCCTACGCGCTCTCGGCAGGCGGACCGCTCGTGGCGCCGGGCTTCCAGGGGCTCGTGGCGGTGCCGCTCGCGCCCCACACCCTGCACACGCGCGCCATCGTCACCGGCGAGAGCGACGTGGTGGAGGTGGCCCTCGACGACCGTGACGCCTTCCGCGAGGCCACCCTGTTCGCCGACGGCGAGCTGCTGCTCTTCGAGCGCCCCGTCCGCCGCGTCTACGTGCGTCGCTCGGACCATCCCGTCACGCTCCTGCGCTGCGGCGGGGGGACGTTCTACGACCGTGCCTCGTCGGTGTTCTTCCGCTAGCAGGCGAAAAATGGCCATTTTCTTCGAAATTCCGAGGCGGAGGGGCGGAATCGGGCTCTTCTGGTCTGGGGAGGCTCGCCGAGCGTAACCGCGACCTGGCCTTTTGCGGCGAAGAAGGCTGCACGGGGCCGTCTGGGCGTCGGAATTTCGAAGAAAATGACCAAAAAAGCGCCCGACGCCTGCGCCGCCGTGGCGGGATTGTGCGCTTTGGTCGTGTGCAGCCGCTTCTTCCTTGCATTTGCGGGCCTCTCCTGCTATTTTAGGCGGGCTGTGTTCTCACAGCGCACCTATCACGCATGCTCGCGTGACCCGAACCGCCAGTGGCCACCGGAAAAGGCTGCGGTTCTCGGGGATGACCGCGGGCAGAGGACTAACGAATGGAGAAAGACATGGCGAAAGTCAGCATTACCACGCTGCTCGACGCGGGCAGCCACTTCGGTCACCAGACCCGTCGCTGGAACCCGAAGATGAAGCCCTACATCTTCGGCAGCCGCGGCGACATCTACATCATCGACCTCAAGCAGACGCTCATCGGCCTGGACAAGGCCTACAGCTTCGTGTCCGACTTGGCTCGCAAGGGCGGCACCATCCTGTTCGTCGGCACCAAGAAGCAGGCCCAGGAGGCCGTGGCCGACGCCGCCAACCGCTGCGGCATGCCCTACGTGAACAACCGCTGGCTGGGCGGCATGCTCACCAACTTCGTGACCATCCGCACCCGCGTGAACCGCATGGAGGAGCTGGAGGCCATGGAGGCTGACGGCCGCATGGCGCTGCTGCCGAAGAAGGAGCAGATCCTGCTGCGCAAGGAGCTCTCCAAGCTCCAGGCCAACCTCAACGGCATCCGCAACATGAAGCGCGTTCCCGACGCCATCTTCATCATCGACACCAACCGCGAGGAGATTGCCATCCACGAGGCTCAGCGTCTGAACGTGCCGGTGGTGGGCACCCTCGATACCAACTGCGACCCTGATGACGTCGATTACGGCATCCCGGCCAACGACGACGCCATCCGCTCGGTCCGCCTGCTGGCCGACTTCATCGCCGACGCCGTCATCGCCGGCTCCGGCGCCGAGGTGACCGTGGCCGAGATGGCCGACGGCGCCGTCGTCGCCGAGGTGGAGACCGCCCCGGTCGAGACCGCTGCCGACGCTGCCGCCGACGCGGCGACCGAGGCCGCCGTGGCCGCCGTCGAGGAGGGCCCGAAGGACGTCGAGGCCTCCGAGACCTTCGCCGAGTAACCCGCCTGTTTCCGGGGCGCCCACCGCGGCGCCCCGCCCGTAATCCTTACGCAGAAAGGAGCCCCCTGTGGCTAACATCACCGCTTCCATGGTCAAGGAGCTGCGCGAGATGACCGGCGCCGGCATGATGGAGTGCAAGAAGGCGCTCGCCGAGGTCGAGGGCGACCTGGAGAAGGCCGTCGACGTGCTGCGCACCCGCGGCCTGGCCGCCGTGGCCAAGAAGGCCGGGCGCGCCACCAACGAGGGCACCGTCATGACCGTGCTCTCCGCTGACTGCACCTCCGGCGCCATGATCGAGCTCAACTGCGAGACCGACTTCGTGGCCATCAACGACAAGTTCAAGGCCTACGCCGAGAAGATCACCCGCGCTGCCCTCGACGCCAAGCCGGCCGACCTGGACGCCCTGCAGGCTGCCGAGGTGGACGGCGAGGCCGTGTCCGCCATCCTCACCGACTGCATCCACGTGATGGGCGAGAACACGAGCCTGGCCCGCTTCTCCGTGGTCGAGGCCGACGGCGTGTCCGCCTACATCCACGGCGGCGGCAAGATCGGCGTGCTGGTGACCTTCGCCCTGGAGGGCGTCGACGCCACCGCCGAGGAGTTCCAGAAGTGCGGCCGCGACGTGGCCATGCAGGTGGCCGCCGTCAACCCCGTCTCCGCCACCCGCGCCGACGTGCCCGCCGACGTGGTGGCCCATGAGAAGGAGATCTACAAGGCCCAGGCCGCCGAGTCCGGCAAGCCCGAGAACATCCAGGAGAAGATGGCCGAGGGCCGCATGGAGAAGTTCTACAAGGAGAACTGCCTTACCGAGCAGGCCTTCGTGAAGAACCCGGACCTCACCGTGGCCCAGTACGTCGAGCAGTGCGGCAAGGAGCTGGGTGGCACGATCACCGTCACCGGTTTCGTGCGCTTCGCCCTGGGCGAGGGCGAGTAGTCCTTTCGCCTCACTCGACTGGCAGTCAGGCCCCCGGCTCACGGGGGCCTTCTCCTATAAAGGACCTGGCATGGCTGAAGAAATCATCATCGTCCGCGGCACCGGCGTCCTCGCCGGTGACGTAACCGTCTCGGGCGCGAAGAACTCCGCCCTCAAGCTGATGGCCGCGTCGCTTCTGGGACGCGGGGCCTCGGTCATCCGCAACGTGCCGCTCATCTCGGATATCGAGATCATGGCGGAGGTGCTGGAGCGGCTGGGCGCCACGGTGCGCCGCCAGGGCCATGAGCTGACCATCGACACGGCGTCGGTGGACAGCTGCGAGACCCCCTACGAGCTCGTGTCGAAGATGCGCGCGAGCATCTCGGTGCTCGGCCCGCTCATCGGCCGCTTCGGCGAGGCCCACGTGGCCATGCCCGGTGGCTGCCAGATCGGCGCCCGCAAGATCGACATGCACCTGGTGGGGCTGGAGGCGCTCGGCGTGGAGTTCGACGTGGCCCACGGCGTGCTCGAGGCGCGCACGCCCCACGGCCTGCACGGCGCGGCGGTGACCCTCGAGTTCCCCAGCGTCGGCGCCACCGAGAACCTGCTGATGGCCGCCGTGGTGGCCGAGGGGGCCACCGTCATCGAGAACGCCGCGCGCGAGCCGGAAATTGAGGACCTCGCCGCGATGCTCTGCTCCATGGGCGCAAAGGTGAGCGGGGCGGGCACCTCCATCATCGAGGTGGAGGGCGTGCCGCTCGAGTCGCTGCGCCCCTGCGAGCACACCACCGTGGGCGATCGCATCGAGGCCGGCACGTTCTTGGCCGGCGGGGCGCTCACCGGCGGGCCGGTGACCGTCCACGGCATCGACCCGTCCTTCCTGCGCATGGCCATCATGAAGCTGCGCGCCATGGGCTGCGAGGTGGACACCGGCGAGGACTGGGTACGCGTGAGCCGCGTGAACCCGCTTGCCCCCACCGACATCCAGACCCTGCCGCACCCCGGCTTCCCCACGGACCTGCAGGCCCAGTTCATGCTGCTGGCCTCGCGGGCCGCCGGCATCTCGGTCATCACCGAGAACGTCTTCGAGAACCGCTTCATGTTCGCCGCCGAGCTCATGCGCATGGGCGCCGACATCCAGATGGAGGATCACCACGCCATCGTGCGCGGCGTCGATCGGCTCCAGGGCGCGCCCGTGTCATCCACCGACCTGCGGGCCGGCGGCGCGCTCGTGCTCGCCGGCATCGTGGCCGAGGGCGAGACGGCGGTCCATCATATCGAGCACATCGACCGCGGCTACGAGGACTACGTGGGCAAGCTGGCGTCGCTCGGCGCCGACGTGCGCCGCGTGACCGTGGGCGCCGAGTAGGCGGCCCGGCTGATGCTGCGGAAGCGGAAGGGGTTCTCGCCCTCTCACTCCAAGCGGATGTCGCGCTCCATGCGCTCGTCCACCATCGGCACGCACGTGGCGCGCGACGGCCGCCCGGCCCGCGCCGGCGGGCGGCGCCCCAACGCCGAGGCCGTCGAGTTCTCCAACGCGCGCAAGCGCCAGCGCGCCGTGCGCGGCTACGTCGACCAGGTGGCGCCCGCCACGAGCACGCGCGAGAGCGACGAGGCCTACTCGCGGCGCACGGGCCGCCGCGGCTACGTGCAGGAGATGCAGCACAAGAAGCGCGTGCGGCGCATCGCCTTCGCCGTGGCCACCGTGGCTCTCGTGGCCGCAGTGGCCGTGGGCGCGGGTGTGTTCACCTACTTCGCGTCGTCGGACTCGCGGCTCTCGCTCGACCACTCCAACGCCTCCGAGGCGCTCGTGGCCGCCGCCGACGGCGAGCCGTCCTACCTGCTGGCCGCCGCCGAGCTGGGCACGGCCACGGCGGCGGGCGGCCCGCAGACCGAGGCGTACCTGCTCGTGCGCCTGGATCCGGCCAACCGCGTGCTCACGTTCCTGAGCATTCCCGGCACCATCGAGGTGCGCCTGTCGGACAACGAGGCGCACCCGCTCTACGAGGCGCCCGCCGTCGGCGGCGACGCCGAGCTCGTGCGCGCCGTGGCGGCCCTGGCTGATGTGGACATCGCGCACTTCGGCCGCACGAACGCCATGGGCATCGCGCATCTAGTGGACGTCGTGGGCGGCGTGGAGGTGGACGTGGCGGAGGAGGTGGACGACCCGCGGGCGTCCACGCTGCTCATCGAGGCGGGCACGCGCACCCTGGACGCCCAGGAGTCGCTTGCCTTCCTGCGCGCCTCCAACTACGCCACCGGCGTGGAGCGCCAGGCGGCCAACCAGGTGGCGTTCTCGGTGAGCCTGGCCAACGCGGCGCTGTCCTCGGAGGGCATCGGGTTCGCCGCGCGCCTGGCCGACATGGCCGAGTGGGTGGAGACCGACTGGAACTCGTCGCAGATCATGGCGCTGGGAGATGCCCTGCGCCCGCTCGACACTGCCACCGTGTACGCCGGCCTTGTGCCGGGGCGCGTGGTGGACGAGGACGGACGGGCGCGCTATGTCGTGAACGACGCGGAGTGGCAGGCGATGATGGACGCGGTGCGCGCCGGCGCCTCGCCGCAGGCCCCCAACGCCGATGTGGCCGCCCTCGACCGCGCGGCCGTTACCGTGGAGATCCGCAACGGCGGCGGCGTGGCCGGCGCGGCGGCGAAGATGGGCGAGCTGCTCAGCGCCGACGGCTACCAGGTGACCAAGGTGGGCAACGCCGATGACGGCGGCGTCTACACCGAGACGCTCGTCGTCTACAAGGATCCCGCCTACGAGGCCGCCGCGAAGGCCATCGTGGCCGACGCCGGCGCCGGGCGCGTGGTGAACGGCGGGGACTTCTACACGTTCTCCGACAACGTCTTGGTGATGGTGGGCCAGGACTGGGTGCCGGTGGTGTGACCCGCCCCGACTGTCCCCTCCGCAGCGACGAGGCGGGTGGGGCGCGATAGCGTCTTGGTGACGGCGGCGCGGGATCGCATCGCCGGCGGCGCAGGGCGGGGCACGCTGTGCTATCATTCCCTGGAACTGACGAATCCCTCTGAAAGGACGTGATCATGGTAGAGAAGTCCGATGTGGCCGCCGTGCTTGAGCTCATCCGCCCCAGCCTCCAGGCTGATGGCGGCGACGTGCAGCTGGTGGACGTGTCCGAGGACGGCGTGGTGACCGTGGAGCTGCAGGGCGCCTGCAAGGGCTGCCCGATGTCCCAGATGACCCTGGCCAACGGCGTCGAGCGCATCCTGAAGGACCGCGTTCCCGGCGTGACCAGCGTGGTGCCGGCCGACCTGTAGGCCGCGCTGAGGCATGAGGCAGGCGGGGGCGGGCTCACGGGCCCGCCCCCGCTCGTTTGCGAGGAGAGGAACATGGAGAAGTGCTGGGAGCGTCGCGGCTGCGACGAGGAGATGCAGGGCCGCTGCCCCCACAACATGCCGGGGGAGCCGTGCCCGTCCGAGTGCAACTTCGCCGCCTGCGTCCGCAAGACCCACGTGGTCACCGACGACCTCGACCTCATCCTCAACCCCGAGCATGACTACGCCGCCGCCGTGAAGGAGGTCTGCCGCATCTGCGAGCACTTCCTCACCCACGGGCCGGCGCTCTCCGAGCGCGTGGGTGACGTGGAGCGCCCGGGCAACCCCAACCGCTTCCTGCTGTAGGCGCGCCGCCGCGGCCTTCTGCTACAATGGCCGCAGGAAGGCGGCGACCGAGAGGAGAGGAGGCGGCATGAGCCAGGCGATAACCTGCCCCGCATGTGGGGAGGCCGGTCTTGACGTGGCCTCCTATGACTCCATGATGGTTCTGCGCCCCGATGCGGCGCTGTTCTCCCTCACCTGCCCGCGCTGCGGCGCCAAGGTGTCGTCTCTCCAGCCCATTCCCGAGGCCCTGCGCGAGGAAGTGCGCTTCGCGGCCATCGAGGTGGGCGCCGGCATGGGGCAGGGGTAGCCGTGCTCGACGCCCTCTATCACAGCATCGATCCCGTGGCGCTCTCCATCGGGCCTCTCGTCATCCGCTGGTACGGCATCGCGTACGTGCTCGGCTTCGTCTGCGCGGCCCTCATCGTCTGGCGCGTGGCCCGGCGCTGGCGCGTCTCGGTGGATGTCGACTCGCTGCTCACCATTATGATCTGCGTCATCGTGGGCGTCATCGTGGGCGGGCGGCTCGGCTACGTCCTGTTCTACGGCGACGGCTACTACCTGGCTCATCCGCTGGAGATCGTCGCCTTCAACAAAGGCGGCATGAGCTTCCACGGCGGGCTCGTGGGTGCGCTCGCGTCGGGCATTCCCGCGGCGCGGCTCACGCGCATCCCATACCTCACCCTGGCCGATCTGGGTTGCATCGCCGCCCCGATGGGGCTGTTCTTCGGGCGCTGTGCCAACTTCGTCAACGGCGAGCTGTGGGGGGCGCCCACCGACGCGCCCTGGGGGGTCGTCTTCGGCGGGGCGGCCGGCCTCATGCCGCGCCATCCCTCGCAGCTCTACGAGGCGCTGCTCGAGGGCGTCGTCATCTTCTGCGTGCTCTACGCGCTGTCGCGCCGGCTGCCGCCGCGTCCTCGCGGCACGTTCCTCGGCGTCTTCCTGCTCATGTACGGCACGTTCCGCTTCCTCGTCGAGTTCGTGCGCGAGCCCGACGCGCAGCTGGGCTACCTCTGGGGCGGCTGGCTCACCATGGGCCAGGTGCTCTCGGTGCCGCTGGTGCTCGTGGGCGCGGGCGTGCTGGTCTACGCGCTCTCGCGCCGGCTGCCGCAGCGCGGGGCGGCGGGCGCCCAGCCGGCGGACGCGGACGATCCGACGGCCCGCTAGGCCCGGCCGCGACCCGGCGCAGCCGCTCTCGCCCTGGCGCCCCCTCCTGCGTCCCCGCCGGAGCGCCGCGTCGCTTTGCCGCACCTGCCCCGGTGTTTCGCGCTCTCGCGTGGTACCGCCGGCGGGGCGTGCTGTGGTTGCCGCCACTAAATCCCGCCGGAATGGCACTAATCCCCGGTTTGGTACGGTGCCGAGGCCCCCGGAGGGCGCCTGGCGCTCGCGCCGCCGACGTTTGCCCAGGTGGCGCCTCGCGGGTGCGGCCTCAGATCCTCCCCATAGGGCACGCGACCGTACCAAACTCCGGATTAGTGCCATTTTTCGCCGAAAAAGTGGCAGCAGCGCCCGCCGTCCAAGGCTCCGATGCCCTCTGCTCCCGCGCCGCGCCGCGCCAGGTGCCCGCCGCCCCGCCCTGCGACCCGCGCCTCTTGAGGTTACGGCGTGTAATCGGTCGGCAGGTGGGTTCACGAGCAGGGCCGCTGCGCCGTACAATACTCGGCTGAGGGCCGCGAGCCCTTCCCGCCGCGTAGACGCCGGCGGGTCGCGTCAACCCGGGACACCCCGGCTAGCTGAGAAAAGAGGTCTGCCATGGACATCAAGTTCTACAAGTGCGAGCACTGCGGCAACATCGCCGTGAAGGTCGTCGACCACAACGTGCCGCTGTTCTGCTGCGGCGAGAAGATGGTCGAGCTGGTCGCCGACAGCACCGACGCCGCCACCGAGAAGCACGTGCCGGCCGTCACCCGCGAGGAGGGCCACCTCCACGTGAACGTCGGCAGCGTCGACCACCCGATGCTCCCCGAGCACTGGATCCAGTTCATCTGCCTGGTCACCGACAAGGGCTACGAGGTGCACCCCCTTGTCCCGGAGACCCCGCCCGCGACCGACTTCTTCGTCGCCGAGGGCGTGCAGCCCCTCCGGGTCTACGAGTACTGCAACCTCCACGGCCTGTGGGTGACGGAGCTCTAGCCCGTCGGCGGAGAACCGCCCGCATCGGGTCGCGGGGCGTCGGGCGCCTTGCGGCCCTCGCCGGTTCGTCCGTGAATTCTTACCGCACCGCCCTTGCATTGCGCGAGGGCGGTGCTATTATATGAAGGCTTGTGTCTCGCCTTGGTCGGAAACCAAGGCATCGATTCCTTGGTCGGAAACCAAGGAGATGAGGAGAGAACCCACCATGAAGCAGGGAATCCATCCGGAGTACGTCGAGTGCGTCGTGAAGTGCAGCTGCGGCAACACCTTCACCACCCACTCCACCAAGCCTGAGCTGAAGATCGACATCTGCAACGCGTGCCATCCGTTCTACACCGGCACCCAGAAGCTGATCGACACCGGCGGCCGCGTGCAGCGCTTCGCCGACCGCTTCGGCTCCGCCAAGGACGTCGTCGCCGAGCGCGAGGCCGCCAAGAAGGCCGAGCGCGCCGCTAAGGCCGCCGAGCGCGAGGCCGCCAAGAAGGCCGAGCGCGAGGCTAAGGCCGCTGCCAAGGCCGAGCGCGCCGCCGCCTTCGCCGCTGAGGCTGCCAAGGCCGCCGCGGTGGAGGAGAGCGCCGTCGAGGCTGAGCGCGGTGCTGAGGAGACGGTTGCCGAGGCCGAGGCCGCCGCTGCCGCCACCGCCGGCGACGTGGTCGAGGAGGCCGCTGCCGCCGAGGCCGCCGTGGACGGCGCCGCCGAGTAGGCTCCAAGCTCCGCAGCATGCGGGCGCCTTGGAGGCGTCCGGAGGGGAGGGCCCGCCGTAAGGCGGGCCCTCCCGCGTTCTGAGGCCATCCCGGGGTTTTCGCCGCCTCTGAAACCTCCCGGTAACCTCGGCCGCTATAATCAGGGCTTGTACCGAGGAAGGGGACTGCCATGGTGACGAATCCCGAGCAAGACTTCGTGCTCAAGACCATCAAGAGCCGCGATGTGCACTTCGTGCGCTTCTGGTTCACCGACGTGCTGGGCACCATGAAGTCCTTCGCTGTCATCCCGGGCGAGCTGGAGAACGCGTTCTCGGTGGGCATGGGATTCGACGGCAGCTGCGTGGAGGGCTTCTCCTCGGGCCTTGAGTCCGACATGCTCGCCTTCCCCGACGCCGACACCTTCCAGGTGCTGCCCTGGCGCCCGGCCGCCAACGGCGTGGCGCGCATGTTCTGCTCCATCCGCACGCCCGACGGCGCGCCGTTCGAGGGCGACCCGCGCCAGGTGCTCGACCGCATGGTGCGCAAGGCCGCCGATATGGGCTACGTCTTCAACGTAGGGCCCGAGCTGGAGTTCTACTACTTCCGCAACCCCGATTCCACCGAGCTGCTCGACCGCGGCGGGTTCTTTGACCTGACCTCGCTCGACTACGCCTCAGACCTGCGACGCGACACGGTGCTCACGCTGGAGAAGATGGGCATTCCCGTGGAGTACTCGCACCACGAGGTGGGCCCCTCGCAGCACGAGATAGACCTGCGCTACGCCGATGCGCTCTCCATGGCCGACGCGGTGATGACCTACAAGCTGGTGGTCAAGGAGATCGCCATGAAGCACGGGGTCTACGCGTCGTTCATGCCCAAGCCGCTCGGCGACGCGCCGGGCTCGTCCATGCACGTGCACCAGAGTCTCTCCGACTTGGACGGGGTCAACGTCTTCTTCGACGCAGACGACCCGCTCGGATGCAACCTCTCGGAGGTGGCCAAGCGTTATCTGGCCGGCATCCTGCGCTACGCGCCGGAGTTCTGCGCCGTCACCAACCAGTACGTGAACTCCTACAAGCGCCTCGTTCCCGGCAGCGGGGGGCCGGCGTGCCTGGGCTGGTCGCGTCGCAACCGCGGGACGATGGTGCGCGTGCCGGGCTACCGGCCGCACAGCGAGGCCGGGTGCCGCATCGAGCTGCGCAGCCCCGACCCGGCGGCCAACCCCTACCTGGCCTTCGCCGTCATGCTGGCCGCGGGCCTCAAGGGCATCGAGGAGGGCCTCGAGCTGCCGCCGCCCGTAGACGACGCCGACTTCTCGCAGATGAGCGCCCAGCAGCTGCGCGAGCGCGGGGTGGCCCTGCTGCCGCAGACGCTCGGCGAGGCGGTGGAGCTGCTCGCCGAGAGCGAGCTCATGCGCGAGACGCTCGGCGAGCACATCCACGGCTACCTCGTGGCCGCCAAGCGGCGCGAGTGGAACGAGTACCAGCGCGCGGTGACCCCCTGGGAGCTCGAGCGCGGCCTGGCGGTGCTCTAGCCATGCAGCGCAAGACGGTCATCTTCGTGGCGGACAGCCTCGACAACGCGCATAAGTTCCAGCGGGTGCTCTCAGGGTTCGACGTGGAGGTCGCGGCGGGCTCGTCGGTGCAGCTCAAGAAGCTGCTCTCCCAGCATCCCAACCACGACCTGGTCATCTACGAGGCGCGCGGCGACGCGCTGACGAACGTGGCGTCGGTGGAGTCGGCGCTGGCCGAGGACGGGTCGACCGCGATGCTCGTGATAGTGGGGGAGGATCAGCTCGGCGAGTTCCGCCTGCCGGTGCAGGTGAAGGCGGACTTCGTGGTGCACGGCGCCTCGTCCGACGAGTGCGCCGCGCGCATCCGCCAGCTGCTGTGGCCCGGCAACGAGGGCGGCGCGGGGGACTTCATCGTCGTGGACTCCATGACCGTGAACCTGGCCACCTACCAGGTGAAGGTGGACGGCGAGCCGCTCGACCTCACCTACCTCGAGTACGCCCTGCTCGCCTTCCTCGTGACGCATCCGGGCCGCACCTACTCGCGCGACGCGCTGCTGCGGCGCGTGTGGGGCTTCGACTACTACGGCGGCAGCCGCACGGTGGACGTCCACGTCCGCCGCGTGCGCGCCAAGCTCGGCCCCGACCTGGCCCAGCGCCTGGAGACGGTGCGCGGCGTCGGTTATCTCTGGAGCGCCTAGGGCCGGCTGCCGGACGCCCGCGGGAAGGTTTTCCCGCGGGCGTTGCCGCGTGAGGGGCGGGCGCGGCGGGCGGGGCGCTATACTGGATGCCCGAATGCCCGCGCTACGTAAGGATCCCCATGACGAAGAAGATCGCCGTCATCGACGGAAACTCGCTCATGCACCGCGCCTACCATGCCGTGCCCCCCACGATGAACGCGCCCGACGGTACGCCCACCAACGCCGTCTTCGGCTTCCTCGCCATGCTGCTCAAGTTCATCGACATGGCCAAGCCCGATGCGCTCGTGTGCGCCTTCGACGCGGGCAAGCCGGCCTTCCGCATCGAGGCGCTCGAGCAGTACAAGGCCCAGCGCCCGCCGATGGACGATGAGCTGCGCGTGCAGTTCCCCATCATGGAGGAGCTGCTCGGCGCCATGAACGTGCCCGTCGTGAAGGTGAAGGGCTGGGAGGGCGACGACATCCTGGGCACCATCGCCGCGCGCGACGAGGAGCTGGGCTACGAGACCCTGCTCGTCACTGGCGACAAGGACGCCTACCAGCTGGCGAGCGCCGCCACGCGCATCGTCACCACGAAGCGGGGCGTCACCGACATCGCCATCTACGGGCCTGAGCAGGTGGAGGAGCGCTACGGCGTCACGCCCGAGCAGTTTCCCGACTTCCTCGGGCTCATGGGCGACTCCTCCGACAACATCCCCGGGGTGCCGGGCATCGGCGCGAAGACGGCGGCCAAGCTGCTCCAGCGCTTCGGCACCATGCAGGGCATCTACGACAACCTCGCCGAGCTCAAGGGCAAGCAGCTCGAGAACCTGCGCGACAACGAGGAGGCCGCCTTCCTCAGCCGCGACATCGCCACCATCGTGCGCGACCTCGACTTCCCCCTCGATTTGACCGAGGCCGCGTTCCCGGCGTTCTCGGCCGAGGCGGTGGAGGAGGCCTTCGGGCGCTACCAGCTGACGAGCCACCTCGTCCGCGTGCTCAAGCTCGTGGGGGCCGAGGCCACGCGCGCGGAGGCGAAGCTCGCATGGGAGCCCCTCGTCACCGGCGCGGAGGCCCCGGCGCTCGTCGAGGGCGCGCTCTCCGCCGGCGAGGTGATCGGCGTGGCCCTCATGGAACCCGAGCAGATCTCGCTCTTCGACAACGCGGTGACGGGAGCCTTCGCCACCTCGCGGGGCACGGCGGTGCTCGCCGGCGACGAGGCCCTTGCGCTGTTCGCGCGCGTCCTGCGCGAGGGCGCGTTCGCCGCGCTCGACGCCAAGGCGGCCGTCCGCCGCGTCTATCCGGCCGACACGTCGCTGCCCGCGCTCGTCGACGAGGCGGACCTGGCCGCCATGGACGCCTTCGACCTGGGACTGGCCGGCTACGTGCTCAACTCGTCGGTGTCCGCCTACACCCTCGAGGCCCTCATGGAGGCCCACGGCGGCGGCGCGCTGCCGGAGGTCGCCGGAGACGAGGCGCGCGCCGCCGTGGCCGCGGCTGCCGCGCGCCACCTGGTGGAGCCCCTTACTCGCGCCCTGGAGCAGGAAGGGTCGCTCGCGGCCTACCGCGACATCGACCTGCCCCTCGTGGCGGTGCTCGCCGCCATGGAGCGCACGGGCGCGGCGCTCGACGCCGAGCGCCTGGCTGAGCTGGGCCGCAGCGCCCAGGCCGAGCTTGACGAGCTGTCCCAGCAGATCATCGACGTGGCCGGCGAGCCCTTCAACATCGACTCGCCCAAGCAGCTGGCCCACATCCTGTTCGAGGTGCTCGGGCTCACGCCGCTCAAGAAGAACCAGCGCGGCTACTCCACCGACGCGAGCGTCCTGAAGGAGCTGGCCAAGGAGAGTGAGCTGCCGGGGCTCATCCTGCGCTACCGCGAGCAGGCCAAGCTCAAGTCCACCTACATCGACGCCCTGCCGCGCATGCGCGCCGGCGATGGGCGCGTGCACACGCAGTTCAACGAGACGGTCACCACCACCGGCCGCCTCTCCTCCTCCGACCCCAACCTCCAGAACATCCCCGTGCGCACCGAGGCCGGCCGCCAGATCCGCGCCTGCTTCGTGCCGCTCGCGCCAGGCGAGCTGTTCCTCTCGGCCGACTACTCGCAGATCGAGCTGCGGCTGCTCGCGCACCTCTCAGGCGATGAGCACCTGGTGGCCGCGTTCAACTCCGGCGCCGACTTCCACGCCTCCACCGCCGCGCGCGTCTTCGGGCTGCCCGTCGAGGAGGTGACGCCCGAGCTGCGCAGCCGCGCGAAGGCCGTGAACTTCGGCATCGTCTACGGCCAGCAGGCCTACGGGCTCTCGCAGAGCCTGGACATCCCCTTCGGCGAGGCCAAGGCGATGATCGACCGCTACTTCGAGGCCTACCCCGGCGTGCGCACCTACCTGGACGCCACGGTGGCGAAGGCGGCCGAGGACGGGTTCGCCGAGACGATGTTCGGCCGCAAGCGGTACATCCCCGAGCTCAAGGCGCGCAACGCCCAGCAGCGCGGCTTCGGCGAGCGCACGGCCATGAACCACCCCATGCAGGGCAGCGCCGCCGACATCATCAAGATGGCGATGAACGAGGTGGAGCGCCGCCTGCGCGAGGAGGGCTTCGCCGCCAAGCTCATGATCCAGGTCCACGACGAGCTGGACTTCTCGGTGCCGGCGGACGAGGTGGAGCGGCTGGCCGCCATGGTGAGGGAGGTCATGGAGAACGTGGTGGCGTTGGCGGTGCCGCTTGACGTGGACGTGTCCTGGGGCGCCACTTGGGCCGAGGCGCACTAAAAATGCGCAATTTGCTGTTGACGGTCACGCGCCCCGCTGGTAGGATATTGCCTTGCGTTTAGTCACATTCAAGGAGATATATACTATGTACGCAATCGTTAAGACGGGCGGCAAGCAGTACAAGGTCGCTCCCGGAGACAAGTTGAACATCGAGAAGCTGGACGTCGAGCCTGGCGACAAGGTCGAGCTGGAGGCCATCTGCGTCGTCGACGGCGACAAGGTCGAGGCCGATCCGGCCAAGGCCGCGGCCACCAAGGTCGTCGCCACCGTGCTCGAGCAGTTCAAGGGCGAGAAGCAGCTGGTCTTCAAGTTTAAGAAGCGTAAGAACTACAAGAAGCTGCGCGGCCATCGCCAGCAGCTCACCCGCGTGAAGATCGAGTCTGTCGGCTCCGCTAAGGCCGAGTAGCAGCGCAAGGGAGGTTTGAATCATGGCACACAAGAAGGGCTTGGGCTCTACCCGTAACGGCCGCGACTCCCGCGCTCAGCGCCTGGGCGTCAAGAAGTTCGGCGGCGAGTTCGTGAAGACGGGCAACGTCATCGTCCGCCAGCACGGCACCCACTTCCACCCCGGCGAGAACGTCGGCCGTGGCAGCGACGACACCCTGTTCGCCCTGTGCGACGGCACCCTGGAGTTCACCAAGGGCGTCAAGCGCAAGGTTCACGTTCGTCCGCAGGCATAAACGCACACAGCTTAACGACTGCGTATCATCTCTGTTATATCGGTGCCCTCTGCTTGCCAGGGGGCACTTTTCGTTACGTAGGGCCGAGGAGGTCCCCATGTTCATCGACAAAGTGCGCATCCACGTGCGCGGTGGCAACGGCGGCGCCGGCTGCATGTCGTTCCGTCGCGAGGCCCACGTCCCCAAGGGCGGGCCGGACGGCGGCGACGGCGGCCACGGCGGCAACGTGGTGGTCCAGGCGGACGCGAGCGTGTCCTCGCTCATCGAGTACCGCTTCAAGCACCACTTCAAGGCCGAGCGCGGCACCCATGGCCGCGGCAGCCGCATGCGCGGCGCCCAGGGCGAGGACCTTGTGCTCAAGGTGCCGGTGGGCACCGTGGTGCGCGAGTACTTCGAGGAGACCAGGGAGACCGGCGAGCTCATCGCCGACCTCACCCATGACGGCGAGGCCGTCACCGTTGCCCGCGGCGGCATGGGTGGTCGCGGCAACATCCACTTCGTCACGTCCACCCGCCGGGCCCCCGCCTTCGCCGAGCTGGGCGAGCCGGCTCAGGAGGGCTGGATCGAGCTGGAGATGAAGCTCATGGCCGACGCGGCGCTCGTGGGCATGCCGAGCGCCGGGAAGAGCTCGCTCATCGCCAAGATGAGCGCGGCGCGCCCCAAGATCGCCGACTACCCCTTCACCACGCTCGTGCCCAACTTGGGCGTGGCCACCTCGGGCGATCTGTCCTTCGTCGTGGCCGATATCCCCGGGCTCATCGAGGGCGCGCACGAGGGGCGCGGCCTGGGGCATGAGTTCCTGCGCCACATCGAGCGCACGGCGCTCATCGTGCATATCGTGGACCTGACGGGCGACTACGAGGGGCGCGATCCGCTGGAGGACTACGACATCATCAACCGCGAGCTGGCGCTCTACGCATCTGAGCTGGCCGAGCGGCCGCGCATCGTGGTGGCCAACAAGATCGACGTGCCCGGCACCGAGGAGGCGTGCGAGCGCCTGGCCGCGCGCGTGCGCGCCGACTCGGTGGCCGCGGCCGGCGGCAACGAGTTCGCGCCGAGCCCCATCGACCCCAAGCTCTACCGCATCTCGGCGCTCACCGGCGCCGGCGTGGACTCGCTCAAGGCGGCCATCGCCACCAAGGTGCACGAGCTGCGCGAGGCCGCCCGCGACGCGGCGGCCGCCGATGTGCAGTACGAGCACGTGTGGGAGCATCGCCGCGAGGCGCGCGACAAGCGCTTCACGGTCACGCGCGAGGGCGACGCCTTCCGCGTCACCGGCGGCCAGGTGGAGCGCATGGTGGTGCAGACCGACTGGGAGAACGAGGAGGCCGTCGTCTTCCTCCAGCACCGCATGAAGCGCCTCGGCGTCGATGACGCGCTGCGCAAGGCCGGCGCGCTCGACGGGGACGAGATCCGCATTCTCGGCTACTCCTTCGACTACGAGTCGCCCGAGGGGCACGTGGACGTCTACCAGGAGCTGGACCTGTGACGGGGGCGGACGCGGCGTCGCGCCGCCTCGTGGTCAAGATCGGCTCCTCCACGCTCACCACGCCCGACGGCCGGCCCGACTACGCCTACCTTGACGGCCTGGCCGAGCAGATGGCCGCCGTGCGCGCCGAGGGCTGGCAGCCGGTCATCGTGACGAGCGCGGCCATCGCCTGCGGGCTGGAGGCGCTCGGCATCGCGGAGCGCCCGACCGACATGCCGAGCCTCCAGGCCGCGGCCTCGGTGGGGCAGGGCGCGCTCTCGGCGGCCTATGCGAGCGCCTTCGCGAAACGGGGGATGCTCACCTCGGTGGTGCTGCTCACCCGTCGCGACACGGCTGACCGCACCGCCTACCTCCACGCACGCGACACGCTCACGCGCCTGCTTGAGCTGGGCGTGGTGCCCGTGGTGAACGAGAACGACACGGTGTCGGTCGAGCAGATCCGCTTCGGCGACAACGACACGCTGGCCGCGCTCGTGGCCTGCCTCATCGACGCCGACCTCATGGTGATCCTGTCGGACATCGACGGGCTCTACGACGACAACCCCCGCCGCAACCCCGACGCCCGCCTCATCGAGCGGGTGGAGCGCATCGGCAAGGACGTGATGGCCGTGGCCGGCGAGGCGGGGACGGCCGTGGGCTCGGGCGGGATGATCACCAAGATCAAGGCGGCCCGCGTGCTCATGGCGGCGGGCATCCCGATGGTCATCTGCCAGGGGCGCCGCCCCGGCTGCGTGGCCGACGCCGCGGCCGGGCGCGCGGTGGGAACGCTGTTCACCGCGCCGGCCCGCCCGCACGCCATCACGCCGAAGAAGCTCTGGATAGCGCTGGGCGACGCCGCCCGCGGCACCATCACGGTGGACGCGGGCGCTCGCGAGGCGCTCGTGCGTGGCGGCAAGTCGCTTCTCGCCGTGGGCGTGCGGGCCGTGGAGGGCTCCTTCGCCTGCGACGACATCGTGGACGTGGCCGACGGCGAGGGGCACGTGTTCGCCCGCGGCCGCGCCGCCGCCGCGAGCGACCTGCTCGCGCTCGCGGCGGGCAGGACCCGCGAGGAGCTGGCGGCCAACGCCATCCTGGCCGTGCTGGACGAGAAGCCGGTCATCCACCGCGATGACCTGGTGCTGTTCGAGTAAGGAGGAGTTCGCATGTCCCTGGAGAACGAGGTGCGCGCCCTGGCCGAGCGCGCGCGGAAGGCCAGCGTCGGGCTGGCGCAGACGACGGGCGAGGAGCGCGACGCCGCGCTCGATGCCATGGCAGGGGCCCTGCGCGCCCACGCCAGTGCCATCGTGGAGGCCAACGCAGCCGACATGGCCGCCGCCCGCGAGGCGGGCACGAGCGCGGCGCTCCTCGACCGCCTCATGCTCGACGAGGGGCGCGTGGAGGCCATGGCGGCCGCCCTCGAGGACCTGAGGGCGCTGCCTGACCCGCTCGGCCGCGCGCTCGAGGAGCGCACGCTCTACAACGGCCTCGAGCTCTCGCGCGTGTCGGTGCCGCTCGGCGTGGTGGCCGTCGTCTACGAGGCGCGCCCCAACGTCACCGCGGATGCGGCGGGCATCTGCCTCAAGTCGGGCAACGCCTGCATCCTGCGCGGCGGCAGCCTCGCGGCCCGCAGCAACGCGGCCATCGCCGAGGTGCTGCACGCGGCCGCCGTGGCCGCCGGCATGCCCGAGGGCTGCGTCACCGCCATCACCACCACCGACCGCGCCGCCACCGATGCGCTCATGCAGCTTCACGGCCTGGTGGACGTGCTCATTCCGCGCGGCGGAGCCGGGCTCATCCGCCACTGCGTGGAGTGCTCGAAGGTGCCGGTCATCGAGACGGGGACGGGCAACTGCCACGTCTACGTCCACGCCTCGGCCGACCTGGGCAAGGCGCGCGACATCCTGCTCAACGCCAAGTGCCGGCGCTACGGGGTGTGCAACGCCGCCGAGACGCTGCTCGTGGACGAGGAGGCGGCCGATGCCTTCCTGCCCGAGACGCTCGCGGCCCTCGGCGAGCGCGGCGTGACGGTGCACGCCGACGAGCGCGCCCAGCGCGCCGCGGCCGACCTGGGGCTGGAGGTGCTGCCCGCCACCGAGGAGGACTGGGCCACCGAGTACCTGGGGCCGCACCTGGCCGTGCGCTGCGTCGCCGGCGTGGACGAGGCCATCGAGCACGTGAACCGCTACGGCACGCGCCACTCCGAGGCCATCGTGGCCCAGGATGCCGATGCCGTGGAGGCGTTCGTCAACCGGGTGGACGCGGCGGCGGTCTACGCCAACGCCTCGACCGCCTTCACCGATGGCGGCCAGTTCGGCCTGGGGGCCGAGATCGGCATCTCGACCCAGAAGCTCCACGTCCGCGGGCCCTTCGCCTTGGAGGCGCTGACCAGCTCAAAGTACGTGGTGCGCGGCGACGGCCAGGTTCGCGCGTAGTGCGCGTCTTCGACGAGATACGCGGCCTGGTGGAGGCGGACGGGCCCGCCGCGCCGCCGGACGGCCTGGCCGGCTGGGCGCCGGAGGCGGCCAGCGACGGCGTGCCGCCCGTGGTGAGCGCTCGCTTCGACGACCTGGGCGCCGATGGGGCGCCGGCGCGCCTCGGCATCATGGGGGGCACCTTCGACCCCATCCACATCGGGCACCTTGCCTGCGCCGAGCAGGCGCGCGAGGCCTTCGGGCTGGACGCGGTGGTGTTCATCCCCACGGGCGTTCCCGCCTTCAAGCGCGACCGGGCGGTCACCCCCGCCCCCGACCGCCTGGCCATGTGCCGCCTGGCGGTGCTGCCCAACCGCCACTTCGACGTGAGCTCGCTCGAGATCGACCGGCCGGGCGTCACCTACGCGGTGGACACGGTACGGGCCCTGCGCGCCCACTTCCCGGCCAACGTGGAGCTGTTCTTCATCACCGGCGCCGACTCCATCCTCTCCATCGCGCGCTGGCGCGAGAGCGCGGCGGTCGCGTCGCTCACGCGGTTCATCGCCGTGACGCGACCTGGCTACGTGGTGACCGACGCCTTCAAGGCCGAGCTGGCGAGCCTCGGCGACTATGACGTGAGCTACCTGGAGGTGACGGCGCTCGCCATCTCGTCGAGCGCGCTGCGCGAGCGCGTGCACGACGGGTTCTCGCTGCGCTACCTCACCACGCTGCCCGTCTGCGACTACATCTACCGCCACGGCCTCTACCGCGGGCCCGGCGCAGCGCCCTTCGCCACCGCCTGCCCGCAGTAGGGCGGTTCGGGCGCATCACGAGAAAGGACGATGCCATGGATGAGAGGGACGACGGCGCCGCCGGCCTGACCGATGCGTTCCTGGCCGCGCGCGAGGCCGAGCTGGCCGGGCGCGTGAGCCCGCGGCGGCTTGAGCACATTCGCGGAGTGGCCGCCACGGCGCGGCGGCTCGCGCGAACCTACGGCGTGGACGAGCGGAAGGCCTACGCGGCCGGGCTGCTCCACGACTGGGACAAGGGCCTTGACGATGCCGGCATCTGCCAGCGCGTGCGCGACTTGGGGCTCGAGGAGGCCATCGGGCCTTGGGTCGTGGAGAACATGCCCCAGGTGCTCCACGCCCCCACGGCCGCGGCGGACCTGGGGCGCCGGTTCCCGGAGATTCCCGCCGAGGTGCTGCGCGCCATCGAGCGCCATACCGTGGCGGCCGAGGACATGGGTCCGCTCGACATGGTGCTCTACGTGGCCGACGCGCTGGAGCCGGGCCGCCAGTTCGGGCGCATCGACGAGCTGCGCGCCGCCGAGGGCGCGGTCGACCTGGAGGAGCTGTTCTTCCTCACCTATGAATACTGGGTGTATCTGCTGCTCGAGCGCCGCCGCATGATGCATCCTGATACCATACGCATCTGGAACACGTACGTCGCCCGCCGGGCGCCGAAGAAGGGACAAGACCGTGAGCGAAGCTAAGAGGGAGCAGGCTGCTCCGCGCGAGTGCGCCATCATCGCCGCCCAGGCGGCCGACGAGAAGAAGGCCACCGACATCATGGTGCAGGAGGTACGCGAGCTCATCGGCGTCACCGACTACTTCGTCATCGTCACCGCGGCCAACAACCGTCAGGTGGACGCCATCATCGACGAGATCGAGGATCAGCTGCGCGAGCGCGGCGGCGTGAAGCCGCTGCACCGCGAGGGCTCGGCGGACGGCTCGTGGTCGCTGCTCGACTACGGCGCAGTGGTCATCCACGTCTTCCAGCCCGAGACGCGCGAGTACTACCGCCTCGAGACGCTCTGGAACGACGCGCCCGTCCTCGACCTGGCTGCCGAGGCGGGGCTTGCCGACCTCCAGTACTCAGACCGCATAGCCAAGCTGCTCGGCAAGGAGCCGACGGAGTAGCTCGGAGCCAGGGGTGATCCGGCGGGGCCGGGGGCGCGATGCCTCCGGCCCCGCCGGCGTTTTGGGGTGGGGATGGCCGTACCCGCGTGATCTGTGGAGCGGAGCGCGCGAGGGCAAGGGCCCTAGGCCAGGTCGCGGGCGGCAGGGAGGCCGTAGGCGCCCTCGGCGGCCGCGACCGCGTTGCGGATGGCCTGCTCCATGGCCTCGGTGGCGAGGGCGGCTACCACGTCCACGGGCGAGTGGACCTCGCCGGAGGCGAAGGCGAACACGGCGTCGCCGTCGTTCATGGTGTGGACGGGCTTGATGGCGCGGGCGTAGGCGTCGTGGACGACGGAGGCCACCTTCGTGGCCTGGGCCTTGGTGAGCGCCGCATTGGTGAGCACCGCGCCGATGGTGGTGTTGGTGACCGGAGCGTCCGCGGCCGCCGCCTGGGCCGCCGCAGCCTGGGCGAAGGCCTCCAGCGGATCCATGACGCGCCCGTCGGCGCCGCGCGTGCCGGCGATCCAGCTCCCGTCGGCGCCGCGCACGTGCCCGAGCGCGTTCACCGCCACGATGGCCGCTGCCACCACCTCGCCGGCGGCGAGCGCGGCGATGCCGAGGCCCGACTTCATGGCGGCCTCGGGCGCCCCGAGCTTGCCCACCGTCGCGCCCGTGCCCGCGCCGACGTTGCCCTGGGTCACCGCCGCGCCGTCGTAGCCCTCGGCGAGCGCCGCCTCGGCCGCAGCGCGGCCCATGGCCTTGTCTGGGTGGACGGGCTCGCCGATGAGCAGGTCGAACAGGCAGGCGCCCGTGACGATGGGCACGCAGGCCGTCCCGAGGGCGAAGCCGATGCCGCGCTCGGCCAGGGCGTCCATGACGCCGCAGGAGGCCTCGAGCCCGAAGGCCGATCCGCCGGAGAGCACCACGGCGTAGACGGCCTCGATCAGGTTCTCCGGCTTGAGGAGGTCGGTCTCGCGCGTGGCGGGGCCGCCCCCGCGCACGGCTACCCCGCAGGAGGCGCCCGCAGGGGCCACGATGGCGGTGCAGCCGGTGGCTGCCCGGTTGTCCTGGGCGTGGCCCACGCGGAAGGCGGGCAGGTCGGCGAGGGTGGCGGGTCGCAGCATGGGGGTCCTTTCGTCGGGCGGGGTGATCGCCCCATTCTACCATCGGGGGGGGCTCTCATCCCGCCCCCGGCCGCCCGCGGTCGCTGCCCCCGCGGCGCCCCCTCATTGCACCTCAGGTGCCGCCTTTGGGGGCAAAAGGGGACAAAAGGCGCCAACGACCTGCGGCTATACCGTCCAAGGGCACGGTTGCCCCGTCCCCGTGCCGGGCCTACCATGGCCGTGTCGCAAACCGAGGCCCATCCCCTGAGAGGAGACGCCATGTCCTCCTTCCTCAAGGCGGCGCTGTGCAGTGGCCAGCGTCCGGACGGCCTGCTGCCCGTGCGTCATGTCCCGCGCCCCGACCTCATCGCGCGCCTTCTGCGCTCCCGCTCGGTGGCGCGCTTCCTCGTGGCGCCCGACGGGTTCGGCAAGACGGCCGTGGCGGCCGAGTACGCCGAGACGGTCTTCGGCTTCAAGCGCGTCTTCTGGATCAACGCACGCTCGCCCTGCTTCCTGCGCGACCTGGACGCCGGGATCATCGCCGAGAGCCTGGCGCTCATAGGCCCCGTGGCGCGCCTGGCGGTGTTCGACGACGTGCCGCTGCTCGACCCTGCGCGCGCCGAGCGCTTCGCCGCGCTCGCCGACCGCCTGCTGGCTGAGGACGTGGAGGTGCTTGTGACCTGCACGCCCTCAGGGGATGCCTACGGCCCCTTCCAGCACGACCGCCTGCTGCTGACCGGCGCCGACCTGCTGCTCACCGAGGAGGAGAGCGTCCTGCGCCTGGCGGGGGAGGGGGCGCAGGCCCTCCCGCCGGCGCTGCGCAACCCCGCCGAGCGCGTGGCGTGCCTGCGCTGGGGCGAGGGCGGCCCGCAGCTGCTCGCCCGCGGCATCCGGCGCGAGGAGCTGCCGGCCGACCTGCTGCTGGCGCTGCTCGTCACGTGCCTGCTCGGCGCGGGGAGCCTGGACGACCTGGCCGACTTCGTCCCCGAGCGGCGCTGCGAGGAGCTGGCGGCCTCCCTGGAGGCGGGCTATCCCTTCGCCGGGGTGGACGTGGCCGAGCGCCAGTACCGTGCGGCCGTCCTGGACGTGGAGGTGCTTGCGCACGCGGTGTCGCCCGCGCTCGGCGCCCTGGCCGCGGTCTCGGTGCCCGGCGAGCGCGACGCCCTGGCCGGCCGCCTGGCAGACGTGCTCGTCGCCCGCGGCGCGTGCCGGCGCGCCGTCGAGGCGATGGGGGCCTTCGCCTCGCGCGCGGCCTGCGGGACGTGGCTGGCGACGCGGGGGTGGAGCGTCACCTGCGCTGGCCACGGGCGCGCGGTGATGGCGCTCTACGACACCGTGTGGCACCGCGCCCAGCCGTCGCGCACCGCCCTGAACGTCGCGGCCGGGTGGGCCGCCGCGGCGCTCGGTGACGATGAGACGGCGGCCACCCTCGGGCGTCGGGCCCTCGGCGCCGCGGCGACGGGGTCGGCCGAGCGCCTGCACGGCGCGACGCTGCTCATGCGCTGCGGCGCGCCGGAGGAGCGCGACC
>NZ_QWKK01000324.1 GCF_009911695.1 Enterorhabdus sp. P55 | reverse complement strand
GCGGGGCGGGCGGCGGCGCCGACACCGTTGGCGGACGCAAGCTCGCTGGCAGCATCGGCATCGTCGGCGGCAGACGCAGCGCTACCGGGGTCGGAGGCGCAAGCGGGCGGCGCGGGCTCCGGGGCGGGCGCCGTGCTGGCGAGGGAGGCCGCGACGGCGCGCAGGGCTTCGACGGTGGCGCGGGCGGCGAACTGGGCGGGGCCGAGGCCGTCGACGAACTGGCCGCGCACGAGGTCGCCCGTCTCCTCCATCGAGCGGAGCACGGGCATGAGCGGCGTAAGGCCGCCGGGCACGCCGGCGAGCAGCGCCGTGTCGCGGGTGACGATCCCATAGCGGTCGAGGACGGACTCGGTGAGCGCGAGCGCGCGCAGGGTGCCGTCCGCAGGCGCGGGGACGAGCAGCGACCAGCGGCCGGCGAGCGCCGCGTCGAAGGCGCTCCGGGCGCCCTGGCGCGCGATGACGGCGGCCCGCGCCTGGGCCTTGGCCTCGGCGTAGAGCCCGCGGCCGCGGC
>NZ_QWKK01000323.1 GCF_009911695.1 Enterorhabdus sp. P55 | reverse complement strand
CATAATAGCTGACATCGTCTTGCGAAAGAATTAACGGTTTCTTTCCTTCTGGAAGAGAAACACCTGTAAAGGTCAGTTTTCCATCTGTTCCTTTTTTGACTAATCCATTTAGATTAACAAGAACATAGTTATTTTTATATAACTGATCAATGGTTTTATTGAATTCGGAAATAGTGACCATATAATCTTTATACCCTTGTGCTTGCTGGGTATGAAAAGCCTTAGCTGGATCAACAATCAGACTATGAAAGAAGACGTGTGAGATTTTGGTCGGGTCTTCCCATTTTACCAAGGATTCTTTTTCTTTTTTCAAAGTTGCTAACAATTGTTGCGCTTCTTTGGCGTCGTCTTTTTCAAGTAAGGCGATGGCTTCATCATAATGATAACTTGCAGCAAGCTGTTTTGCTTGATCAAGCTGTTTCGTCGTTTGTTTATCTTCAACAGGTTTTGAGCTGCTGCTTGAGTGTTGAGTTGTTTGACTAGTGTTTTCTAATTTATTGTTTGTTGCTGAT
>NZ_QWKK01000322.1 GCF_009911695.1 Enterorhabdus sp. P55 | reverse complement strand
TGTTGTGTGCCAATAGGTTGTTTACGCCGACGATGCGCGACATGGGCGGCAGGCCCCCGCAGGCGCTGTGCGGCCTGTCCCAATTATAATGCTCGATGAAGGCGGGGAGGGCGGCGGCCCTCCCCGCCTCGCTCTCCCACGCCCTGCCGTACTGCCACTCCTGGGCGAGCGTGCGGTTCATGCGCTCGACCTTGCCGTTCTGCCAGGGGCTGAAGGGCCTCGTGTAGACGTGGCGGACCCCGCGCCCCTCGAGCAGCGCGTTGAACTCGCCGCTGCGGTAGCCCGGCCCGTTGTCGGTCATCACGCGCTCGACCGAGACGCCCATCTCCCCGAAGAAGCCCAGGCAGCGGCCCATGAAGGCCGCGCAGGTGCCCTTGCGCTCGTCGGGCAGCAGCTCGGCGTAGGCCACGCGGCTGAAGTCGTCGACGGCGACGTGCAGGCACGCCGTGCCCGCCCCCGGCCTCGGCCGGCCGGCGCGGCCGCGCGCCCGCCAGCCCCCGCCGTCGGGGACGCGG
>NZ_QWKK01000321.1 GCF_009911695.1 Enterorhabdus sp. P55 | reverse complement strand
GTTAACTGGTGATTTTACAAACTTGTCTAAAAGATCTTTGGATTTTGCAGCTTCTTCGGCTTCGCCTAAATCTTCAAGATTTTCGGCAGCGTCTTGTAAGTCTCCCGCTGCAGCTTCCATTTCAGGAGTCAACAATGATTTATCGCGAACCGTGTTCTTAAGTACTTCACGTGCATTGAGTTCATCTGTTTTAGGGATGTCTACCCCTAATTTTTGCAACTCATCACGCGCATTTGCAAGGTCTTCTTCGTATTTCAAACGATCCGCATCACGTTGTGCGTTTGTACCCATAACATGATCTTTCATCATCTGTTTACGTTTTTCCATGCGTTCGTCTGCACGTTCTTGTTGGCTCTTCGCGTATGGAACTCGATTTCCATGTTCGTCTTCACGGAATCCCATATCAGCAGCGAGTCCCCATTTACCGTCACTATCACGAAGAAGGTCTCCACGAGCATTGCGTGCAAAATTTTCATTATGACGCGCATCGTAGTCATTGGCTTCGTTAATCATGCGA
>NZ_QWKK01000320.1 GCF_009911695.1 Enterorhabdus sp. P55 | reverse complement strand
CCCAACGGCACGCACCCCCCCCCGTACGCCCACCGTCCTTGCATGGCGCGTCCGCCCCGCCACCTGCTCCTATCTCCCTGATTCTCAAATGTCCCAAATCAATCCCATTGACAATTCGCCACTATCCCAAAAACATCCCACCGAAACCCGTTGTCTCTCATATTTCCTTACCCTCCCCATCATCTCTCGACTGCCTTACCTTTGCGCCATCGCTCGCACTGCCTCACCCTTTCCGCCGTCACTCGCACTACCTTGCGCCTCCCGCCGGCTTTGCCGCATGTGCCCCTATCGCCCCCATCGCATCCACGAATGCATCGACGCGCTGTATCGTCCGCACCAGCACCCCGTACCGCCTACTCACCCCCTATCTCACCTTCGCTTTTGCCCCACTCGCTCTCTCTTCGTCCGCCCCCTCTTTTCTTCATGCCCCTTCCCTCCCCTTGCCCTCCCACCCTCCCTACTCCTCTCCTTTGCTCTCCCGCCCTCCTACCCCCTCCCTCTTCCCACCCTCCCTTCT
>NZ_QWKK01000319.1 GCF_009911695.1 Enterorhabdus sp. P55 | reverse complement strand
CTTGGGAACAGCGTAAGCTGGGGGATTATGGTGTAACTTATGGCGGCCTGTCTGGCAAAACCAAAGAAGACTTCGGACATGGTGATGCCAGTTTTGTTCCCTACACCAATGTTTTCGACAACCCAATCACGGACGTAGAAAGGCTTGAATCTGTCGAAATCGATTCGAGGCAAAATAGGGTGAAGTTTGGCGATGTGCTGTTTACGGTTTCATCTGAAACGCCGGAGGAAGTTGGCATGTCTTCGGTTTGGCTGGCTGACCGGCCGAATGTCTACCTGAACAGCTTTTGTTTCGGCTATAGGCAAAAGGGGATCTTCGAGCCGTACTATCTTGCTTACATGCTTAGGTCGCAAAGCGTTCGAAGCAGCCTGGCGTTGCTGGCTCAAGGCATTTCCCGCTTTAATATTTCCAAGAAGAGGGTGATGGAGCTCGAGGTTCCCTGTCCACGGATCGAAGAGCAGAAGCAAATTGGCGCGCTCTTCCAAAAGCTCGACTCGCTCATCACCCTTCACCAGCGT
>NZ_QWKK01000318.1 GCF_009911695.1 Enterorhabdus sp. P55 | reverse complement strand
AGTTTGTCAACCCTTTATTGTGAAAAGAGGGTGTATTAAAAATAGGGACAACGCGCATATAAGTTGTGCTAGGTTTGTGGTGCATAAGGTTAATTAATCAAATGGTTATATGGGACAGATTATTTATGTGTACGTAAGGATTAACTTAAAGGTTTTTCTGTAGGAATGTAAGTCCATGCACGCGCAGTTTTGAATGTGTAGAAGTATACCAATGGACGTGGCGCGGCGACGCTTGAGCGAAGCGATAGCTAGTCCGGGGTACCGGATGCCAAAAGGCATTTACTGAAGGGTGCATTTTGTAACCTTTTTATCGTGAGCAATTTGCAAGCGCGTGAGCGTTAAGGTAATGTTGATGAGTGAGGGAGTGTACGCGTAAGGAAATCGGTTAGGCTGACATGAAAGAAATCCTGTATAGGCTGAAGATAAAAAGGCTGTTTGACAGCTTATAAAAACATCACGCAGTCTGAGGTTTGTGGTAGGCGGACGAAACGCTTGAAAGACATGCCAAATGGCGACGTAATATGGGCAT
>NZ_QWKK01000317.1 GCF_009911695.1 Enterorhabdus sp. P55 | reverse complement strand
CTAAAACAGTAATCAAAGCGATTCAAGTTCATGGACAACCTGGTGGGATATCACAAATTACAGGCTGGTTAATTTCAACAACCGCCGCAATTGTAGTAGCAATTCTATTAGCTGCTACTCAAACGCCATTAATGGCGTTATGGAATAAGTTGGCGACCGCGCTAAACAAACTTCCTCGAATGGACAAAGGCGCAGCTGTCAAGCAAATACGTACAGTATATGACGCAATATATGGGTTTGTAAATGAAATTACCTTATCTATTGGTGACGCAGCATTCTTCTTCATTTTCCTTGCTATGATGCTCTTTGGGCTTGTTGGCGGTATTACTAAAATCGTTAAACACGACGAACAAGAACAATTCTGGGGAAAAGCTGTTACAATGATTATTGTAGGGGTTGTCTCAGGCGTTATCGTAGCTGGTTGGGGTAACTTGGGCCAATCGCCTGGTATCCTTACTGCATTCCTCAAAGCAGTTGGATCACGCTCAGTATAATCTGTAAAATAAAAATTACTCATAAGGGTAATTTTTAT
>NZ_QWKK01000316.1 GCF_009911695.1 Enterorhabdus sp. P55 | reverse complement strand
GGCAAATACTAGGCTCGCTACGAAACCCGGTGATAAATTGAAAATTAAGATGCCAAAAGATAAGTTGCTTAAAAATATAGTAGCCATCTACAAAACATCAGGGCATCTTACACCAAAACCTGAATTAAAAAATACGTTTGAGATTACATCTGGTCAAACAAAAACCCAAGTACTCAAAGGTACTGCTCGTAAATCTGGGGATCTTGTGATACGCGTGTTATACGACAAGAATATTTTTGTTAAAGTAAATGGTATTTCTGTGAAACCTGAACGAGCATTTAGTGCATTCATACGCGTGCCAAATGTAAACAAAAACGATGTAATTCAGGTTTCCTACAATAATCCAATCATAAAGCCAATGCTTATTTATACCGCAATAGTAATACTTTTAAGTGGCGTAGGCTATGTCGTTTATTATAAAATTTCTTTAGAAAGGAGACGCAAATGATTTCAATTATCGTCCCATGTTATAATGAGGAAGACTCGATTGAGCCTTACTTAAATGCAACACTCCCTGTGATAAAACGTTTGA
>NZ_QWKK01000033.1 GCF_009911695.1 Enterorhabdus sp. P55 | reverse complement strand
CGCCGTCGCCAGCGCCATCCGCACCCGCGCGGCCGGCCGGCTCGCCGCCGTCGCCCGCAGTCCCGGCGTCACCGCCGTCGCCCCCGTCCGGATCGGTGCCCGAATCGCCCGGGCCATCCGGGCCGTCCGGCCCCGGACCCGGCTCGGGCTCGTCGGTGCCGGGCCCTTCGGTACCCGGGCCCTCCACGGCCTCCTTGCCGCGGGCGCGCGCCGTCACCGCGTAAGAGCGGCCGCTCTCAAGCCCGTCGAACACGACGCGGCCCGCCTCGTCGCCCGCCACCCACACGGCATCGGGGCTCGTCGGGTCGTCGGCCAGCGTGTACTCCCAGCCGTAGGGCGCGTCACCCGCCGGCGGGGCCGTCACCTCCAGGGAGTCGGCCGACACGCGCACGGTGCCCGAGGGCCCCGTCACGGTGGCGGCGCCCAGGGTCATGACCATCATCGGCGTCTCGCACAGCTCGTCACGGGCGGCCACGTGGCGGCAGATCACCGCGTACTCGACGGCCGGGTCGAGCCCCTCGAACACGCCCTCCTTGCCCGGCCACGGGTTGGCCGCGCCGTCATCGCCGTACCACGTGAGCGTGGTCAGGTCGGGCAACGCGCCCGGCGCCAGGCCGGCGGTCGGGTAGATGGCGTACTCCGTGCCGTCGACGACACGCTTGACCGTCACCGAGGTGTCGGTGGCAGTCAAGTCGCCCACCTCGGGCAGCTTGGAGCCGAAGTTCTTGTTGAGCGTCCACTCGCCCGTCACGGGATGCTGGTACCACTGGGTCAGGAACACGCGCTGGCCCGGAACCGGCTGCTCCTCCTGGTCGATCACCGACACCGGCGGGGTGGTTCCCTCGGCGTCGATGAGCGGGTTGCGGAAGTTGCGCAGGCCGTCGTAGTTCTCGTCGTCCCACACGATGCCGCGGATGACGGTGGTCTGGAACGGCCCGAAGCCCGCGTTCAGGCGCAGCTCGTCGCGGCCCTCGGAGATGTCGAAGCCGCCGGCCGTCGTCTCGCGGTAGTACAGGTCGGTCGCCTCGGCCTTGGTGGTGGGCGCCGCGATGACGATGCGGCCGTCCACCACCGAGAAGCCGCCGTCGGAATCGGCCGCCACGCGCGCCGTGCCGGAGAAGTCGGGCTCCTCGAAGTGGTTGGGCTCGCCCCAGGCGAGCGGATAGTTGCCCGCGCCGTAGGCCAGCGGGGTGACGATGTCCTTGCTCAGCGAGGCATCACCGGGGCGATGGGCCTTCGAGTTGACCTCGTCGGCCTGGGCCTGCGCGTCGGCCGCGTCGTCCGTCGCCTCGTCAGCATCGGCCTTCGCCGGCTGCGCCAGCAGGCGCGTGACCGGCAGGCCCGTCACGCCGGCGTCGCCCTCGCCCTGCACCTCAAGGGTGTAGCCCATGAGGAACTGCTTGTCGGGATCGTAGTTCTGCCCGTCCGGGTCGTTCGGATCGTAGTTGGTGCACACCGGGCTGTCGCGGAACTCGTAGTAGCCCGGCTTGCCCGCCTCGTAGCCCGGATCGCCCGGCTGCGGGTCGGCGGGGCCCGAGCCGCTCAGGGCCGCGCCCGTCATGAACTCGATGCTCTCGCTCTCGGGCATCTCGTTCCACTTGCCGTTGGCCCACACCCACGGCCGCAGGATGACGCGCTTGCCGTCGAGCATCTGCTCGCCCTCGTCGATGAGGCCGTTGTAGTTGCGGTCATTCCACACGTAGCCGGAGATGACCTGGCTCTGGGGCATGCGCACGCCGCCGTCGTTGTAGGCGCGGTCAGAGCCCTTCGCGGCGTCGTAGGTGAGCACCGGCTCGGTGGGCGCGGTGTCGCGCGGGGCAGCCGGCTCGCCCAGGGCCGCCAGGGCCCGGGCCGCCTCAGCCGGGCGCTCGATGAGCCCCAGGTTCCAGTTGTCGTTGTACGAGTTGCCGGCCTGGACCTTGTTGCTGGCCACCGACGAGCCGTCGGCCACGTCCAGCAGCACGGTGTACTCGCCCGACGACGAGCCGTCCACCTTCATGAGGTAGGCGTCGTGGTAGTTGAGGTTGGAGTCGAGCGTCGGGTCGTCGCCGCGCTCGTACTTGGCCGTCAGGAAGCCGCGGGTCTTGTAGCGCGGCTCGGTGACGCGCATCCGGTAGGCGTACACGCGCACCTCGCCGTCCACCCGCGTCTGGGTGGGCAGGTCGTTCCAGCGGTACACGCCGTCGCTCAGCTCGCCGTCGGCCGCCTCGCGCTTGGCCGTCTGCTGGTTGTGGCCGCGGTCAGGCGCACCCAGGCCGTTGGTGTAGTTGGCGCGGTAGGCGTCCCACTCGTCCTGGGTGGCCCAGGTCAGGTCGTCCTCCCAGCCGCCGGCGCCGTCGGAGACGTAGCGCTCCAGCGTCACCTGGATGCCGTTCACGCCCGGCTCAAGCAGCTTGGGCTTGCCGTCGTCGCCCATCACGAGCGCGCCGTTCTCGTCGCGCTCGAACTCGTCGGACTGGATGCCGTCGTTCACCACGTCGTCCCAGATGACGCCTACGATGTCACGCACCGGGGACGGCAGCTGGCCCACGTCGCCGCCGTCGACGGCCTCGTCCTCGCCCACGCGGGTGGTCAGCCAGTCGAAGGCGCGCGCGTCCTCGTCGGACACGAGCACCTCGCCCGCGCCCAGCTGCACGTGGGAGTCGCGCCACTGCTCGTAGCCGCCGGCTTCCACCTCGCCCGCCAGGATGATCTGGCCGTCATGGGCGCGGGTGCCGAAGGCCGCGCTGTCGGCGCTGAACGCCTCGCGGCCCTGCACCACCATGTTCACGAGCGACTCCACCGAATCGGGCACGTCGGAGTCGAGGCCCGTCGACGCGGCGGCGCCCTCCTCGTCGGCGGCGTCGAAGTCGGTCGCATGGTAGCGCGACAGCAGCCAGTAGTTGTCGTTGCCGTTGGCGTCCACGCTGTGGTTGAGCTCGGCCAGGCGCACGCGGTAGCCCGCCAGGAAGTGGGCGCCCTGCGGATCGGTGTAGGCCGTCGGCAGGTTGTCGAAGGCGTAGGTGCCGTCCTCGCCGGTGCGCACGCTCACCACGCCGTTGGCGGCCGTGCCGCCCGTCACCACAGGCCCGGCCCACACGGGGTTGCCGTCAGCATCCTCCTGCGGCACGCCGTTCTCGTCCACGGCGCGCACGCCGGTGCGGTCATCCGCGCCGAAGGCCTCGTTGCGGAACCAGTGGCTGCCCCCGTCGTCGGGGTTGGTGCGGGCCGGGTCGTAGAACCACTGGGTCAGCGTGACCACCTGCCCCGGCACGCCGGGCTCCACCAGCACCGGGTTGCCCTCGGCGTCCGTCACCTCGTTGCCGTCCTCGTCGACCTCTGCCTCGAAGGACTGGATGCCGTCGTAGTCCTCGTCCTGCCACACGCGGCCGGTCACCGTGGAGCGCGGAACCTCCACCAGGCCCGCGTCCCAGTGATCCACGCGCACCGCCGCCGCCAGGTCATAGCGGGTGAAGCGGCTGCCCTCGCCCACCAGCACGGAGTTCTCGGGAAGCGAGGTGCCCTCCTGGTACCGGTCGGCCACCACGATCATGCCGTCCGGCGCCACGTCCTCGTCGGCAACCGTGCTGCCGGCCCCCTCGTTCAGGTAGTAGGAGAAGGCGTTGTCCGCCGCGAAGGGCGCCGGCGTGAGCGTCTGCTGATGCGCGGGGATGGCGCGCACGGTGCTGCTCGCATCTGAGTCAAGCGCCTCATCGGGGTTGCCGTCCTCGTCGAGCGCGCGGTTGCGCAGCGAGAGCGCCCAGTCGGCCGAGAGCCCCCGCAGAAGCTCGCGGTCGATGCGCAGACGATAGCCCGCCAGGTACTTCTTCTTGTCCTCGTCCTTGATGTTGGGCGAGGCCTCCGGGTCGGGCACGTAGGTGGGGATGCCCTTGAACATGTAGCTGCCGGAAGGCGTGGTGGTCTGGGTGAGGCTGGCCTTCAGGCGCTCGCTCATGCGATCCTCGGGCACGGGAACCCATGCGCCGTCGATGCCGTCGGTGCCGGTCTCGTGGCCGTTGGGGCGCCACCAGTACTGCTCGAGGGTCACCTTCACGCCGGCGATGCCCGTCTCGGTGCCGTTCTGCACGCCGTTGTAGTTCTCGTCGTTCCACACGTAGTCGCCCAGGTAGCCCTTGGTGCCGTCCACCCAGCCCAGGGCGAACTTGCGATAGTGCTTGAAGCCGAGCCACTGCTGGCCCGCGTTCTCGTACACCGCATGGCCCGCATCGTCCACGGGCACCTTCAGCTCGAAGGGCGCGGTCTGGTTGACGCCGCCCACGATCTTCAGGTCGTTGTCCCACACGCCGTTGGCGCCCGGCATCTCCAGCGGGCCGCCGTTGGCCCAGGTGTACACCGTGGGCTTGAGCAGGCGCTGGCGGTTGTCCTCGCAGGTGATGACGTAGTGGCGGTCGGGAATGAGGCGGAACTCGAAGCGTCCCTGGGCGTCGGTGTTGAAGGCCGCCGCCACGCCGTCGGCCGTGATGGCCGGCTCAGGGTCGTAGGTGTCCGTCTCCGGATCGTACTCGTGCACCACCACGCGCATGTTCTGGAGACGCAGCTCCTTCTGCTCGGTGCCCGAGGCCATCAGCTCCTCGGTGGTCAGCTTGTCGGCATTGTCCCAGTCGGCGCCCACCCAGTCGAGAACGCCGTTGATGTCGTCGGGATCCTCCTCGGTGAGGTCCTCCAGCATGTCGTCGCGGAAGGCCACGCCGTTGATGGTCACCGGACGCGCCAGGCCCACGTCGTAGCTGGTCATGCGCGCGTCGTAGCGCTCATGCACCGGATCGGGCTCGCCGGCGGCGAACTTGTCCTTGTCGTAGGCCACGGCCTCCACGTCGATGGCCTTGGTGGTGGTGGCGATCATCTGGTTGTTCTTGCGCTCCACCGAAAGCGGGTTGCGCGCGTCATCCGGGCCGATGGACTGCGTGGTCAGCGAGAACCACGCGTACTCCTGCGGGAACGTGAAGCGCAGCTTGTACTTGCCGGGCTTCAGGTTGGACAGGATGTAGTACCCCTTGTTGTCATAGTAGTCGCTCTCGGTGACATAGGAGTACGGCTCGCCGTTGTCGGCGCTGATGTAGCCGTCCAGGTCGCTGCGCAGGGGCACGCCCGTCTGCGGGTCGGCCACCACCCAGCGGTCCTCGAAGCCGGTCTTGTCGTCGTTGCGCAGCACGGCCACCTCGCCGTCGCGGTTGCACGGCCAGCCGTACTCGTTGAGCAGCTCCACCTTCACGCCGTTGACGCCCGGATCCTCCGCCACGCCGTCGAAGTTCACGTCCTTGAACAGCGCCGAGGTGGGCTGGCCGTTGCCGTAGAGGCCCGTCCACACGCCCGTCTGGGGGTCGATCTCCTTGTCGGTGGACAGGAGGAAGCGACCGTTGTCGGCCTTGTGGTAGGTGGTCGAGCGGCCCAGCCCGTCGGTGGTCAGCTCGCCCAGGGTGTCGTCCTGCAGGCCGTTCCAGTCGGTGTCCAGCCACACGTAGTCGCCGATGTAGCCGCGGCCCTCGGGGGCGTCCACGAACACGCCGGCCATGACCTCTTCCTTGAGCGAGGTGCTGCCCGACGCGCCGCCGGTGGTCTGGCGCTGGGCGTAGGTGTTCCACTGCGTCACCTCGGCCAGGCGCGCGGCCAGGCCCGGGTTGGCGTCAGGCTGGCCGTCCACCTCGTTCATGTCGAAGTCGCGGTCGCCCGTCAGGGTGCCGTTGTACTTGGGCAGGTTGAGCGGGGTGCGCAGGTCGTAGCTTAGGCGGATGTAGCCTTGGCACGGCAGGTTGGAGTTGTCGTTGACCACGCGCATCCACACGAAGCGGATGGCCTTCTTCAGCTTCTCGGCCTCGTCGGGATGATCCTCCACGTACTGCTTGAGGGTGTTGAGGTTCACCATGTTGATGGAGGCCATGCCCGCGTCATCCTGGGAGATGGCGTCCATCCACTCGATGATGTACTGGTCTTCCTGGGTCTCGCCGGACTGGGCGTAGGGCGGCGTGATCCCCGACTCGGGCAGCGGCACCAGCTTGCCGCCGCGCGTGGCGATGGGGCCCACCCACAGCTTTGCCTCGAGGTCGCGCTCGGCGCCCTCGGTCACCATGACGCGGCCGTTGGGGTTGTCCTCGTCCAGCGGATCCATCATCACGAGCTTCACGGAGTCCAGGTCGTCCAGCCAGCCGTTCCACTGCGACTTGCGGCCCACCGGCTCGCCGTCCATGAGCTGCTTGACCTTGGTGTCGCCCTCGTAGGGCAGGATGTCCATGAAGGCGGTGCGGATGTAGCCCTTGGCCTTCTCGGCGTCGGCGCCCACGTTGAGCGCGGAGATCTCGTAGGTGTAGCTGGACCCCTCAGGCGCGGCCGCCGGGCCGTTGACCGCCTCGTTGAACATGGAGTTGAGGTCGGTGGTGGACTCCTTCTTCTGGCTGATGGTCTCGCTCGACACGAAGCCGAGGGCGGCCAGCTGCATGCACACCATCTTCTGGTCGGTCTTGCCGTCCAGGTTCACGTCGCGCGAGTCGCGCTCGAGCGCGATGCGGTCGGCCATGGTCTGGATGGCCGGCACGTAGCCGTTGAAGTTGCCGTCCTTGTAGGCGTAGCTGGACGCCATCAGCAGATCGCGGCTCACCGCGGAGCTGGCGTCCGAGCGGATGGGCATGAGGATGTCCACGATGACGGCCTGGCCCATGTCCAGACTGCCCTTGCGCAGGGTGCCGTCGCCGTAGGGCGCGCCGGTGAAGCGCCAGTTCATGAACTTGCGCTGGGTCTTCACCGTGGCCGAGCCGGCCTTGTCCTCGATGAGCAGGCTGCCGCCGATGCGCGGGTCAGACAGGCGCACGTCGTTCACGCCAGAGGCGTCGGCAGGCGTGGTGGTGGTCAGATCGTCGGACACGTCCACCACGCGGTAGGTCCACATGGGCTTGACGGCGTTCAGGTTCTGGGCAGGCGTGACCACCACGGTGTCCATCTCCACGAGCCACACCGGGTTGCCGTCCTCGTCAAACACCGGGTTGCCGTCCTCGTCGGTCTTCTGGATCTTGTTCCCGTCCCCATCCAAGATGTAGACGGGGTTGCCGTCCTTGTCCAGGATGGGCTCGTCGCGGGTGACGGCCACGCTCTTGTAGGCCATGTTCAGCGGGTGCGTCGGCTTGGCCGCCTCCGAGGCGGGCACGTAGCGGAAGTCCGCGTCGCTGAGCGCCGTGGCCGCGCCGTAGCCCTCGATGAAGGGCAGCAGCATGGATATCTGCGGGTTGGAGCAGTAGTCCACCTTGGCCGCGCCCGTCACGCCCAGGGCGGCGAGCTGCTCGGCGCTCAAGTTGGTGAGCTGGACGGAGTAGCGCATCATGCGCGATCCGCCGGGGTCGATGGCGGGGGTGCCGGTGCTCCAGGAGTACTCGGTGCGGTAGTTGCCCGAGAAGTACGACTGGCTCATGTCGATCTTGATGTAGGGGAACTCCGGGTCGCGGTAGAAGCCGGCGCGGTCGCGCTCGGCCTCCACGAACTTGGTGTCGTCGTAGCGCGGCACGGCGCTCACGAAGTGGTTGATGTGGGACGCGGTGGTAGCGCCGGTCACGTCGCCCTCGGCCAGCACGGAGATGCCGTCATCCACGCCGGTGGCCAGCAGGTGGGTGCCCTTGCGCATCTTCTCGTACAGGGGGATGGGCCGCTGCTGGATGGTGGGGTCCTCGCTCACGCGGGTATGGCTCAGCACGCCGGCCGCGTTGCTGGTGATGGTGGTCGGCATGTCGGTGCCGTTCTTGAGCATCTTCTCGCCATCGGCGTTGAGCAGGTAGTCGCCGTTGGACATGGTGTACCACTGCCAGCCGATGTTGTTGCGGTTCGGGTCGATGTCGTCGGCCTCCTGGGCGCCCTTGGTGGCCGCTTCCTTCTCAGGGGTGGACAGGTCGTCGGGCATGGCGTCCACCGCCAGGCGGAACCCGTGGGGCACCGGCGTCACGTGCGACTCGTAGTCGCTCGACACGTCGCCGTCCTCGCCCACGGCCTTGATGACCCAGCGCACCTGGCGCACGTCCTCGTTGCCAGCCGAGTTGATGGGGATGGCGGTGTTCTGCTTGTCGGAGACGGCGTAGCCCGCGCGGCTGCCCACCAGCTGCCAGGTGCCCCGCTTGCCGTCGGCGGTGTTGAAGTCGTCGGCGTCGTCCTCGCCGTAGAAGTAGTCGCGGTCGGCATCGGTGCCGGGCAGCGCGAAGTTCTCATGGTCGATATAGGCCGCGCCGTTCTGCTCGTCGTAGCCGTTCAGGGCGGCGGAGGGGTCGTTGGGAGCCTTGCGGACGTACACGAACACCCGCAGCTTGCTCTCGGTCTCGGCCTCCTCGTTGGCCGGCACGCGCCGGGCGCCCGGCGTGCTGGCGTCCACCTCGGCCCCGGCGGCGTCCACGTACTTGTACGCGGCGCCCGGAACCTCCCACACGCCCGTGTTGACACGCGCGATGCTCGGCTCGATGCGGCCGATGGGCGTCGTCTTGCTCTGGAACGGCGCGTCGGTGATGGTGGAGTCGCCCGTGGACCACCACGGCACCTGCCAGTCGACGATGAAGCTGTTCACCGCGCCGCCGGTGTTGATGGCCTGGGTCAGGTAGAACTGGTTGTTGCCGCCGTCATGGCCGTCGTCGGCCAAGGTGACGGTGGTGAAGTCGGGGTCGGTGATCTGGCGGCGCAGCACCGCGGTGTCGGCGCGCACGCTGGCCATGGGCTTGCGCACGCGGAACCAGCCCGCCTGGGCGCCCACGTACACGTCGTCGTACTCGCCGTCGCAGTCCAGGTCGATGGCGGGCATCTCGTCGCCCGTCACCTGGTCGACGTAGGCAGGGCTATCCTGGGCCTTCGTGCCGCTCAGGAAGAAGCGCACCGGCGACTGCGCGGCGAAGTCGTCCACGCCGAAGTCGGCCAGCGGGTCGTCGGGGCGCACCGGCTTGGAGGCAGTGGTGCCCGCCTTGTCGCCCGCCGCGTAGGTGTGATCCCAGTCGTCGCCCTGCATCCACTGGAGCTGGCGCTCCTCGGTGGTGTAGTAGGCCTGGCAGCTCTCGCCGTCCCACGAGCGGATGGTGTCCATCTGCTCCTTGTAGCTCACGGGGCGGCCGTCCACCAGCATGCCGTCGGTAGCAGACTCCTCCGAGCCCAGGCTGTCGACGCGCGTGCGCACCTTGAGGGTCACCACGTCCTGGTAGCCCAGGTAGCCATCGGGGTGCACGCCGCCCCAGTAGGCCGCCAGCAGGCTGTCGTACTTGTCGAACTCCTCGTCGGAGGCGTCGTCGGGCGGGGCCAGCTCGAACACCACCACCTCGCCCTCGTGGGCCTTGGGCTTGACCGTGGGGTCGTCCGGCACGTCGGTCGGGTCGTCGGCGTCCGGCTTGCCGTAGTCAGGGTCGGTGAAGTTGTTCTCGTCGTAGGCGGGCTGGGTGGTCACGTTGACCGTCCAGCCGCGCGCCACCAGCTGCTTGGGGGTGAGCTTCTCGTGGGTGACGGCGTTGCCGTTGTGGCGGTCCTTATAGGTGCGCTCCACGTAGAACGCGTAGTCGTCCCCCTCGTAGTCGGCCAGGTAGCGCTCGAAGGCGCCCGTCGCGTCGTCCTCGGCGTTCACCAGCTTGTCGTGGTCGTAGAAGGTCACGAAGTCGGGCAGGTACAGGGCGAACACGAGCTTGCCGTGGTTGAGCGCGCCGCGGCCGCCCACGCTGGCGGTGCCGTCGGGGTTGGCGCAGCGCAGGGTGGCGGCGAACCAGGGGGTGTCGGCGTACTCGAAGGGCTTGTCCGGGTCGCCGGCGGCGCTCACCGTGCCGTCGTTGTTGAGCACGTTCGTGCCCTGGGCGCCCTTGCCCGTGGACGTCGAAGCCCCCGACCACGTGGCCGGGTCGTCGTCGCGCGGCCGGTCGGCCGGCTCCAGCTCCGCCTCGTAGGACGAGCTGAACGTGGGCGACACGAAGCGCAGCTTGAGCGTGGCGTAGACGCCCGCATCGGTGTGGGTGCGCGGCGCGTCAGCCGTCTTGGCCTGGAACTTCTCGGTCACCTCGGCCGCATCGTTGCCGTTGAGGCCCTGGGTGGTGGCCGACGAGAGCGCATACTGGCGGCGGAAGGTGTAGTCCGACGCGTTGAGGCCCTTGTCGCCCTCGGGGCCGGCCAGCGCCACCGACTTCAGGCCGGCGCCGTAGGTGCCGCCCGTCTCGGTGTACTTGCCGAAGTAGCCCGTGAGCGGGCTGTTCTGCACGCCCTCGCGCGTCTGGGTGCCGTCGTTGTAGTAGTTACGGGGCAGGGCGCCGGTTTCCATGAAGCGAGTCCAGGTGTTGTGGTAAGAAGAATCCTGGTAGTCCGCCGGGCGATGGGCGTCCTGCTCGTAGGACCAGGAGATGCGCGGCGTGGTGTCGTTATGGGTGCCACGATAACAGCTATCTTGGCTCTGGGATTGGTATCGGTACGACTCCACCGGCGCGTCCAGGCGCTTGTCGAAGTAGCGATCCACCACGCCACAGTCGTCGTTTTCCCCCACGCCCGTCTCGCCGCGGTAGCGCGCCGGCGCGCCCACGGTGAAGGGGTTGTTGGCTATGTCGTTGTCGGTGAGGAACTGGTACCCCGTCATCTTGGAGGTGACGTAGGTGCGGATGTTCTCGTTGGCGCGCCCCGCCTCCAGGTGATCGGGCTCCTCCGGCCACTCCGGCTCCTCCACCAGGGAGATGTCGAACTTGAACGTGTCCATGCCCAGCGCGGGGATGCGCTGCTCGGCATCCTCGGCATGGTCGAGGTCGTCGCCCTTCGCGGTGAAGCGCACCACGAAGCGGTACTGCGGCTCGTCATCGTCATAGGAGGTCTCGGGGTTCACCTGCTCGTAGGTGACCGTGGCGCGGAAGTTGGCGTCCTTCCAGGCATTGTCCTCGTTGTCCGTCACCTCGGCAGTGTTGCCGGCGTAGGCGTTGTAGGAGTAGGCCGCGTCCCAGTCGGCCAGATCCATCTCCTGCTCCACCCCGGGCCATTCGCCGTAGGGCTTGCGCGTGCCGCGGTGCACGGGAGCCATGCCCTCGGGCAGCACCGTGGTCACCACGGGCAGGATGAGGTCGCCCTTCTGGCCGCCGTTGGTGGTGTAGTTGGCCGTGCGCCGCTCCTCCACCGAATTGCGCCAGGAGCAGCGGGCGTACTGATCCCACCAGTAGCGGTTCTCCACGTGGATGTTGAGCTGGCGCGTGTCGGTCTCGGCCGCCAGGTAGTAGTCGGTGGAAGGGCCGGACACGCCGTTCTCGCCGATGGTGTTCCACACGCGCACGAGCGGCTTGCGCTGCACGGCGCGGGTGCCCGTCTGGGCGTACACCACCGCATCGGCTCCCACGGCCGCATCCCCGCCCTTGTAGGCCTCGCTCCAGAAGCCGTCGAAGCCGTCGTTGCGTGCCACCGACCCCATGGCGTTGCCCTCATCGGTGCGCACGGTGGCGTTCTGGATGGTGTAGCCGTTGATGGACGGCATGTTGGGCGAGCCGTAGAGCTGCTGGTAGTCCTGCTCGCGGAGCCAGCGCGTGTTGATGGTCTCCTTCCAGTCCATGCCGTAGACCTGCATGTGCTTCTGGCCCTCATGATGGCCGCCCTCGAAGTGGTCGACGTCCATCACCTGGTAGTAGGCGCTCGACTTGCTCGGCTCCTGGCCGGCGGCCGTGTCGTCGCCTGCGGGCTTCACGTCCACCGGGCGCGTGAGCAGACGGTCGTACCAGGCGCCGTCCTCGTTGCTGCCGAACACGTGCGAGGCCAGGTTGACGGCTATCTGGTAGCCGTTGTCGCCATACTCGTCCGGGTCGGCCGCGTTGGCGTCCGTGCCGTCGATGGCCCGGCCGTACCACTTGCCCAGGTCGTGCTCGACCGTCACGCGGATGACCCAGGGCTGGGAGCTGTCGCGGTACGCGGTGCTGTGGGCGTTGGCGCTGTCCGAGGGCACGCTCGTGTAGGTGGACTTCTCGGTATCGGCCGAGAGGTCGGCCACCGTGGGCGTGGCGCCGCTGCGGTAGACGCCCGGGTCCTGGGCGGCGCTCGGGGCGTCGTAGCCGGCGTAGGCGCTCGCCGGCGACTGGAGCACCTCGATCTTCACCTTGGCCTGGTCGATGGGATCCCACGTCTTGTCGGACACGTGGGGGTCGTACTGCTGATCCTGCGGCGTGCCGCGGTTCGTCATCACGTAGGCCTTGGCCGTGGCCTCATCGTTCAAGAGGGCCGAGAGCGCCGCCAGGTCGCCCATGTCGATGCCGTCGGCCGCCGCGTTACCCGTGAACTTGGGCTCCACGCCGCGCGGCATGACGTAGGTGAACTCTACGCCGTCGAGCGTGCGGTCGCCGTAGTTGTAGGCGATGAGCTGGCTCGTGAAGTCCTGGTTGTACTCGAGGGCCGTCACGTAGTGGCCGTTGATGAGGCCGGAGCGGTCACGCAGCCATTGGCCGGCGTAGTCGTAGTCGCCCACGCGCCACCGGTAGCGGCTGTCCACGCCGCTCGGGTACTTGCGCGAGGCCTTGGCGTCGCCGTCCTGGTCGGTGATGAAGTCACTCGACGTGGCGAGCCACGCCTTCTGCATATGCACGCGGGTCTCGCTCCACACGAGCGGCACGGTGCTCCCCCACCGCTCGGTCTGGCTGTCCATGTCGCCCTGGGTGCGCGCCTTGGTCACAAACGAGTAGTAGTCGCGCACGTAGCGGTTGGTGAGCGACGAGCCGTTGTCGTTGGCCTGGGCCGTACCGCCCGTGTTGGCGCTGCCGCTGTCCCACCAGCCCTCGTAGCGGGTGCTGGAGGGCAGCAGCCCCTTGGCGTCGCCCACGGTGTCGGCGTAGGGGCGCGGCGTGTAGCGCACGCGCTGCTTGTTGCGCGCGGTGCGCACGTCCTCGTCGAGGAAGATGCCGCGAGAGCCCTCCTCGCCCCAGTTGTTCACGTCCCACCAGTTGTAGTAGGGCTGGTGGGTGGTCTCCACGCCGGGAATCCACGTGAGCGAGCCGTCGAACATCTCCCACACGTCGGTCTGCTCGGCCTTGTCGCCCGAGAACGCCGAGTCCAGCAGCAGGGAGTCCAGGTCCATGAGGTTGCTGGCCGTGTTCACGTACACGGGGCTGCCCATCTCATGGGTGCCGTCGAAGATGGTGCCGTTCATCTGGTTGATGCGGCCCGAGGCGCTGTTGCCGTAGGCGTAGGGATAGTAGTAGTACTCGCCCATGCGCGGGAAATACGCCGGCTCCACGCCCGCATTGCCCGTGAGGGCGCCCGTCGCGCCCAGGTCCAGGTACACCTGGGGCAGGCCGTCCACGGCCGCGCGCACGGGGAACCACACCTCGATGAGGTCGCCCACCTCCATGCGGGAGTTGCCCGGCGTGGCCACGTCCACCGGACGGCTGGCCGCATCATCAGGGTCGACCTCGCTGCCAGCGTCGTCGCCATCGGCCACCCAGGATATCTTGAGCAGCGTGAACTCGGTCGGCCGGCTGGCGTTCGCCGCCGTGGGGTTCAGGTCGGTGAAGGCGCGATAGCCTGCGTGGCCTCGCGTGGCCGCGGCGCGCGCGTAGGTCATGGCCCCGCCGTAGTCGAGCGCCTCGCCGCTGCCCTCGGCCACCGCCTCCACCTTCAGGCGCATGCCCTTCAGGCGGGCGGCGGACACGTCGTCGCCGTCACGGTCGGTCCAGCGCACCTGCAGCACGCGCTCCAGGTAGGCGGCGTCTATCTGGCCGCCGTCCGTCGTCTTCAGGTAGTCGGAGGGGATGCGCTCGTAGAGCACGGGGTTGTACAGCTCGCCCTCCAGCTCGCGAATGCCGGGGTTGGTCCCCTTGGGCACGTTCTTGAGCGAGTTCTTGTACCAGAACTGCTCGCCGGGCACGTAGCCGAGCTTCTGGGCGGCGTTCACGTCCCAGGCCGCCTCGGCCATGGCCTCGGTCTGGAACACCTGGCCCTGGAACTGCATCACCGGCGTGCGGCGGTACACCTTGAGGGTGCGCGTGGCGCCCTCGTCCTGCTTGGTGAGCCACTGGCCGTGCTCGACCGCCGCGCCAGGGGCGGCCAGGGCGGGGGCCGCGCCGGCTACCGGGTCGTCGTAGAAGTCGAGGACGGTGGACTCGTTATGGTAGTGGGTCAGCGCCAGGTCGGCGGCGTCGGTGGGAGTCCAGCTGTTGGCCTGCTCGCTGCTGGGCAGCTGGGCCGAGAGGGCGCGCAGGTCCGCGTAGCGGCCCACGCCCACCAGGGCCACGTCCTCCAGCTCGTAGGGCGCCGCGCCGTCCTTGGTGGCCGGCACGTCGTAGTAGGTCCAGCGCACGCCGGTGACCTTGCGGAAGAGGTTGCCGTTGGCCGAGTGCCCCTCGTCGGTCGCATCCGGCGTGGCGGTGCCGTAGCGCGCCACCAGCTCGGCGTAGCTCACCCACTTGCCCGGCGCCGAGGCAGCACGCGCCAGATCGGTGCCGGTCATGAGGGCCGCCGGCTGCAGGGCGTAGGCGGCGGGATCGGCCGTGGCCGCGGGATAGCCGGAGTCGAAGTACTCCACCTTGATGGCGGGACGGCCGGGCACGAGGCTGCCGTCCTCCCCCTCCACCGGGCCCACGCCGTTAGCCGGCATGTCCTTCGGATAGCGCAGGTCAACTACGGCGCCGCCCTCGGTGAGCACCGTCTTGTTGGACGCGGCTATCTTGGGCGTCTCGGTCAGCTCGAAGAGCACCTTGCCCGAGGGATCGCCGCCCACGTTGCCGTCGGTGAAGCGCACGGTCACTTGCAGGTCGTTGGTGTGGCGCGTGTAGTTCTCTATGTCGCTCACCGTCAGCTGGGCCGGGTTGCCGTCGCCGTCGGCCGGCACGGCCGGGTTGGAGGGCGTGTTCGTGGTGAACTGGGCGTCCAGCTTGATGACATCGTCTTTGTGGTAGTGGAAGCGGATGTTGGAGTAGTCGCGAGCCGCCAGCTGCCCCTTGCCGTCGTAGCGCAGGGCGATGTCGTTCACCGACGCGTAGCGGATGGGCTCGAGCGCGCTGCCCGGGCTCGTGGAATCCGTCGCATAGCCGGTCTTGTTCTCCCAGTCCAGACCGCCCTTGCCGTGGTTCAGGCTCGTGGCGCGGTACTGCGTGTAGCCGTGCTTCGGGCGCGCCACGGCGTAGAAGTTCGACTCCACCGTCTGGTTCTGGTAGCTGGGGTTGTCGTCCTCGTAGGCCGTGTTGCCGTCGTCGTGGTAGTCCGGATCGTCGTTGAGCTCGTCAGTCGCCTGGGTGATGACGCGCAGCCACAGGCCCTTGCCCGGAGCGATGCCCGAGGCATCGGGGTCGGCCGCATCGTACTCGCCAATTTGGAACAGCAGGTCGCGGTTTTGGCTCAGGCCCTCGGCGCCGGCGTCGAGGGACAGGTCGGTCTTCTCGGGCGCAGGGCGCTGGGCCGAGCCGTCGTCGGCGGAGAGGAAGGCCTTCACGTCCAGGCCGGTGGCGTTGCCGTTGACCCACGTGCCGTCGGCCTTCTGTACCTTGGCCACCTCCCAGCCCACCACGCGCTGGCCGGGAGCCGTGTCGAAGCGGGCGTCCACCTGCTCGAGCGGCAGCGAGGGCTCCTTGGCGGCCTCGTCCAGCCACTCGTCGGTACCCACGTAGAGCAGGTACTCGATGTAGTCACCGGCGTACACGTCGCCGTTGGGGATGTCCGACACCTCGCCCGAGGCGGGGTCGTAGCTCACCGGCGTGGTGATGGAGCGGTCATCGAAGTCGTAGGCGAACACGGTCTGGGCGCCCGCGTCGGTCTGCACCGTCTTGCCGCGGGTGAGCGAGGTCTCCATGATGGCCAGCCGGTGCGACAGCAGGTAGTTGGCCGTAGGAGCCGCCGTGTTCTTCGACTGGTCGGCCAGGGCCTTGAAGTTGGGGTCCTTGGTGGCCACCTGGTCCACCACCAGCTTGTTCGGCAGCTTCCAGGTATCGAAGTCGTTGCCGTCCTTGCAGAAGGTGGGCGTTGAGGTGTAGTCCCAGCGGCCCGCCTCCAGGTCGGTGGCCGTGGTGGCCGTGGCGGCCTTGAAGTTTCCGACGGTGCGATCCACGTACACGCCGTCGAAGGCGTAGGTGTAGTGGGGCTGGGTGCCCGCGGGCAGCGCCTTTCCGTCGCGGTCGACCAGCTGGGAGGTCGCGCCCGCCGAGGCGGTCAGGTTGCGCTCCCGCAGCGGCGAGAGGTACTCGCCCGAGTCGAGCATGGTCTCGGGCTTGGCGCGGTCGGCGTTGGGCGAGTCGAACTCAAAGGACACCTTGGCCACTGCGGGCTTGGCGTAGGTGAGGTCCACCGTCGCGTCGCCCTTGAAGCCGGGAATGGTGTTGGTGGCGTCGACTGCCTGATAGGACAGCGTCAGCTCGTCGGCATGGTCGCGCAGGTACTTCTCCACGTCAATCACGTAGTCGCCCGCATGATCGCCCGAGGCCAGGGGCGCGTCGGAGAGGATGCCGGCGTCGCGCATATCCTTCCAGGTGAGCACGACGTCCTTGGTGAGCGTGGTCGTCCCCACCGTGTTGCGGATGGTCAGAGTGAACTTGTTGGCCTGGAACCACGTGACGTCGTGACCCGTGTGATCGGGCACGAACTCGGCGGGCACGTACACCTTCTGCAGGCGGAAGGTGTCGTGCAGCTCGCTCGTCAGCCGCGCGTGGCTGATGTGCGCGATGCGGTTGGGGCCGTCGGGACGCGCATCCAACGCGAGGCCCATGTCCTCGTCCTCCGAGTTCCAGAAGCGCGCCTCGAACTCAGCCAGGTTGGGCGTCTTGTTGTCGCGCGCGTAGTCGTACATCGACACGTCCGCGGCGTTGTTGTTCTTGGCGTTGAGGCTGTAGTTGTCCTTGAACGGGATGAGGTAGCCCAGGTAGTAGCCCTGGTCGGACTCCTGGTGCTCCACGCCGGCGTTGGAGTTGGCCTTCCAGCCGCCCGAGGCCAGGGGCTTGAGCGGGTCGGCGTAGCGGTAGTAGCGCGCGTTGAACGAGTTGGTGGCGTCGGCCTTGTCGCTCACGCTACCGGTGAGCGGGTTCTTCTCACCCTTGTAGATGTAGGGACGGCCCAGCAGGTAGAAGTCGGTGGCCGCGTCCGCCGCGTCGCGGTCGACGGGATTGCCCGCTATCTCGGACGTGGAGTCGCCGTTGCCGTAGTAGGGCCCCAGGTCCATCACGTAGGAGGTGACGAACTCGTTTTCTTTGAGCGGCACGGTAGCCGGCTCGGCGTCCGTGCGGTTATAGTCCTCGGTGCCATCCGGGTTGGTGGTGTAGGTGCCGTAGGCGTTGGCGATGACCGCCGCCTCGCGCTCGTCGGGGCGCCCGAACTTCAGGAAGCCGTCGCCGGTGGAGCCGGGGTTGGCCACCATATAGTCGAGGCCCCGGTCGTTGAGCTTAGTCTGGCCGGTGATGGCGCCGCTGCCGTCGTAGGTCACCTCGTACTGGCCGTCGCGGCGCACCACGATGGTGCGCGCGGCGCCCTCGGCGTAGCTGTCGCCCGCCGCATCCCACTGGCGGGTGGTCAGCGTGATGGAGGCGTTCTCGTAGTCGGACAGGTGCTTCCACACGCCCGAGTCCTTGAGGAAGTGGAAGCCGGTGGAGAGGTAGCCGTAGTACTCCAGATCGCTGTCGGGAATGCACTTGGGCAGCGTGTCGTGGAGCGTGACGCGGTCGGCGAACGAGGCGTAGGTGTCGCACCAGTCGTCGCCGGAGCGGTAGTCGGTGCTGTTGTAGAACCAGCGGATGTTCTTGCGGTAGAACGACATGGCGTAGTGGTAGTCGTCCGCGAAGCGCGCGTCCTCGTAGCCGTAGTTGCCCAGGCGGTTGCCGTAAGCGCCGGCGGCGTTGGTCACCGTGTCCTTGCGCACGTAGTTGCCGTCCTCGTGGACGATGAGGTGCTGGTTGGTCACCAGGTGGCGCATGCGGCCTTCCATGTGGTGATGGCTCCAGTGGCTGTCATGGCAGATGTAGTCTTGGTAGGACCAGTTGCTCTTGATGTCGGAGGAGTTGGGGCCCTTGGGGGCGTTATAACGCGTGACGGCCTTGTGCTGCGGGCGCACGTTGCCCGACAGGTCGCCGCCCACCTCCATGGTCACGCTCGACTGCACGTTCACGCCGTCGCCGCCGGTCACGGCGTAGGTGCGGCCCGTCGTCTCGAAGGCCATCTTGTTGAGCCAGTCGGCCCAGTCGCCGTTGCTCACGCCGTACCAGGTGCCGTAGTCGGGCTGGCCGGCGCTCTGCCAGGCATCTCCGCTCGCCTCGAAGGTGCCGTCGGCGAACAGGTTGGCGGCAGTGGCGAACTGGCCCTGGTTGATGGACACGTCGTAGGTGATGCTCGTCACCGGGTTGCCCGGCTCGCCCACGCTCTGGTAGTCGGCGATGCCGTCCTTGCGGGCGTACTGGTCAGCCTCGGCCGAGCTGCCGAAGCTGGCCTCGGGCTGGCCGGCGGCGTTGGTCTTGAGCAGGTTCAGGCGGAAGTACTTCTTGCCGTCCACGTCCGTCTGCTTGGAGAACGCCTCGCCGCTCGCCCAGGCGTCGCGGATCTCCTGCGCGCTCACGTACAGCTTGTCGCCGTTCTTGTAGGTGACGGTGATGCCCCTGAGGTAGGGCACGGCGGCGCTGCGCACCTTCACGTAGTAGGCGTCGAAGTAACCGGCCGGCATGGTCTGGGTCAGGTGGATGAGCGCGCCCGAGTTGTAGGTGAGGGCTCCCACGTAGGAGGCGCCGCCCTGCTCAGTGTGGCACGACCACTCCGGAGCGTAGGACTGGGCGCCCGGCCCGCTGTTCACCTGGCGGAAGTCGGCGAGCAGCGACACCTGGGCCTTATAGCCCGCATCGAGGGCGCCGTTGCTCTCGCCGCCGGCGGTGTAGCCGTCCGCCTTCCAATGGGTGGAATCCCACGAGCCATCGGTACCCTGGTTGAACCGGTCGGTGCCGGCGGTGCCGGTACCGTTGTCCCAGAAGCCCGAGCGGCTTACCGTGTCGAAGTACATCTTCGACACGTACACGTCGGAGCCGTCGCGACGCAGAACCTCATAGTCGCTGCCGAGCGGGGCCTCGCGGATGCCGTTGAGGTGGTTGGTGGCCGTGGTGGTCATCCGCTCGGTGGTGGCGAAGTTCGCGTCGGTGTAGCCGTCGAAGGTGAAGGTCTGCGCCTCCTTGCCGGCGGCGCTGTGCTCCCAGTCCATGTTCTTCCAGCTGTGCAGCTCGGCGCTCGCCAGGTTGGCGATGCCCCAGAAGTACAGGAACTCCTCGCCGATCACCAGGCCGTCATCGGTCACCGCCAGCTCGGAGAGGCGCGCGTAGTCAGGATCGGACGCATCCGGCGTCACGGTGCTGCTCTTCACCACGAACTTCGTGGGCAGCTTGCCGGCACCGGGCACGTAGTCGTCGGCCGGCTCCAGCACGACCTCGCGCGCGGTCGTCCCGTCATCGTCGACGTAGCCCTTGAGCACCACGGTGCCCACCAGGCCCTCGTCCTCGAAGCACTCGAGGAAGGGGTGCGCCACGGTGATCTTGGTGGTGTGGAAGCCCGTCCACGCGCTCACCGTGGAGCCGTCGGCCTGGGCAATGCCCGTCTCCCACTTGAGCGGCAGCGTGGTCTTCACGTCCACGTCGTCGAGGGTGGAGTAGCCACGCTGGTTCCACAGGCGCGTGAACAGCTTGAAGTCGCGGTCGTAGGGCACCGTGGTGAGGGTGCGGCTGCCGTCCATGCTGGCGCCATCGGGCGTGGTATGCGTGTCGGTGTAGTCCCACTCGCCGTACTGGCCGAAGGTGTGCAGCTCCAGCGCGGGACGGAACACCTGCAGGGCAGACGCCTTGTCGAAGGAGCCCTTGGTGTCCAGCGCGCCCTGCTGGATGACGCGGGCGCGGGCGTCCAGGTTGTCGTAGTCCTTCCCGTTCACGCGCTTGTACCACCAGTTGGCGGTGCCGTGGGTGGTGACGGTGAGCTCCTTGCCGGCAGCCACGGGGTCGATGCCGGCGTACTCGATCTCCACGCGCTCCAGGTAGCGGTCCTTGAAGGCGGCGAACGCGCCCGCGGCCAGGTCGATGGTGAACGAGCCTGGGGTGGCGCTCGCATCCAGCAGCGCCTTGAGCTCGGCCGCCGTGAGCGTCACGTCCACCGCCGTGCCCATGTTCGCCGTGCCGGAGGCCGGACGGAAGAAGAAGCGCATCTCCTTGAGCGCCGAGGCCTCGGAGCCGTCGACCTGGGCCACGGTTCCCAGGGAGAACAGCCCTTCGGTGAAGGTGAGCGTGCGCGTCTTGTAGCCCATCACGCGGCTCACCGGCGCGGGCAGCAGGCCGCTCAGGCTCTCGATGTCCAGGGTGACCATGGTCTTGTCCGACCGCGCCTGCTGGCGGTTGGCCACCACGAAGCGGTAGCCCACGTCCTCGGAGTAGTTGGCCACCTCAAGCGGCGCGGCCTGATCGACGGCGTTGGCCTCGTTGGGACGCACCCCCACCGGCTTGTGGGCGTAGGCCTCCACGGTGGCGGCGAAGGGCTTGATGACCATGACCTTGTGGGCCTTGGGGCGCACCTCCGACCCCGTTCCGTACTCGGCCGTGGTGGGGTAGGCGGCGCAATCGGTGCTCACGCGCTCGTCGAGGTTGGTGCCGTGGGTGTCGGCGCGGCCCAAGATGAGGGCCCGCACCGCCGTGCCGCTGGAAGCCAGGGCGCGCTTGCGCACGGCGCCGAAGTGGATGCGCACCGACTTCACCGTCTGGCCGTCCAGCCCCTCGTCCAAGGGCAGCTTGAGGGTGGAGGTGCCGTCGCCCGCATCTTCCAGATAGGGCTCCAGCTCCGCCATCGACCAGCGCTTGAGGGGCACGAGGCCCTCGTCCTTGACAGGATCGAACTGGAGCGTGTCAGAGAGGCCGAACACCTCGATGTACTCCACGCTGCCCTCGCCTTGCTGAAGCCAGCCCTCCTCGCCCGTCGCGGCGTCCACCACCCCGCGGTGGAATCCGGCCAGCCGCAGCTCCTCGGGAACGAAGCCGCGCACGACCGTCTGGTTGCCGTTATCCGGATCGGCGGTCTCGGCCAGGTCGTTCACCACCATGTCCAGGTTGTAGTCGCGCATGAGGTAGTCGGAGTCGTTCTCCAGCGTGTAGGAGTACCACGCCTCCTCGCCGTCGCCATCGCCCCAGCGGTAGGGCACCTTCTCCGGCGCGCTCGCGCTGTCCCAATGGTCGGCCGTGCCGTCGTTCCAACCGAAGCTCGGCGTGATGCGCGGCTTGATGGGCACGTACATGCTGCGCAGCGTGGCCGTGTCGGTGTAGGACTGGTTGACCGGGTTCGGCACGTGGTAGTCGGTGGCGAACACCGCCGTCACGGGGATGTCCTGCACGCGCGTGGGCGTGCCGTTGATGTCGACGAAGGCGTCCTCGCCCGCGCCGGGCGCGCTGCCCTCGAAGGAGTCCATGACCACCTCGACCTGCGAGAGGTAGCCGTTGGCCCAGCGGCTCAGGGGGATGACGGCATGCTCGTAGTCGGGGTTGGGCTGCGCCACGCCGTCCACGGTGATGGTGGGGTTGTTGTCCACGAGGGCCTTCACCTGGTCGCCCGTGAGCGTCACCGTCTGGGGCAGGGCGCCTATCTGCCACGACCCGCCCACGTTCTCGCGCGGGTAGTACGTGATCTTAACCTCGCTGATCTCGGCATTGGCCAGCAGGTCCTTGCTCAGCACCACCTTCTTCGCGGTGAAGTCGTCGCGCTTGCCCGTGAGCGTGTCCTGCGAGCAGAGGCCCGTTATGGTCAGCTTGGCCGGCTCCATCTTGGAGACGGCGGAGTTGGACACATGGAAGCGCCAGCCGGCATCCGGCTCGCGCACGAGCGCCTCCTTGGTCTTCTTCTCGTACACGCCGCCGGTCACATCGCCGCCGTAGGTGCTGTAGGCGCCGGCGACCACCTTCGGCGAGGTGCTGATGGGCTTGAAGGTGGCGCTCGCGTCGTTGGAGGTCAAAGGCAGGCTCTCGTAGGCCTCCTTCGGCGCGGCCAGCCAGCGCTTCTGGCCGTAGAGGATGGAGGCGTCGTTGACGTAGTTCTGGTTGGACTTGTGCATGGTGCCCGTCACCTTCACGCTGCTGGCGACGGCGACGTTCTTGGGAAGCGGGCTCTTGAACAGCACGCGGAACTGCCCGGTGAACGTGCGCGAGGGCTGCTGGCCGGGGGCGTACTGCTTCTGCGGGATGGCGGCGATGCCCTGGGCCTCCAGGATCTCCGCGATGCCCGTGCCCGGCACCTTGTCGGCCTCGGCGTCGCTGATGCCCAGACGATAGGTGGCGCTCGTGGGGGTGCTGGCCGTCTGCTGCGGCGTGCCCACGTTCACCCACGAGGTGGCGCCGGAGGCGTCTGCCACCTCCACCTGCACCATCTGGGCGGCGTTGGCGTAGTACCAGTCGGTCAGCTGGGGGCCGACGGCCGGATCGCTCTCGCCTGACTGGTTGACGGTGAACACGAGCGACTGGAGCTCGAAGCCGTCGGGGAGCGTGTCGCGCAGCTCGGCGCCGACGCGCTGGGACTCGTCCACGTCCAGCTGCAGGTCGCGCCCGTACAGCGGCACGTTGGAGCCGGCGGTGGTCATGCCGTCCAGAATGTAGCTCACCGGATAGCCCAGAGGGCCGCTCGCCGTCATGGTGGCGCGGTTGGTGGCAGGGTCGATGACGTACTTCGACACCTCCATGTTCAACTTGGCCGCCTTGAACTCCGAGGTGATGCCCGTCTGCTTGGTCCAGCCGTAGTCGTTGTTCTCGCCGCGGCCGCCGAACCACACGGTGGGCGACGCCTTCATCTCCACGGCCGGGTAGCGCTTGCCGCCTTCCGCCGAGGGATCGAGCTCCGCCGTGAAGTTGGTGGTGTAGGGCATGGCGATGACGAGCTTCTTCTCGTCGTGCACCTCGTCGGCCGGCGCGTCGGGGCCGGGCGCGCGCAGGGGCCCGCCCATCTGGTTCTCGTGGACGATGAGCGACATCATGCCGTCCTGACCGCCCGTCGAGTAGTACAGGGGCTGAAGCCCCAGCTCCTCGGCGTTGGAGAACGTGTCCAGGTCGAGCTCGGCGTACTCCTCGTCCTTGTCGGTGACGTCGTAGATGAGGATGCCGCCCTGCCCCGGCTTGCCGATGAGCGTGTGCCCGTCGGAGATGCTCGCGCCCTCCAGCTTGGTGGTGGCGCCGGTGTCCGGGTCGTAGGACCACGCGCACACGTCCTTGGTGATCATGCCCTGACCATCCTGGACGTAGTTGGGGAAGTTGAAGAAGAACGACAGGTAGTCGATGAGGCTGTCAGTGCTCTCGGACACGTTCTTGACCGTGGCCTCGTACACCATGTAGTTGTAGCGATCCCAGAGGATGGGAGTGCCCACGCACTTCATGTCGTACTCCCAGTCCAGGTTGGTCTTGATGAACGTGGCGGTGCGCATGGTGCCCGACGTGGAGTCGGAGCCCGTGCCTATGTAGACGGGCACTGAGGACGTGGTGGTGTTGCCCTTGGAGTCGGTATAGGAGTTGTACTGGGCGCCGTAGAGGATGGAGCCGCCCGTGTTCTCCGGCACCGCGCCTTGGAACTTGACGTTGAGCGAGAGGCGCTTGAAGCCCCTCTCCATGCGGTAGTTGCCATCGCTGCCGGTGTAGACGAAGCGGAACTTGCCGGTGAGGCCCTGCGGGTAGTTGCGATCATAATACCCCTTGGTGACCTTGGCGTCACCGCCGTTGATGTCGTAGATCTCCCACTCGTCCCACACGTCCGAGGGCAGCGACGCGGTAAGGCGCTGCCCGTCGTTGCCGTTCTTGCCCTGGGCGTCATTCCACGTAGCGTGGTCATAGGTCTCCTGCATGACGCCGTTGCTGTCGTAGTAGAGGAAGGGGATGTCCAGGAGCAGCTGAACGGCGGAATCCTCCTGCTCTTTCTTGTTGTCGCTCGAGGTGCCCAGGTAGCCGCCGGACGTGAGCGAGAAGTTGCCATCCATGGTGATGGACGGGGTGTCGGCGTCCTTCACCATGTAGGTATTGCCGCCCAGCTCCTGGCCGCCGCCGGCCTTGGCCGTCAGGTTGGGGTCGAAGAGCTTCGAGCTCAGCTCCCCCAAGGCGCGCGTGCTGTAGAGCGCCAGGGGCGGCATGATGCCGGGATTGGTGCGCGCGATGGGGCCGCTGGGCAGGTCGGCCTCGTAGCCGGAGGGCTCGGGCAGCGGGTCGGCCTCGGGGGCGCCGTCGGGCGCGGGGGCCGGGTCGGCGGCCGCGGGCGGCTCCGGATCGGCGGGCGCGGGG
>NZ_QWKK01000315.1 GCF_009911695.1 Enterorhabdus sp. P55 | reverse complement strand
GTTGAGGACACTTTTTGGCGGTTGCAATTTGCCCGTAGTGCCGAAGGTATCATGGTCAATGACTCTATGTTTGATATGGAGTCAACAAAAATGGACTTCTTAGACCAACAAGTTGACAGCATGTGGATGGGTAATCCTGAAAAAGACAGAAGCGAGCTTGAAAGTGCCAGTGAGCAGTTTGTTAATTACTGGTATTCTGCACCTATTTTACGCTACATTGAAGTCTTTGAAGGCGGCACAAAAGGCTAGCAGAGTCGCAGTGGCGCTACTCCGAATAGAAATGGCGCGAGCCTTTATTTATTGAATGTAAAAGGCTACCTGAAAAGGTAGCTCTTTTTTTTGACGACTTTTTTGGTAAGTTTTTTGCAAATTTTTATGCATAAAACGGCGTAATTGGACAACGTGTCCAAAATGTGTAAGCTCTTATTTTACTTTGAGGTTTAAAAGTATTAGAATGCTTTGTGAATTTAAGCACATAATTTGTAACACAACTGTAACATTAGAGGGGTAAATTGTGTACACAATTTACTTTT
>NZ_QWKK01000314.1 GCF_009911695.1 Enterorhabdus sp. P55 | reverse complement strand
GCTAACTAACTCGCCCGTTTAACATAAAAGGGATTGTATGAATCAATTTTAGCTAGAGTTTAAGGTTGTTCAAATTAATGTACAATGATTGCACTGTATAAATAACCAGGTGTAGCATGTATGGAAAAGCACTTTATCAATGAAAAGTTTTCACGAGATCAATTTACGGGGAATAGAGTTAAAAATATTGCCTTTTCAAATTGTGATTTTTCAGGGGTTGATTTAACTGATACTGAATTTGTTGATTGTAGTTTTTACGACAGGAATAGCTTGGAAGGGTGTGATTTTAATAGAGCCAAACTAAAAAACGCTAGCTTTAAAAGCTGCGATTTATCAATGAGTAATTTTAAAAACATTAGCGCCTTAGGTCTTGAAATTAGTGAGTGTTTAGCTCAAGGAGCTGATTTTCGAGGGGCTAATTTTATGAATATGATAACTACAAGGTCATGGTTTTGTAGTGCTTATATAACCAAGACAAATCTTAGTTACGCTAATTTTTCTAGAGTCATATTAGAAAAGTGCGAACTGTGGGAAA
>NZ_QWKK01000313.1 GCF_009911695.1 Enterorhabdus sp. P55 | reverse complement strand
GTTGCGACGTGGTCGTCAGTGTAGAGGCAAGTCTTGCCGGCCTCGTAGCATTCAATGATGTCGTCCATGGACGTGAGCCCTGTAAGCTCAAGATCAGGTGTAGCGCGTGCCATATCTAAAGCTACCGCAGTGCGTATGGCGGATTTGTGACGTTCTGAAAGCATAAAAGCCTTTCTAATAAAAACAGAGTAATACGAAGTCGGGTTAAGCCAACTACTGGAGATGGTAAGGGCAGCGAAGCTGGCCGAACCATCGGGGCGTAGCCCCGGCTCTAAGTTGGCAAATTAGTCTTCAACGACAGGCACCACAAGGCTTTCCTCAAAGGCAGCCACTTCTTGGGCAATCGCCCACTCAAGAGCGGGTGAGCGTTTCCAGCTGGAATTGCGGTCTGTGCAGTAAGCAAGCTCAGGCGCAAGCCGTTCTGACGCTTCAAGGGCAATTTCAAGCGCTTTAGGCGAGGTACCATCGATGTGGTGTTTCGTCACCATGATTGTCAACCCGCCGCTTGCGCGGACATTTGTCAATTTGCCTTCAAG
>NZ_QWKK01000312.1 GCF_009911695.1 Enterorhabdus sp. P55 | reverse complement strand
TTTTGCATCAGCATGTGCTCTTTTGGCAAACTTGCGTGCGGTTGAGGCTACATCCTGTAGGTCTTTATTTTCTAAGATACTATTTCGTAAATGATAAATGACCTCGCGTTGCTCACGCAGTACATCATCATACTCTAATGTATTTTTACGACTATCGTAGTCTTTAGCCTCAATCATTTTTTGAACATAATCTGGTGTATAAAGCGACCACTTAATCTCTCCTGAACGTGTCAATTGAGGGTTATCCAGTACATTATAGAGGTCGTCTTCTTTTGAAACTAAGAAAATTGATTGCCCAATGTCACCTTGACGACCCGCACGACCCCTTAACTGGTCGTCAACACGTTTGCTTTGTCCGCGACCGACCCCTATTACAAACAGGCCTAGGCGTTTTGCATTCTCGTCTAAGAGTTTGATGTCGGTACCACGTCCGGCAAGGGCGGTTGTAATAAGAATAGATCCTGTACGCCCGGCTTCACGGATAACCTGAGCCTCTTTTGAGGCATCTCTGGCTGTGAGTAGGTTGTGAACAATCTTTTC
>NZ_QWKK01000311.1 GCF_009911695.1 Enterorhabdus sp. P55 | reverse complement strand
ACGCAAACACGCCAGTCTCGTCCAGGATAGCGGAAGAGGTAGAGCGATCTAGGAGGCGGCGGTGAGCGAGTATAAGCGTGCAAACGGATACATCCTTGATGACGAGGAGATCGAGCGTCGTGCGTCCGAGTGGGAAGAGGGGACGTGGAGAGGAAGCCTCATCGAGCTTCGCGTCGGACGCCCGAGGCTGTCCGACGCGCCGAACGCGAACCTCTCGTTTAAATGCCCTGCGTCCGGAGCTGACATGATAGCCCGCGCCGCGAAGGCCAAGGGCGTCAAGAAGTCGGAGTTCATGCGCGACGCCGCGATAGAAAAGGCCGCGAAAGTACTCACCGAGGCGAGCTAACCCCCATTATCCTGCAGGAGATCACAAGACGCTCAATCCCTTGCGCAGTTCCATAGGAGAACGTCAGGGCCGTGCGTTGCAACGCACGGCCCTGACGTTCTCCTATGTCATTTTCGTTTGTGCTATGCCGCGCATCGAGCAACCAGCGCAAAGCCTCCCCCGGCATGATGCGGCCGTCTTTTCCGTCGCAATTTG
>NZ_QWKK01000310.1 GCF_009911695.1 Enterorhabdus sp. P55 | reverse complement strand
TAGATAAAAAAATTTACACGGTGGATTTTTCTTCTCTTAAAGAAATTATGTCTACCATTGCGCAGGCAAATTTAGAAGTCAATCGGATTGGAAATAATCTCAATCAAATTGCCAAACACTTAAATGAATCCGAACAAAATCAAACCAGAGAATTACTCAATGAGTATCAAAATGAAATTCAAAGTTTAGATAAAAAATTAAAAAGCATGCTAAAAAAAATAGCGGAGGGATAATGCCATGACCGTAATTTATATGCCTAGAGATACAAGTGGAGTAATTCATAGTAAAGGGCAACTCTCACGAGCGCTGAATTATATTGTCAATCCAGAAAAAACAAAAGGTGGAGAATTAGTATCAGGGCAAAATATAAACGTTCCAAACAATGCCTATGATGAAATGTTACTAACAAGAGAAATGGCAATTTTAGCTGGAAATCAACCGAAAGAAAATGAACGATTTGGTTTTCATTTTGTCCAATCTTTTTCGCCAGAAGATAATTTAACACCTGAACAAGTTCATGAAATTGGATTAAAAACCATGAAAG
>NZ_QWKK01000309.1 GCF_009911695.1 Enterorhabdus sp. P55 | reverse complement strand
TTAACGTGAGTTTTCGTTCCACTGAGCGTCAGACCCCGTAGAAAAGATCAAAGGATCTTCTTGAGATCTTTTTTTTCTGCGCGTAATCTGCTGCTTGCAAACAAAAAAACCACCGCTACCAGCGGTGGTTTGTTTGCCGGATCAAGAGCTACCAACTCTTTTTCCGAAGGTAACTGGCTTCAGCAGAGCGCAGATACCAAATACTGTCCTTCTAGTGTAGCCGTAGTTAGGCCACCACTTCAAGAACTCTGTAGCACCGCCTACATACCTCGCTCTGCTAATCCTGTTACCAGTGGCTGCTGCCAGTGGCGATAAGTCGTGTCTTACCGGGTTGGACTCAAGACGATAGTTACCGGATAAGGCGCAGCGGTCGGGCTGAACGGGGGGTTCGTGCACACAGCCCAGCTTGGAGCGAACGACCTACACCGAACTGAGATACCTACAGCGTGAGCTATGAGAAAGCGCCACGCTTCCCGAAGGGAGAAAGGCGGACAGGTATCCGGTAAGCGGCAGGGTCGGAACAGGAGAGCGCACGAGGGAGCTTCCAG
>NZ_QWKK01000308.1 GCF_009911695.1 Enterorhabdus sp. P55 | reverse complement strand
AAAAAAAAATAGCAAAAAATGTGGAAAAATAAGAACGCAACCCCAAATCCAACGTCATCACGCTCCGGCTGTACAGTGTTGTAGGTACCGGTGGTGCACCGCAGAGTAAGTGCCAAATCCTTGTTTTCTTACCCCAAAATGTTGTGCTGGGGGGGATGGCGGAGCAGGTGGGGAAAGGAGGATAAAAAGGTGGAAAAAGGGAAAAGTGCTGTTTTCTTTTGTGGGGGTCGGGGGGGTGTTCGAGTGTGTTTCCCCCCTCAGGTGTGGCAGCAACAGGCGACAAAGTGGAGGAGCAATTAAAAAAAAAAAAGCATATTAAGATAATTACGATGAGAAAATGAGAAAAAATGGACCCTCAGGATTTAAAGATTTGAGCCAAGAAAGGGAAATCTCAGCGGCCAGGAGCTTTTCTGCAGGGAGATTTGAGGATAAAACCCACAGATTTGGGTAATTGGGACTCTGAGAAGTAAGAATTTTTTCTAAATAATTTAAATTTTGGGGCGTTTCTGTGTATTTTTGGCTGGTGGCTCGATGGGGTCAGGGTTGTGT
>NZ_QWKK01000307.1 GCF_009911695.1 Enterorhabdus sp. P55 | reverse complement strand
TTTAAAACGAAAAGTCATTTTTCCTAGCTTTTCACCAACACTTGCTTTTAAGGTGGTTTCAGACAAGGCTTCAAAATACTCTTGGGGATCATACATGGTATTGGCTGACTTCGCCATTGTAAGTACGACTTCAAATTTATTTTTTTCGATTTTTTCAACGAGAGCATTATCCGCAAATGTTTTCAATAAACCAATTTCTAACAAGTAAGCAACCTCGTCTGGATATTCTCCAAAACGGTCCATCATCTCATCTTGTAATTCTTCATAGTTTTTTCGAGTATCCACTTGGCGAATGCGTTTATAAATCTCAATTTTTTGTCTTTCATCACCAATATAATAACTTGGAATAAAAGCATCTAAACCAAGCATAATTTCCGCATTGGTCTTCGTCTTAACTTTCTCGCCACCCATGCGTTTATGGACTGCTTCTTCAAGCAATTGCGAGTAAAGTTCAAAACCAACCGAATCAATGAAGCCAGATTGTTCTGCTCCCAGTAAATTTCCTGCGCCTCGAATTGAAAGATCGCGCATTGCAATCTTGAAACCTGAG
>NZ_QWKK01000032.1 GCF_009911695.1 Enterorhabdus sp. P55 | reverse complement strand
GCAAGTAACGCTTGGCGTTACAGAAGACCCATTGGCTGCTCCCCGTCTTGGCAAGAACGTCTTCATTGGCGCTGGCGTCAAGGTGTTAGGCCCCGTTTACGTTGGCGATGGGGCGAAGGTGGGGGCAAATGCGGTCGTCCTCAAGGACGTTCCAGACGATGCAACTGCGGTTGGCGTTCCGGCAAGAATTGTTCAATAGGTTTGAAATGACGAAGGTATTACACATTGTAAAAAAATGGAGTCGCGGCGGAGTAGAGAAATTTGTCGAATCCCTAGTAACATATTGCTCGTCTCATGAGATTGAGTCTTCGGTAGTATCGGTTGACTCTGCCATAAATATCGACTTGGGATGCGAGCAAGCGGGTCCTTTGCTAAATGGCTCGCGGTATCTGGAATGGAAGAGAGTAAGAAAAGAACTCACAGACTTTTTTTCTGCAGATAGCTACGATATCGTCCATATCCACACAAACAACGGACTCGGTTTTCTCTATGCGCACGCAGCGCGAAAGGCGGGAATTCCAAGAAGAATAATCCATAGCCACAATTCAAATTTTGGGTCAGATTTTCGATTGGCGAAGGATGTGGCGACTCGCTTACTCAGGCTGAGCTATCGTCATGATGCGACTGATTTTTGGGCATGCTCTCAAGAGGCCGGGGCGCATCTTTTTCCGGGAGACACGTTCCAGGTAGTGAGAAATGGCATTGATACAAAAAAGTACCGCTTCGACGAAAGTCGGCGTAACGAAACGCGAGCTTTGCTGGGTTTTTCGCAAAGAGAATGCATCATGGGGTTTGCAGCAAGTCTCATCCCTGCCAAAAACATAAAGAAGGCCTTCGATGTCTTTAGGGCGGCTCATTTCAAGAATCCCTGCGCTCGCTTTCTTGTCTTAGGAGATGGCGAGCAGATGGATCTGCTTAGGTATATGAGCGAATGCGCCGGGCTAGAAAGAGAAGTCGTATGTCTGGGCTACACTAATGAAGTTGAGAAATACTACGATGCAATGGATGTCTTGCTGGCTCCTTCGCTTTTCGAGGGCTTGCCCCTTAACCTTGTAGAGGCACAGGCGTCAGGATTGCCCGTGCTGGCCAGCGATGCGATAACCGAAGAGGTGTGTATAGGTGGCTCGCCGCTGGTCAGGATCCCTTTGTCGGTTAGCGACGAGGATTGGGCCTCGTATGCGCTTCGCCTGATAGCGAAGGGTAGTGATGGACGCCACGCGGCATTTGAAGCAATTGATCAGGCGGGGTTTGACGCAGAGTCCTCCTTTGCTGCTGTAGAACAGTCGTATTTGAATGGTGCGAAACTGGCGGAGCAACGAAGCAAAAGCAAGTGATGAGAATACTTCTTTCCAACGACTGGTACTATCCAGATATGCGCGGCGGCGCCGAGCAAAGCGTGAAGCTTCTTTCGGAGACGTTGGCTTCCCGAGGGCACCAGGTGTCCGTCTTGTGCACAAGGTCTTGTGATCAGGAGGAGCCGTATGAAGTTATCAACGGCGTGACGGTGATAAGAAAGCCTCCTGCTTTTTGCGAAGGCGATTCTCTTCCATCGAAAATTCTTGCGAAATGTCTTTGTATCGACAATCCGGCGGCCGACTCCTACCTGAGTGAGGTTATAAGGAAAGTCTCTCCTGATATATTGCATACAAATACGACCAACAACCACTCGTTGAGAATATGGAAGGTGGCAAGAAGAAGCGGCGCTAGGATAGTCCATACCCTTAGAGATTACGGCCTATGGTCACCCCGTGGTTTGCTTGAAGAAGTAAATCCAGTTTCAGCCTACGGGCTTTTTCATGGCTGGTATTGGCGAAAGTGCAGAAAACTGAGTGAAATTGTTGACGGAGTAACAGCGCCATCGAGCTTTACTCTCCAGGCGATGGTGGACAAAGGATTTTTTCCTAACGCACAAAGGAGGCGTATCGTCAACGCCGTTTCTGCTAGTTGCGACGAACCTCGGCAAAGGTTTTCGACTCTGAGGGATCCCGATGTCTTTTCTTTTCTTTATATGGGACGTCTGATTCCCGTGAAGGGAATTGACCGACTGCTCCGGGTTTTTTCTTCATTAGATGGAGATAATCTTAGGCTGACAGTTTGTGGTGACGGCCCCTTGGCCGTTGATGTGCAAGAGGCATGCATCAAGGATTCAAGAATTGAATACAAGGGTCATCTCAAAAACGAAGACCTGCGTTTAGCTATGCATAATTCAGATGCTGTCGTCGTTCCCTCCGAATGGGATGAGCCATTTGGAAGAGTTGTAGTAGAGGCAAATTCTGCAGGCCTGCCCGTCATAGCAACTGCAAGAGGTGGTTTGGGCGAGGTCATGCGTGATATAGGAGGGGGTCTTCTTGTCGCAGATGGAGATGATTCTATTTTGCGGGATGCAATGGTGCGGTTTTCTAGAAGAACATGCTTTGACGAGTATCAAGCATCGATAGAACGAAGTCTCCCCCTTTATTCTTCTGAAGTTCAGGCTGCTGCTTTTGAGGAGTTTTACGATTCCGTTCTTTCCTGCTGATATGGCGAGGAGATCGGGGAGCTTTTCTTTGCGTGCAGAGGAAAAGCAATCTTTGATCAGCGGCCATTCTGTATGCGAAAGAATAGGGGCGGTTATATGCCTCATGCCTTTTTTCGTGCCTCTTTCGTTTGATTATTTTGAGCTAGTGCCGTTCTTTCATGAGATGTGTGCCGCTGCAAGGTATGTTATCTCCTTTTTCGCGGTGCTTCTTTTTTTGGAAAGCAGGATCCCTAGTCTCCAGCTGGGACTCGCTGCCGGCGTTGAAATCTTTTGTGTCATTACGAGTTTGGTTCTAGGAGATTTTTACTTAACATACGGTCTGTCTTGCTTTTCCTTCATAGGATTCGCGGCGCTCAACATATTGATATATAAAGCAGACCGTCGCTTCCTCTTTTCCTTCTATCGCGTTGTTCTCGGCTTGTACCTTGTTGTTGATTTTGCTACACGTGTTTTGTTTCCTGAGGGTTTGATATGCGGAATGACAGGCGATGGTCGGGTGTGGTTTTTGGGCGGAAAAAACAAGCTGCCGCTGTATCTCATCTGCTTTGCCTTTTTTTGTTTCGAGAAGATGCGACGATCCGACGCTCTTACGAGAAAAAGGCTGCTCGGTATTTTGGTTTTGATTTGCTTTATGTCGCTTTACCTCCCATCGTCAACCAGTGTCGTAGCCGTTGCCTTCATTCTCGCCTTTGCGTGCGTTTCTCGGAGGAGGGTCGGCCAGGTAATTGCCTTGTGGGTGCTCTTGCTCAGTACGGCAGGGTTCTTTTTTCTCGTAGTTTTGGGATGGGGAGTCGGGTTTGACCTCAGTGCGCTCACCTCTCTTTTAGGGAAAAACGCAACTTTTTCTGGTCGACGTGCCATCTGGGATATGGCAATTCAGATGATAGGCCAGGCCCCTCTGGGGACAGGTGTTTATGTTGAGTTCAACCCTTGGCCAAATCCCGACAACATTGTGTATTCGGCCCACAACACATTTCTCGACATTGCCGTGCGACTAGGAATTTTGCCTGTATTTTTACTCGTGGCAACCATCCTGTCTATCTTGAAGGCCTATAAAAGATCCTTTCCGGAGGAAAGGATCTTCCCCTTCTTTTTTGCACTTTCGATACTGGCCTCGATGATGGAGGCAAATCAAGGCTACTACATTTTCTGGGTATTGATAAGTATGGGCGCCTGTATGACGTGTGGTCAAAGAAAAAAAGCGCATTCCAGTGTCGTTTGTCTCGATGAACGGATTAAAGAATGAGAATCGGTATAGTTACAACCTGGTTTGAGCGGGGAGCATCTTATGTTAGTCGCTCATACATGGAGCTGCTTCAGGCCCAGAATGAGGTCTTCATTTATGCGAGAGGCGGCGAGAAACAGGCCATAGGGGACCCCAATTGGGATGCTGAAAATGTCACCTGGTCAAAGCGCAGCCGAGGTTTTTTCGTAAATGAAAAAGAATTTGAAAGATGGATCGAAGAAAACTCAATCGATCTGATCTTCTTTAATGAGCAGCAAGATTGGCGGATAATCCTCTTTTTGATTGAAAACCATCCCGAGATTATAATAGGCTCCTATATTGATTACTATACCGAGCAAACGTTGCCATGGTTCTCCCTGTTTGACTTCGTAATATGCAACACGCGTCGCCATCTACAGGCGATGTCATTCCACCAGCAAGCTATTTTCTTGCCTTGGGGAACAGATACGCACGTATTTAAGCCAAACTCAAAAGATGATGACCGTCCACCAACCTTCTTTCATTCTGCAGGGATGTCTACGCGGAAGGGAACGGAGCTACTTATACGGGCTTTTGTCGACAAGGACATGGGTAGAAGCGCTCGTTTGGTAATTCATTCGCAGAAGCCAATCGATTGGGCTTCGGATCTGAGTCTCGAAGAGCTCGCTGGAAAGGGAGTTGAGGTGATATGCGAGACAGTTGCAGCTCCCGGCCTCTATCACCTTGGTGATATCTACGTGTATCCGACTCGTCTTGATGGACTTGGTCTTACTATGTACGAAGCGCTTGCATGCGGGATGCCTGTCATCTCAACAGACTATCCACCTATGAACGAGATAATCGATGATGAGGTTGGAAGACTGGTGAGGGTCGAAAGGAACTATGCTAGAGGCGACGCGTATTATTGGCCGATGTCGCTTTGCGATGTAGAAGATCTGGCTTCAAAGATGCGTTTTTACTTGGACAATCCTGAGCAAGTTAAGATTCAATCGGAAAATGCTCGCAAAAAGGCGCTCTCATGTTTCGATTGGAGACAAAGAGAGGCTGCCTTAAATGGCATTTTCTTAAAAGTTCGAAAGCGAGAGATAGATCGCAAGATTGTCGATGAGGTCAAAGTTTTTTATAAAAAAGATAGATTAAAGCGATATTTAGGCTTTGTTGAGCCGTTTTTTGAAGCTCACCCTTGGATCAAAAACATGGTGAAGAACAAGATGGTTTCTGGCAGAGACGAGTAAGCTTGCGGGTCAGAACTGACAAAGCGGTGAGTATTCGGTTGGCAGCTGCCATTCAGTTTGCATCGAAGTATGCAAGTATTGGTATGCAGCTTGTCATAACGGCGATCTTAGCAAGGCTTTTGACTCCCGATGCTTACGGCGTCATTGCAATAGCGACCGTGTTCGTTGCTTTTTTCTCCATGTTTTCAGATATGGGGATAAGTACGGCGATAGTCCAGTTCGGAGAACTGTCTGAGAAGGATTACGGCGCCCTATTCTTCTTTTCTATCCTAGTGTCTGTTGCCATATCAGGTCTATTCTGTCTGTGCTCTTTCGGTATAGGGGCGATATACGGAAATCCGCTTCTCACGCCTGTTTGTTGTGCGCTGTCTCTCGTCCTGTTGTTTGCGACGCTGAATATGGTCCCGAATGGGCTCATGTTAAAGGAGCGGCGATTTGCCAGCATCGGCATTCGTCTTGTGGTTGCCACAATGATCTCAGGAATTGCGGCCATTGTTGCGGCTTTTCTTGGTGCTGGCTGCTATGCTCTGGCTTTCCAGTCGGTACTGTCGGCGTTCATCGTGTTTTTGTGGAATGTGCTTTCGCGGCCAATCGGATGTATTAATTGTCATTTCCTCTCGCCCCTGAAGAAGATATTCTCTTACTCTTTTTATCAATTTGGATTTGGCATGGTGAACTTTTTTTCGCGGAATGCAGACAATATGATGATCGGACGGTTGATGGGTCCCGTCTCGGCAGGATTTTACAGCAATGCTTATAAACTGACGACACTTCCCATGACTGCCATTTCTAGTGTTCTCGGCTCGGTAATTCAGCCTTATATGGTTGAGCGCCGAGATGATTGCGACCGGATGTTTTCCGGCTGGCTTAGAGTCACAAAAGCTCTTTCTCTTATAGCCGCACCTCTGACTGCCATCTTTTTCTGTGGATCGTCGGAGATAGTTGCAATAGTGTACGGAGCGCAATGGGCTGAGTCGGCAGAGATACTTCAAATGCTTTCGTGGGGTATTTATGCGCAAATGGTGGGCAACCCCTCAGGAGCTTTTTTTCAAAGCCTGGGGAAAACTGACCTGATGTTTAAATGCGGCCTCGTAAACACGCTTCTCTCCCTTGCTGCTTTGGCGATTGGGCTTGCGGCGAATAGCTTGACGGTTATCGCTCTTTTTATGAGTGCTTCGTTTTGTGTTCAGCTTATTCCGATGTTCTATTTTCTTGTCTCTAAGTCGTTGGGGAAGCCGGCATCTGTGTTTCTTGGGTTTATTCCGGAAATAGTGATAGCCGTACTATCGGCTCTGGTTTGCGTTCTCTCGTCGTCCTTTCTGTCGGAAGTTGCTTTTTTGAGATTAATGGAAAAGGCCCTTATCATCCTTGCGCTTGTTGGGATTGGATACCTGGCGAGTGGTCAAATAAGGTACCTGGGGCTCAATAGAGGCACATGCTAGTCTACTGAGGAGAATCGCATTGCTCGGTCATGTCATCTGTTGGTGGGAACGAAAGAAAAGCGAGTACGCAGGGCGGTATTTGACTAATCTTATAAGAAAAAATGGGAGCGCTGGTCGCGTGATGGGGTATTTGACCATGCGTTATCCTCAAAATATTTTCCTAGGAGAGGGGTCATACGTCAACGGGGGGGGGATGCTTTGCGCCTCCAGCAATGCGCGTATCGTGATCGGGCGAAACTGCATGATTTCCTATAACACGCATTTTCGAACTGATATGCATAGGCATGACGATGTGACCATACCTATGATAAGCCAAGGGCACGATCACAAGGACATCATTTTAGAAGATGACGTTTGGGTCGGTTTTGGTGCTCAAATAATGGCTGGCGTAAAGATAGGAACCGGCTCCATTGTTGGTGCGGGGGCTGTTGTTACGCGCGATGTTCCTCCTTATTCCGTTGTGGGAGGGGTTCCGGCTCGGTTAATTCAAAGACGCAGTCCGCTTTAGGCGTTTGATCCCAGTTAGTTTCGGATATTCAAGAAGGCCTTGCTGAGCCACTCATTTTGTGGGGTTGCAAGCAAATCAGGTCGTCCGTATCTCCTCTTTGGCTGTTGGCGAAGGGGGATTGGTGTCGTCGCGTCTGACGCAGCGTTTCTATTCCCGGGTGGGGTCAGGTAAAAGGAGATTTGTATGAAAATCGCAGTAGCAGGTACTGGGTACGTCGGGCTTTCGTTGGCCGTGCTTCTGGCGCAGTGCAACGAGGTCGTGGCGGTGGATGTGGTGCCTTCCAAGGTGGAGGCGCTCGCGCGATGGGAGAGCCCCATCGCCGACGTGGAGATAGAGGCCTGGCTCGCCGAGGCAGCCGCGGGGGAGCGGCCACTTTCGCTCGCGGCCACGCTTGACGGCGCGGCGGCCTATCGGGACGCCGAGATGGTCGTCATCGCCACGCCCACTAACTACGACCCCGACCGCAACTTCTTCGACACGCGCTACGTCGAGCAGGTGGTCGAGCTGGTGCTCGAGGTGAACCCCTCCGCCGTCATGATCGTCAAGTCGACGGTTCCCGTGGGCTACGCCGAGGAGCTCTCGGCGCGCTATCCTCAGGGACGCTTCCTGTTCAGCCCCGAGTTCCTGCGCGAGGGGCGTGCCCTCTACGACAACCTGCATCCCTCGCGCGTCATCGTGGGCGTGCCGCGCTCCTCGGCCTTCGCCGATGCGCTCGAAGGGGCCGCACGCGACTTCGCAACGCTCCTCGTGGAGGGCGCCGACGCCGCCGAGCGCGATCGCGAGAACGCCGATGGTAGCCGAGGGATCCCCGTCCTCATCATGGGCTCCACCGAGGCCGAGGCCGTGAAGCTCTTCGCCAACACCTACCTGGCGCTGCGGGTGTCGTTCTTCAACGAGCTCGACACGTACGCGGCCACGCGCGGGCTTGATGCCGCCGAGGTCATCCGCGGGGTGTGCCTGGAGCCGCGCATCGGGTCGCACTACAACAACCCCTCCTTCGGCTACGGCGGCTACTGCCTGCCCAAGGATACCAAGCAACTATTGGCCAACTTCGACCGCGTGCCCCAGAGCCTTATCCGCGCCATCGTCGAAGCCAACCGCACGCGCAAGGACTTCGTGGCCGACCAGGTGGTCGACCGCGTAATGTCGCTCGTCTACTCCGGCGTCGAGGCGCCCGTGGTGGGCGTGCACCGCCTCACCATGAAGAGCGGCTCGGACAACTTCCGCGCCAGCTCCATCCAGGGCATCATGCGCCGCGTGCGCGCCCGCGGGGTGCCGGTGGTGGTCTACGAGCCCACGCTCGACGCTCCCGACTTCTTCGGCGCCGAGGTCATCCGCGACCTGGGCGAGTTCAAGTCGCGCTGCGACCTCATCATCGCCAACCGCTGGGACGACGAGCTGGCCGACGTAGCCGCCAAGGTCTACACCCGCGACCTCTTCCGGCGGGATTAGGCAAAGAAGCCCCTGCCTTCTAAAGGCGTCCCTCCATTACTTCGTCGGCAAGGCGGCATGCCGCAGCTCCGGCGTCTTCTCCGGGCCATAAGATGCCGGTTAAGTTTCTCTCGGGTATATAGCGATAGGTATCGGTGCTGGTCAGCAGCATTTTGCCGTCCCTCTCACAAAAGACGAAGGCTCTCCGCTGTCCATCGTGGTCGAAGAATGAGACGGTTATCTCACTGACTTGCGATAGATAATCCGGTTCCGCCCCTCTCGAAGATAAGTGCGTCTTGAGGTTGTCGTAGACGCCGCTTTCGTCGAAGTTGCTGCATTCTTGCCTAAAAAGTATTTCCTTGCTCGATGGGCTCAGGTTTGACGTTTCGCCGACGAGCTCCACGGGAAAAGTCAGACCGATTTCGTATGTTTCGCCACCACTTTGAAATCGATACCTCTCTTCCACTTGAAGAGTGACATAGGCGGCCATCCCCTTTGCGTTGCTGATCTCGTAGTATTTGGCGTCCTCGTTCTCAAATGACGATATGGTCAGCTGAGGAGCGGTTTCACGATCTGCGATTTCCATTTGACGTTGCGTGATTTGGGTCGCCCAATAAGACATAAGGATCGATACGGTTAGGCCAAAAAAGATTGTAGTGGCGGCCTTGTAAAGCGGCTCCCGATCTCGGAACCGTGCGCAGATGTACTTCGCAGCGCTTGGCGGTAGTGCGGACGCGAAAACCAGGAGCATAAAGCCAGTAAAGACGGAGGAGAAGAGAAGCGAGAGGCCGGCGCCTTCTGCGCTCGTGGCGTTATATGCGGCAATGAGAAATCCCCCTATGGCCGCTAATGCGGTTGCTGCGAGCGCCAATCGCTGGATCCTGCGCGTATTTCGCATGGCGGTCACTACTTTAGACGTGGGGTCAGTTCTCCGATGTGGACATTTCATACGGCTCCCTTCTTTCTGGTAGAGGATTGGACTTCCTCGGTTTTGGGCTCTCTGGGCCTTGGGCGCTTATGTGTCCGTATGACGATATTGATGTATAGCGCCTTGGTTCGCGGATAGCATTCGTCGTCCCCCATCCCTTTCCGCGGTTTCCTCGTGCTGGTGGTTGGCTCGGGGGCGCTTTCCGTTACAATTGCAGGTTAGGGTTTACGCTTCTTGACGAAGGGATGGATTCATGGCCGACGGATACAAGTACGACCGGGTGCTGCTGAAGCTCTCGGGCGAGGCGCTGGCGGGCGATTTGGGCTACGGCATCGACCCCAAGGTGGTCGACGACCTGGCGGAGCAGATTGCCGAGATCGTGCGTGACGGCGTGCAGCTGGCGGTCGTCGTGGGTGGCGGCAACATCTTCCGCGGGCTGGCCGGCTCGGCCGAGGGCATGGATCGCGCCCAGGCCGACTACATCGGCATGCTCGCCACGGTCATGAACGCGTTGGCGCTGCAGGACTCCTTCGAGCGTCACGGCGTCATCTCCCGCGTGCAGAGCGCCATCAACATGCAGGAGGTCTCGGAGCCCTACATCCGCCGCCGCGCTATCCGCCACCTGGAGAAGGGGCGCGTGGTCATCCTGGCCGCCGGCACCGGCAACCCCTACTTCACCACCGACACCACGGCCGCGCTGCGCGCCTGCGAGCTGGACGTGGACTGCCTGATGAAGGCCACCAAGGTCGATGGCGTCTACGACTCCGACCCCAAGACCAACCCCGACGCGAAGCGCTTCGACCGCATCACCTACCTGGAGGTGCTCAACCGCGGCCTCAACGTCATGGATGCCACGGCCACCTCGCTGTGCATGGACAACGATGTCCCCATGATCGTGTTTGACCTGACCAAGCCCGGTAACATTTCGCGGGCGCTCAAGGGTGAAGTCGTGGGAACCACGGTAGAATAGAGCCGCGCGCCCGAGGAGGCGCCGCCAGCCGTCCCATGCAGGCGGCGGCAACGCAGGACTACCAGCCGGCCGCGAGGCCGACGTGAGACGCGCCGGAGGCGCCCAGGGAAAGGAACCGCTATGGTTGACGAGATTCTGATGCAGGCCGAGGAGCGCATGGAGAAGGCCCTGTCCTCGCTGCACGACAACTTCTCCTCTGTCCGCACCGGCCGCGCCAACGCCATGGTGCTCGATCGCATCAAGGTCGACTACTACGGCGTCCCCACCCCCATCAACCAGATGGCCGGCGTGAAGACGCCCGAGGCGCACCTGCTGGTCATCGAGCCGTGGGACAAGGGCATGCTGCGCGCCATCGAGCACGCCATCCAGGAGAGCGACCTGGGCGTGACCCCCAACAACGACGGCTCGGTCATTCGCCTGCCGTTCCCCGCCCTCACCGAGGAGCGCCGTCGCGAGCTGGTGAAGCAGTGCAAGGCCTTCGCCGAGGAAAGCCGCGTGGCCGTGCGCAACGCCCGCCGCGACGCCAACGCTGCGGTGGAGAAGGCCATCAAGAACGACAACCTGCCGGAGGACGAGGCCAAGCGCGCCGAGGCCGAGATCCAGAAGCTCACCGACAAGTACATCGCCGACGTGGACGCTTCCTTCAAGAAGAAGGAAGCGGAGGTCATGGAAATCTAGGCTCGCGCCTTCCCCTAACCCCTCTACCTGCGAGGCGAACCGCCCATGAACAAGCCCCTCGACTATATTTTCCCCGCGCCCCCGTCTGATGTGGATCTGGGGGCGTTAGACATTGATCGCATCCCCGAGCACGTCGCTGTCATCATGGACGGCAACGGACGCTGGGCGAAGAAACGCGCGCTCAACCGCCTGCGCGGCCACAAGGCCGGCATCGAAGCAGTGCGCGAGACCATTCGATGCGCGTCTGACCTGGGAGTCCGCTACCTCACCATCTACTCGTTCTCCACGGAGAACTGGAAGCGCCCGCAGGATGAAGTGGTGGGCCTCATGGACCTGTTCGCCAAGACCATGCTGGCCGAGGTGGACGGGCTGCACGAGGAGCATGTGCGCGTGATGACCATCGGCGATTTGAGCGTGCTGCCGGCGGATACGCGCGAGGCCTTCGACGCGGCATGGCGCAAGACGCGCGAGAACGATGGCATGACGCTCGTCGTGGCGGTGAACTACGGGTCGCGCCAGGAGATCCTGCGTGCCTGCGAGGGCTGCATGCGCGAGGCTGTGCTGAGGGCCGAGGAAACCAGTGAGCTGCTCGTGCCCACCGAGGAGCTGTTCGAGCGCGGGCTCTACACCTGCGGCATTCCCGATCCCGACCTGCTCATCCGCACAAGCGGCGAGATGCGCATCTCCAACTTCCTGCTGTGGCAGATCGCATACTCCGAGTTCGTGGTCACCGACGTGCTGTGGCCCGACTTCGACCGCTACGAGCTTCTGCGCTGCCTGCTCGAGTACCAGGGGCGTGACCGGCGCTTCGGGGCGGTGAAGTAAGTGGCTCCCGAGGCCGAGAGAGCGGAGACCGCCAAACGGGACGCGGCGCCGAGCCGCGCGTCCGAGGATGTCCCGACGCCTGAGTGGCGCCGCCCCACCACTGTCGAGCAGCTTGAGGCCCAACGGCAGAAGAAGGCTGATCGCGCTGCGCGTCGTCAGAAGATGAAGCAGGCGGCGCTCGACAAGACGCCGAAGAAGCTCAAGAACCCCTCCGATATTCAAGTGCGGTTTCGCACGGGGCTTGTGTACACCGTGCTCACCGTGGTCTGCGTGCTGGCGGGCGACATCCCCATGCTGCTCATGCTCATGGCGGTGGCCGGCATTTGCGCAGGCGAGTTCTACTACATGCTGCGTTCGGACGCGAAGCTCCCCAACGAGATGCTGGGAATCGTCGCGGCGATGCTTTACCCGCCAAGCGTTTATTTCTACGGTCTCACCGGGGCGTTCGTGGTGAACCTGATGCTGTTGCTGGCCCTGCTCGTCTGGTACGTGTTCTGGACGCGCGCCCGCATCCCCGACGTGGGCATTAGCTTTTTCGGTGCGGCGTACACGGGGCTTCTGCTGTGCGGCCTGGTGGTCATTCGCCAGTCGCTGGGCGACCCGTGGGGCGGCGTGCTGGTGCTGCTGGTGTTCGTGAGCGTGTGGGCGAACGACTCGTTTGCCTACCTGATCGGCTGCAAGTTCGGTCGCCACAAGCTGGCGCCGCGCACGAGTCCCAAGAAGAGCTGGGAGGGGTTCCTCGCCGGCTTGGTGGGCTCCATGGTGTTCTGGTGCGTTATGACGCTCGTGCCGGGCGTGACCATGGGCATTCCGATGGCGCTGCTGTTTGGGCTGATCTGCGGTCTTATGTCGGTGCTGGGCGATCTGGCCGAGAGCCGCATCAAGCGCAACTCGGGCTTCAAGGACTCGGGCACCATCATGCCGGGTCATGGCGGCCTGCTTGACCGCTGCGACTCGCTGTTCCTGGCCGCCGTGACGTCGGCCATCTTGCTCGTGGCGGGAGGGTGCATTCCGTATGTCATCATGTAACGAGGGCGCGCGCGTGGCAGACGGCGCTTGCGCGCAGGGCGGCGCGCGGCGGCGCGTGGTGGTGCTGGGCTCCTCGGGATCCATCGGCGTCCAGACGTTGGACGTCATCGCGCAGCATGCCGACAAGCTGGAGGCCGTGGGCCTGGCGGTGTTCGGAAGCCTGGATGTGCTGGGTCGGCAGGCACGCGAGCTTGGCGTGTGCCACCTGGCCGCGGGCGACGCACGTCTGGCGGGCGACGCGCGCTGCGACGAGCTGGCCGCCTGGTGCGCCGAGTCGCCGGAGGGCTCCTTCGGCGTGGGGCCGCAGGCCGTGGTCGACCTGGTGCGGCTGCCCGAGGTAGACGTGGTGGTGAACGCCCTGGTGGGCGAGGCCGGCATGCGCGCGAGCTACGAGACGCTGGCTGCCGGCAAGGTGCTTGCGCTGGCCAACAAGGAGTCGCTCGTGGTGGCGGGCGACCTCATCATGCCGCTGGCTGCCGCTCTCGACGAGCACCGTCGCGCCGAGGGCCTGGCCCCGGCCTTCGGGCCCGCCGGGGCGCTCATGCCCATCGACTCCGAACACGGTGCTATCTACCAGTGCCTGTTGGGCGAGGAGCCGCGTGAGGTGACGAAGCTGTGGGTCACCGCGTCGGGAGGCCCGTTCCGCGGTCGCACGCGCGACGAGCTGTCTGCCATCACGCCTGCTCAGGCGCTCGCCCATCCCACGTGGAACATGGGGGCGAAGATATCCATCGACTCGTCCACCCTCATGAACAAGGGCCTCGAGGTCATCGAGGCGCACCACCTCTTCGCCATGCCCTATGACAAGATAGCGGTGGTGGTGCAGCCTCAAAGCGCGATCCACTCGATGGTGGAGTTCGCCGACGGAAGCGTGAAGGCGCACCTGGGCACGACGGACATGCGCATCCCCATCCAGTTCGCGCTCTCGTATCCTGCGCGATGGAATGCTCCGGTGCAGCCGCTTGACTTCCGCACGCTGGGCACGCTTGAGTTCGCCGCGCCGGATGAGAGCACGTTCCGCTGCCTGCCGCTTGCCCGCCATGCGGGAAGCACGGGCGGCACGCTGCCCTGCGCGATGAACGCCGCTAACGAGGTGGCCGTGGCGGCGTTCTTGGCCGAGGAGTGTTCCTATCTCGGCATAGCCGCCTGCGTGGAGGCGGTCATGGACGCGCATGAGCGTGAGGGCGTGCAGCGCGTCGAGAGCCTCGATCAGCTGGAGACCGTCGACGCGTGGGCCCGCGCCGCCGCTCGCTCCTGGGTACGCGCCAACGGCCGCTAGGTGCCGTCTGAGCGGCGTCGCAGTCGGTTCGCGCTGCCGCCCGTCAAAGCTCTCGGATAGGGGAGGGGCCCGGAAGCTGTGTTTGCGGGCCCCTCTTGTTGAATCAGGGTCGTCGCAGTTTCACGGCAGCGGGAATCATCACGGCGCAGGCGAGCGCTGCGACGAATGCGACGAGGGGCACGAGCAGCCCGTCCCCGGTCTTGGCGAGGGGCGTCTCCTTCCCGTCGTGCGGCTCTGGGAACGGCTCTTGGTCGGGCTCGGGCTCTTCCTCGTCGGGCGGACTCGGCGGCTCATCGCGGTCGGATACGGTAACGACCTGATCGAGACAGTCGGGGTCGTACTCGGCGGCTATCAGATCATCGCCGCAGAAGAGGAAGGCGAAGGCTGCCAGATCGCGGCCGGCGAGCTCTGCGGCGTCCACGTCGTAGACGAGCTGCGCTTCCAAATCGGGCCCGTCGGCTGTTACGCGGGCTGTTCCGTGGGCGACGCAGGCGTCGAGCGCGGCAGCATAGGCTTGCAGCCCCTCAGGCGCCTGGGCCTCAGGGTTCGCGAAGACGTCGGCGGCGAGGAGGGGCCGCGCATCCTCCCGGTCTACGAGCAGGCCCACGATGGAGTAGTTCTCGCCGGGCACGACGTCGCGGGCGACGATGCGGTCGGCCACCGCGACTCCCTCCGCGGGCGCAACGGACTTGTCGCCGTCCGCGCTGTCGCGAGCCCGCGTCATCAGGGTGCTGGGGACGACGGAGACGGTCTGGTTCTCATCGGCGATGTCCGCGTGGGATGCGATGAGGGCTTCCTCGCGGTAAAGGGACTCGAAGATCACCAGATCGCGCCCGGCCAAGGCGACTGAGTCGAAGTCGAACGCCAGCGCTACGGATCCGTCTGGCGCCTCGGGCGTGAATGCCAGCTCGGCGGTCACCGGGATGCCGTCAGCGTCGCGTAGGGGGCCGGCGTCGGCTCCCTCGGCATCGCGGAGGTGCAGCTCGCCGCGCATGAGGTAGTCCCGTCCGGGAATGAGCCCCGCGTAGGTCGCGACGTCGGTCACGGTGCTGCGTCGGCTTGCGATGACGCGCTTGTCGCCATCGAGCCCATCGCTTGCCTCGGTCGAGAGGGCGGGGCGTTCGACGGTTACCGTCTGGTTCTCGTCGGCTATGTCGGTGTCGGTCGCCACGGCTGCGTCGCCCCGATAGAGGGTCTCGAAGGCCACCAGCTCGTCCCCGGCCTCAAGCTCGCTGGCGTCGAACTCGAACACGACGGTGGCGCTGCCGTGGCCGGTGTCTGGCGCGAAGGAGGTCTCGGCGGTTACAGGTGCTCCGGCGCTGGCCAGCGGCTTGCCAGTCGCCCGGTGCATCAGCACGCCGCGTACCGTGTACTCCTCGCCAGGGACGAGGTTGGCAAACGCGATGGTGTCGCTTACCGAGGCCACCGGGTCGGCCACGAGGGACTTCCGCCCATCAGAGGTGGCGGTGGCCACGCTGCTCACCGACGGCTCCACGACGCGCACCGTCTGCCCGAAGTCATCGAGGTCCTCGTGGCTGGCCACCAGGCGCCCGGCTTGATCATAGAGGCGTTCGAACACCACCAGATCGCCTGCGCCTGAGGTCAGGGCGTTGAAACGGTAGTCGAGGGACACGTGGCCGCGCCGTGCAACGGGGGTGAACGTTCGCTCGGCGGTCACCGGTTGCTCGCTATCGAGGACGGGCTCGCCGGTGGCCCTGCTCATGAGGGTGCCGACCAGGCGATACTCCGCCCCGATGGTGAGGTTGGCGTACTCGACGCGATCCGTGATGACCGTCTCGGCGTCGGCGATGGCCAGCTTGTCGCCGTCGAATCCGTCAGCCGCAGTCGTGGCCAGATAGGGCGTTCCGTCGTCGGGCTCGCCGTCGTCGATGGTGCCGAGCGTGACCGTGTAGGAGTCGCGGCTGATGACGATGTCCGATATGGTTACGAGCACGAGCCCCTCATTGGCCTTGCAGGGCAGCTCCTCAAGGGTGTAGGTGTCATAGGGGAGGGCGCCGCGTTTGTCGTCCGGTGTCACGTCGGCGCCGAACCAGATGCCTGCTGTGGCGTCGTAGCTGTTCGGCCCTGCGGAGTCGTTGGCGTTCGGGCACTGGCTGTGCGGGTTCCATGATGCGGCCGTGCTCGCGTAGCCGTTGGCGTCGGTCACCAGCACGTGCGCCTCGCCGGTGGTTTGGCTGATCAGGCGGAACGGAACGCCAGCGAGGCGCTCCATGGTGCCCTCCCGCACCTTGACGAAATCCAGGTCGCCGCGCTTCACGAGGTTCTTGAAGCTTTCCTTCGCGGCGAAGGGGTCGGCGATGACGCCGTTGCGCTCGATGGAGAACGTGCGCGGCTCGCCGTCGGTGAGAAAATAGCCGTCACCAGGCATGACCTCGCGAATGGAGTAGGTGCCGAAGGGGAGGCAGTCGGCAGCGGTCTGCGCCTCGCCGTCCTCGGTGACGAGGCGCTTGACCACCTGGCCAGGCGCATATCTGACGCCCTCCACTACCACGGGGCGGTTGTTGGCGTTGGCTATCTCGAAGGTGGTGGAGAGGCTGGCGCCGCCGAGCGGTTTCGGGCTGCCGGTCTCCTTGTCGTGCTTCTCCACGCGAACGCCGCCGCGGATGATCGGCTCCGAGACGAGGGGATGGCGGTAGGAGGAGACCTCTTGCGCGCCGCCTCCGCCAGTGATCTGGCGCACATGGATCGTCGGATCGGGGAGGTAGCCGCGGGGGGCCTTCGTCTCGCCGATGAGCACGGTTCCCAGGGGTAGCACAGGGGCGTTGTCGGCATTGCGGTAGAGCTCGTCGCCGCCTACCCAGTGGGCTTCATCGGGAAGGACGCGCCCCTCCTCGTCGGTGCGAAACACCCAGGTGCGAAGCGGATTTCCCGAATCACGCGCCTCTTGAGCGCTGGCGTAGTAGCCGGGGTAGAAGTCGAAGGTGAACTCGGCTCCTGCGAGGGAGGCGGCGCCCTGGGGCGCCGGGGCGCCGCTGTCCGCGTCGAGCTTGGCCAGCCAGACCGCAGCGAGGTCGTGCTGAGGCTCATCGACGACGCGCCCTTCTGTGCCGACGGCCGCGGTTTCCCCGGGGGTGACTTCGACGGTGTGGACGGTGGGGTCGAGCGCGTACCCCTCGGGGGCCGTCGTCTCCTGGACGTAGTAGGTGCCCGGTGCGAGCTCGCCGGAGGCGGCGCGTCCGGCCGCGTCGGTGACGAGCGTGGCCACGGGGGCGCCCGCGCCGTTGGTCACCAGGTAGGAGGCGCCGTCGAGGCGATAGCAGCCGTTGCCGTCGGTAAGCGCGGGGTTGGTGCTGCCCTTGTCGAGCGCAAGCCAGCCGACGTTGTCGAAGGTGAGGACGACCTGGCTGCTTGCACCGGTGGCCAGGGCGTAGGCGTTGAAGGTGGCGGGAACGCGCCAGTCGTTGGCGTAGATCTTGCCCGCGGTGGTGTTCTCAAAGTCGGGGACGGTCTCCGTCTCGGTGAGCTGGCCGGTCAGGTTGTTGAGCGCCCAGCGCTTGAACTCGGCGCTGCAGCCATAGGTGGCCTTGTTGAAGTCGTAGGAGTAGCGGTCGCTCACCATGATGTGGAGGCAGACGAGGTAGCGGTCGTAGGTCATCGCCGTGCCGTCGTACCAGGTGGCAGGCCAGATGGCGGGATCGAAGCCGTAGCTGCCGGGGCCGAAGTAGAGGAGCGCGCGCAGGTGGCTGCGTTCCGCCTCGTACCACTCGGGACTGCCGGCGTAGCCGATCATCAGGTCTTGCTTCGCGTAGGTTCCCGACGCGGGCGTCAGCTTCGCCGGCTGGGCGCAGATGGCCGGCGCGCCGTTGACGGTCATGCGGCCGGTTGAGTATCCCGCATAGGGGATCTGCCCGTTCACCTCCAGATAGACCTGGTCAGCGGCGAAGGCGTGCTTCGTCGGCGGCGAGCAGAGGCTGAGGGGGATGAGGCCCATGACCAGCAGAAGCGTCATCGCTATCTTGAAGGCGCGGGTCGCGATCCGAGGGGTGTGGGCGGGGGCGGCGTGCACGGGGGCTCCTTTCTCTCTGGCTGCCGCGAGGCAGCTGCTGCGTTCGGCCCACCCTAGTCGCCCCCGCCGACGCGAGAGCGGCGCGCGGGCAGCGGGGCGGGTGCCGCGCGTGGGCCGTCGCGCCCGTCCCCGCGCCTGCGACCGCTTCCCGCCTCGGCGCCCCGTCCCCTTCGCCGGCGCATCCCCGTGCGTCCCTCCTCATGGGTTTTCTGTCGGAAACCCGCCCGTATCGGGGGACTTTCCTATAATGGCCCACGAGCAAGCAGCGGGGCATCGTCGCCCCGCCCCGCCGCGTCCTGCTGAGGACGGCGGCCCTTCGGCATCGTTTCCCTACCGCGCGGTTGCCCCGCGCCTCGAGAGGACGTGAAGTGGACCTTCTATTCACCATCTTGTGTGCTGTCATCGTCATCGGATTCCTCGTGTTCATCCACGAGGGCGGCCACTACCTGGCCGCACGTGTCTTTGGCGTGCGCGTCACCGAGTTCATGCTGGGCCTGCCCGGGCCTAACGTCGGCTTTACCAAGGGCGACACCAAGTTCGGCGTGACCGCCGTTCCGCTGGGCGGCTATGCGCGCGTGTGCGGCATGGAGGCCGGCGAGATGCAGCCCCATCTGAAGGAGGTGCTGGCGGCCCTGTACCGACGCGGCACGGCCGAGATGGAGGACATCGCCGCCGACTGCGGCATCACTGATGACGAGGCCTACGAGGCCTTGGAGGAGCTGACCGAGTGGGGGAGCTGCAACGGTCCCACGAAGCGCGATCCCTACAACACGTACCGCGCGCGAGAGGTGACGCCCTCGAAGAGGCAGGTGCGTGCCGCGCTGGCGGCGGGAGAGGAGGCGCCGGCCGCCTACGCGTTGGGCGAGGCGCGCCCGGTCGATGACGCCCAGGCGCTCTTCGACGCGGAGTACCGCCAGCAGTACCGCAGCCTTCCCTTCTGGAAGCGCTCGGTCATCTTGGTGGCGGGCGTGGCGGTGAACCTGCTGTTCGCCATCGTGGCGTTCGTGGTGCTGTTCTCGGTCATCGGGTTTGACGTGCAGAACACTCAGACCGGCGAGGTGTTCCACTACAACGCGACGCCGTGGCAGTCCATCGAGGTGGGCTTCAGCTACATCGGGATGGTGATCCAGGCGGTGGCGGGGCTGTTCAACCCGGCTACCGCGGCGCAGACGGTCTCGGATTCCACGTCCATCGTGGGCATCGCGGTGCTCTCGAAGCAGGCTGTCGAGCAGGGGCTGTTCATGGCGCTGCAGTTCATGGCGATGATCTCGGTTTCGCTGGGCATCATGAACCTCATCCCCATCCCACCGCTCGACGGCGGACGGTTTGTGGTGGAGGTGTTCCAGAAGGCCACGCGCAAGGTGGTGTCGCCTAAGGCCATGGGATACCTGTCCATGGCGGGCATGGCGCTGTTCCTGGGATTTTTCGCCATCATGCTCAATCAGGACATCCAGAACCTCATCGCGGGCACCGGCGTGTTCGGGCCCTCGGCGGGGGCGTAGGCCGCCGGCACGTTCGGCAGCCGGCGGGGTCTGCTGCTCCTGTGAGGGCGGCGCGGCTTCGTCATCTCTATCAGCAAGCGCGACGCGCTTGGCGAGAAAGGGGCGAATATGGAGCAGGGCGAGCGACCCAACCAGGGCACGCGGCAGGTGATGGTGGGCGACGTGCCCCTGGGCGGCGGCGCGCCGGTGGTGGTGCAGTCGATGCTCAACGCGCCGGCCAAGGACGTCGAGGCCAACCTCGCGCAGATAGCCGCGCTGGCTGAGGCCGGCTGCGAGGTGGTGCGCATGGCCATCCCGCATCGCGACTGCCTGGATGCGTTCGCAGCCGTGTGCGCGGCCTCTGCGCTGCCGGTGGTGGCCGACATCCACTTCGATGCGCAGATAGCCATCGAGGCCGCGCGTCGTGGCGCTGCCAAGCTGCGCATCAACCCTGGCAACATCGGCGGCCTCGAGGCCACCGACGCGGTCATCGAGGCCGCGCGCGAGGCCGGGATCCCTATTCGCATCGGCGTGAACGCCGGATCGCTCGACGCCGCGCTGGCTGCGCGCGACGACCTGACGCTGCCCGAGAAACTCGCCGCCAGCGCCTCGGACTACGTGCGCCATTTCGAGGAGCGGGGCTTCCGTGACATCGTGGTGTCGGCCAAGGCGCACGACGTGCAGGCCACCATCGACACCTACCGGCTGCTGGCCGCGCGCATTCCCGCTGTGCCCCTGCACATCGGCGTGACCGAGGCGGGCACGGCGTTCCAGGGCATCATCAAGAGCGCCTGCGGCCTGGGCGTCCTCCTTGAGCAGGGGATAGGCGACACGCTGCGCATCTCGCTCACCGACGACCCGGTGACCGAGGTGCGTGCCTGCTGGACGCTGCTCGGCGCGCTTGACCTGCGTCGTCGCAGCCCCGAGCTCATCAGCTGCCCCACGTGCGGGCGCTGCCAGGTGAACCTCATCGGGCTGGCGTCGGAGGTGGAGCAGCGGCTGGCGAACGTGAAGTCGCCCGTGAAGGTGGCCGTCATGGGTTGTGTGGTGAACGGCCCGGGCGAGGCCGCCGATGCTGATATCGGGGTGGCTTGCGGGGCGGGGACCGGCGTGGTTTTCTCCCATGGTAAAATTGTTCGGAAAGTACGCGAGTCAGAGATAGTCGACGCACTCATGGAGGAGATTGAGCAACTATGACGAATATCGTGCTGCGCATGAGCCAGCTGTACGCTCCCACGCTGAAGGAAGACCCGGCGGATGCCGAGATCGCGAGCCATCGCCTGCTGCTGCGCGCGGGCATGATCCGCAAGACGGCGTCGGGCGTGTACACCTTCCTCCCGCTGGGTTACCGGGTGCTCTCCAAGATCGAGGGCATCGTGCGCGAGGAGATGGACGCCATCGGCTCGCAGGAGATCATGATGCCGGCGCTGCAGCCGGCTGAGCTGTGGCACGAGAGCGGCCGCTGGGACGATTACGGCCCCGAGCTCATGCGCCTGGTGGATCGCCATGACCACGGCTTCTGCCTGGGGCCCACCCATGAGGAGCTCATCACCGCGCTCGTCCGCAATGAGCTGCGCTCCTACAAGCAGCTGCCCTGCTCGCTCTATCAGATCCAGGTGAAGTTCCGCGACGAGATCCGCCCGCGCTTCGGGTTGCTGCGCAGCCGCGAGTTCATCATGAAGGACGCCTACAGCTTCCATGCCGACCAGGCGTCGCTGCAGAAGACCTATGACGACATGAGCATGGCCTACGGCAACATCTGCGAGCGCTGCGGCCTGGAGTATCGCCCAGTAGAGGCCGACTCCGGCCAGATCGGCGGAAAGGTGACCACCGAGTTCATGGCGCTTGCCGAGGCTGGCGAGGCCGAGCTCGTGTATTGCAGTTGCGGCTACGCGGCCAACACCGAGGCTGGTGCCTGCCTCGCGCGCCCCACCTGCCATGAGGTGGCGGCCCTTGAGAAGATCAGCACCCCGGGCGTGCATACCATCGAGGAGCTGGCCCAGTTCCTGGACATCCCCGAGTCCTCCACGGTGAAGGCGCTCTCCGGCAAGGGCGAGGACGGCGTGGTCACCGTCATGTTCGTGCCGGGCGATCACGAGCTCAACGAGATCAAGGCGAGCCGCGCGGTGCCGGGCTTCGAGCTGCTCACCGACGAGGAGATGGAGGCCGCCGGGCTGCACAAGGGCTCGATGGGCCCGGTGGGCCTGCCCGAGGGCACGCGCGTCGTGGCCGACGTCAGTCTGCAGGCCGTCCCGCAGTGGGTGGTCGGCGCCAACGAGGACGGCTTCCACCTGCTGGGCGCTCGTCCTGGCGCGGACTTCACGGTGGACGCGTGGGCTGACCTCTGCATCGTGAAGCCGGGCGACAGCTGCCCGGACTGCGGGCTGCCGCTGGAGGGCGCGCGCGGCATCGAGGTGTCGCAGGTGTTCCAGCTGGGCGACAAGTACTCCGTGGCCATGGGCGCCACGTTCGCCGACGAGGACGGCGCCGAGCGCCCGTTCGTCATGGGCTGCTATGGCGTGGGCGTGAGCCGCACGCTGGCTGCCGTGGTGGAGCAGCACAACGACGAGCACGGCATCATGTGGCCGCTCTCGGTGGCGCCGGCCCATGTGTGCGTCATCCCGCTGACCGTGGGCGATGACGAGGTGCAGCCCGCCGCTGAGCGCGTGGCGCGCGAGCTGGCTGGCCTGGGCCTGGAAGTGGTCATCGACGATCGCGACGAGCGCGCGGGCGTGAAGTTTGCCGACGCGGATCTCATCGGCTGGCCGCTCCAGGTGGTGCTGGGCAAGCGCGGCCTGGCCGAGGGCAACGTCGAGGTGAAGCTGCGCCGCACGGGCGAGAAGAAGAGCGTGCCGCTGGCCACCTTCGCCGAGATGATGACCTTCGCGCGGCGCAACGCCAAGAAGTCGAAGGCCGGCGTGGGCACCTTCGACATGCTGTTCGCGTAAATCCGGCGCACTCGCGCGCCGCTCCCTAGGGCGGCGCGCTTTTTTGTTGGCAGGAGGCGTACCAAACTGACGATTAGTGCCACGGCTCTGACCAGGCATTATAGGACGTTTCCGCAGATGAAAAGGCGGTTTTTGAAATGGCAGAGATGGGCAGTTCGGTACGCTCCACGGGTAGCTCCCTGGGCGTGCTGTTCGATCTGGACGGCACGCTCATCGACACCTACGACATCATCCTGGCCTCGTTCCGGCACACGGTGCGCACAGTGCTGGGGCGCGAACTGCCGGATGAGGTGCTCATGCAGAAGGTGGGCCAGCCCTTGGTCACGCAGATGTGGGATTTCACGGACGATCAGGAGATCCACGACCGGCTGGTGGACGCCTACCGGGCGCATAACGACATCATTCACGACGAGCGCGTGGCCGCGTTCCCCGGCGTGGCGAACGCGCTGGCGCAGCTGGCGGCGATGGGTTGCCCGATGGGCGTGGTGACCTCCAAGCGCAGCGGGCTGGCCCGGCGCGCGCTGGCGCTGACGGGCATCGAGTCGCGTTTTGCCTTCGTGCTGGGGCCTGACGAGTGCGCTGCCCACAAGCCCGATCCCGCGCCGGTGCTCCAGGGCTGCGCGGAGCTGGGCCTCAAGCCCGACTGCTGCGTATATGTGGGCGACAGCCCCTTCGACCTGCAGGCTGGCAACGGCGCTGGCACGACGACGGTGGCGGCTACGTGGGGCATGTTCCCCGCAGACGTGCTGGCTGCCGAGCATCCGGACTACGTTCTGGGATCTATTGCCGAGCTGCCGGCGCTGGCGGCTCGCCTGGCTGAGAGGCGGTAGCGCCCGCCGTCTTACGTCAGGCGCGCCTGGGGTGGGGTGGCTGCGTCGGTCGCATCCCGGAGCCGCGGACTCAACGAAGCCGTAACATCGGTCACCTGGGGCTGGGGACGGGCGGCGCGTGCGCGCATGATGGGCTGCAGAGGCGTCGCGGGGCGGCGCGGTTCCCGAGGATACGGAGGCTCATCATGTCGAGCATCACCGATGGATTCAAGGACGTGTTCATGGCGGGCATCGGGGCTATGGCCCTGGGCGCGGAGAAGTCCAAGGAGCTGGTGGACCAGCTCATCGCCAAGGGCGAGCTGACCGTGGAGCAGGGCAAGGTGATCAACGCCGACTTGATCGACCAGGCCACTCAGAAGGCCACGGCCACGGCCAGCGCTGTGCGCGACGACCTCATCGCCGCGCACCTGGCCACCCTGAGCAAGGACGAGCGCGACGCCTTTGCCGCCAAGGTGGCCGAGATGGCCGCCCAGGCTGACGAGAGGGACGCGGCCCTGGATGCCCAGGCCCAGGAGGTGGAGGCGGCGGCCGCCGAGGTCGTCTCCGAGTCTGACGCCGCGGCGGGCGGCCCGGCGGTTGAGTAGGGGCTTAGCGCGCGCAAGACGAATGAGCGGAGGGCGGCTGCCGGGGCAGTCGCCCTCTTTTCATTCAAAGTGCCAGGTCAGATGAGCGCAACCAATAGTTTCCCCAAAATTCCAACTGGAATTGGTCGCGCCCTGCCGCCGCCACGGGTAGGGTGGGCTTCCGTTAAGATGGAACGCATCGAGGAGAAAGGCCCATCATGAACGTGGAGATCGCCGAGCGCCTGGCGGCTCGTCGGAAGCAGGCGGGGCTATCGCAGGAGGCTCTGGCAGAGAAGCTGGGCGTGTCGCGCCAGGCCGTATCGAAGTGGGAGCGGTCGGAGTCGTCCCCTGACACGGACAATCTCATTGCCTTGGCGCGGCTCTACGGCGTATCGCTCGACGAGCTTTTATATGTGGATGACTCCATCGCTGACGACGTGGCGTTCGAGGCGGAGGATCGCGCTGCCGCGGGCACGGCCGGCGCAGGCGCTGCGGCCGGCGCGACGGGCGCGGCGTCCGCGGGCGGCCCT
>NZ_QWKK01000306.1 GCF_009911695.1 Enterorhabdus sp. P55 | reverse complement strand
GGGCGCGACGCGGGCGGCGCCGCGCGCCGGCGGGTGCACGGGGTCGCGGACGACGCGCGGTCGGTGTGCCTGGTGGATGAGACGGCGGTGGCCGGCACGCGCCACGTGCCGGGGGTGCGGGCGCTGGCCGACGGGCTTGCGCCCGGCGACGAGCTGGCCTTCGTGCGCGACCGCTGCAATCCCTACGACCCCTGGGCGACGGAGGTGCGCGACGGGCGCGGCAACCGCCTGGGCTATGTGTCATGCGAGCACAACGAGGTGGTGGCGCGGCTGCTGGACGGCGGCCGCGACGTGGCGGGCCTGGTGGGGTCGGTGGATCAGCTGGGCAACTGGACGCGCATCCAGATGGAGGTGAGGCTCTATGCCTAGCGGGGCGATGGCGTCGGTCGGCACGGTGCCGGCGGGCGTGGCGTGGATAGGGCGCAGGGCGGGTGCGGGGGCATCGGAGGCGGCGTCCGCGCAGCCGATGGCGCCGGCGAGCGCGGCCGGCGCGGCGGCCTGGCCTTGGCGGCTGGCAGGCGTGGGGGCATCGTTGCGGGCGGCAGCGTCG
>NZ_QWKK01000305.1 GCF_009911695.1 Enterorhabdus sp. P55 | reverse complement strand
CGGTCGGGGGCGGGGGCCGGGGCGGCGCCCGGCTTTGGCCCGGTGGCGCCCGGCGCGGCGGCCTTCGCCGTCGCGGCTCCGCCGGAGGCGCCCTCCTCCGAGGGCGCGACGGCGAACCCGTGCTCGGGCAGCGCGTGCCAGAGGGCGCGGCTGAAGGGGTGGGCCAGCAGCTCCGGCGCGGCGAAGCTGGCCACGGCCGTCTCCTCCACCACGGTGCCGTCCTTGAACACCGCCACGCGGTCGGCCACCGACAGCGCCAGCTCGATGTCGTGGGTGATGAGCATCACCCCGCCGCCCCCGTCGGCGAAGGCGCGCAGGTCGTCCAAGGCGCGCACGGCCAGGGGCAAGTCGAGGCCCGGCGTGGGCTCGTCGGCCACGATGAGCCGGGGTTCGTCCATGAGGGCGCAGCACAGAAGCACGCGGCGGGCCATGCCGCCGGAGAGCTCGTGGGGGTAGAGCCGCGCCACCGCCTCGTCCAGCCCGTAGCGGGCGAACAGCGCGCGGCGGCGCTCGGCGCGACGGGCGGCGTCGGCGCGGCGGGCGGCCCCGCG
>NZ_QWKK01000304.1 GCF_009911695.1 Enterorhabdus sp. P55 | reverse complement strand
GGCGTGCTGCGGCGGCGGGCAAGCGGCTGGGACGCGACGCGCGCGGTCGGTGGCGGCGCGGCGCGCGGGCGGCGGGCGCGGGTACTGGTGCGCGCTGGAATTCCGCGTGAAATGGCCAAAAATGACGGTCTGACGACAAGAACGGCCCCTCGAAGCGCCTTCCCCGGAGCGTTGGAGACTTGATGGCGAGAAGCGTTCGACGCCGACCTGGGGTTTTGCCGCGGCAGCTCGGCTTCTTCCCGCCGCCTGCGTCGTCAGACCGTCATTTTTGGCCACTTTGTCTCTGATTTCTGGCGCAGCGCAGTCTCGCGAGTGTTTCACGTGAAACAACAGCCCGCCCTGGGCCTCAGCGCGATCCGCGCTCGCCCCCTTGCGATCCCGCAACCCCGAAAGGGCCCACGACCCTCACGCCCCCGCGATCCTCATGCCCCGCGACCTCGCGACTTCACAACCCCACGAGGGCCCACGCCCCCCACGTCCCTGCGGCCCCCATGCCTCCACCTTCCCCTCGCGCGCTGCTCACACCCCCCCCACGCCCCGTGCCCCCCCACG
>NZ_QWKK01000303.1 GCF_009911695.1 Enterorhabdus sp. P55 | reverse complement strand
GCCACTCTCTTAAGGGTAAGTGATGTCATGAAATTAAAGAAAACAGATGTCTTTAATCTTGATGGAACAGTCAAACAAACTGCATTTATTCATGATCAAAAGACAGGTAAGGGAAATACGTTATATTTAAAACCTGTCCAACAAGATTTAATGCTTTATCATGCATGGCTCATCCAACAAAATCTTAATTCTGAGTGGTTGTTTCCCTCAACGACTCACCCAGACCGTCACATCACCGAGAAGCAATTTTATAAGGTCATGGCACGAGTTGGTGATCTTTTAGGAATCAACTATCTAGGGACGCATACCATGCGTAAAACAGGCGCTTATCGGGTCTATACGCAGTCAAACTATAATATTGGTTTAGTGATGCATTTATTAAACCATTCAAGTGAAGCTATGACCTTAACGTATCTTGGATTAGATCAAGCTAGTCGAGAAACGATGTTAGACCAAATTGATTTTGGGTAATGAATGTTTAGAACTTAGTAGTCGTCCAAAAAAGACTACTTTTTTTGTTGAATCGTCCAAGGACGATTCGATGCTTTTGACT
>NZ_QWKK01000302.1 GCF_009911695.1 Enterorhabdus sp. P55 | reverse complement strand
CGTCTTCTGACCTAATTAAAGCCGGTATGGACTTTTGGCATATTGTTATGAATGAAGATCTTGAATATGATCCAGCTAACCCTTATGTGGGCACACCAACAGGTGACACGCCACAACGCTTAGAAGACTGCATTGTTGTTGAACATGTCAATGGCTATGACCACGTTGTACTTGCAAGCTCTCCAGAAAATGCAGAGGATGAATTAGCAAAAGCTATTGAAAGCTCTGCAATCAACAACGTTGAACAGCTCCATATTGATTTCATGAACCGCGAAACCGATGAAGCGCTCTCACATGTCATTATTCACAATATCAACCAGTTTGAAGAATGGGTTGACGACGCGCCTGCACATCGTCTTTCTGACGAAGGTGCTGCCAAATTGACACGCATCATCGACCATGTAGCCAACCGACTTCAAATTGAACCTAAACACAATATTGAGGTTAAATACGACTACGCGCAACACGCTTTCTTACCAGTTGACGTATCCGCAGTAGAATGTGAAGGCCACCCAAACCGCGTGATTGTTATGAACGCAGTTCACAGCAACGAG
>NZ_QWKK01000301.1 GCF_009911695.1 Enterorhabdus sp. P55 | reverse complement strand
TAATAGGAAAAAAAAAAAAAAGGAGAAGAGAGGATAAAATAATGGGGGGAAAAGGAAAATAGGAATTAATAGAAAACGAGAGAAGAGAAGAATAGGAATAGAAAAAAAAGTAGAAATGGAAGAGAAAATAGAAAAAAATAGAAGGAGAAGAGCAGAAAATAGAAAAAATAGAAAATAGAAAATGATAGAAGATAAAATGGAAGATTAGAAAATAATAGAAAAAATGAAGAAATTGAAGAGAAAATAGAAGATTAGAAAATAGAAAAAAATAGAGGAGAAAACTGAAAAAAAACAAAAAAGGAGAAAAAAGAAAAGTAGAGAAGAATAGAAAGTAAAGAAGAGGAAGAATAGAGAAAATAGAAAGAAAGAAAAATAGAAAAAGGAAAAATAGAAGACAATTAGAAAATAGAAAACAGTAGAAAACAGAAGAAAAGTAGACAGAAAATAGAGAAGAAAATAGAAAAAAAAAAGTAGAAGAGAGAAGGTAGAAAATAGAAAAAACATAAAAGAAGGCAGTAGGGAAATAAAGTAAAAAAGGAAGAAGAGAGGAAAAAA
>NZ_QWKK01000300.1 GCF_009911695.1 Enterorhabdus sp. P55 | reverse complement strand
CTCGTACGTCCACTGCTGCCCGTAGGAGTCCTCGAGGTCGTTGATGGTGCGGTCGTCCCAGCTGAGGCGGATCCCCACGAGGCAGGAGGGCAGGAAGCCGTTCTCCGCCAGGATCACGAAGTACGAGAAGAAGCCGCCCAGCGCCTGGATCATCCCGATCTGTCCGTAGGCCATGCTAATGAGGCGCTCGTTAACGAGTTTGTCGGAGCGGGGATTGCGCGGCTGCCGCTTCATGATGTCACTCTCGGCTGCTTCGTAGGCCAGAGAGATGGCCGGGACCATGTCGGTGCCCAGGTCGATGCAGAGGATGGTGATGGTGCCGAGGGGCAGCGGGATGTTGGCCATGATGAAGAGCAGGAAGGGGGTGATCTCGGGGATGTTGCTCGTCAGAGTGTACGCGATGGACTTCTTCAGGTTGTCGAAGATCAGCCGACCTTCCTCCACGCCGGTGACGATGGAGGCGAAGTTGTCGTCCAATAGGATCATATCGGCCGCCTGTTTGGACACATCGGAGCCCGCGATGCCCATCGCCACCCCAATGTCCGCCTTCTTCAGCGCCGGGGAG
>NZ_QWKK01000298.1 GCF_009911695.1 Enterorhabdus sp. P55 | reverse complement strand
CGTATCAGCAAGATACTCAGAACCTGCAGTGTATAGAATTGCATCAAGTGCTTCAGCAGATTTCTTATTGCCACTGGCGTCAAGTTCAGCTTGTACGGATTTAAGGCTTGCAACAACGTTTTGATCTGTAAGAGCGTTAGCGATCACACCACCGACCTCTTGACGACGAACTAAGTGAGGCATCTTAACATCACCGTTAATATCAAGCATGGAAACTTCGTTACCTTCCATGTCAACACGACGTAATTGAACGGCATTTTCAGCAGCCAATTTAGTAGCCCATTCTTCTTGAACTGCTTTGTCATGAGTGAAGTGAGAACCGAATGTATCACCATCAAAGTCACCGTCCATCTTGTCCGCAAGAAGTGGGTTAAGTGAAATACCTGTAAGGTTTTCATCTACAACGAACTTATAAGCTGCGGTATTAGTTGGACGCAACATTGGGTCACGCCATACCATGAAACGTTCACCTTTTTCAGGGTCAGGACGTCCAGCAGCTTCCCACATCTCTTTTGAAATACCAATAGTATTGAGTGGAAGACCTGGGTCAGCTGTGATAACGGAAGT
>NZ_QWKK01000297.1 GCF_009911695.1 Enterorhabdus sp. P55 | reverse complement strand
CTTTTATTTTCTTAATTTGCAAATCGCGGTATTTTCCCCAATTATACTTTAAAAATTATCACTTTTTTGATATAATAGACAGTGAGCAAAGCGTCTGTACGCTTTGTAACATAATAGAAAGAACATTGTATTTATGACAACAGACCAACACCTGCATCGCATTTATTCAAAACTTACACCCCTTTTACCAATAACAACCAAGACACTTCCTCTAATCCGCGAAGCCTTGGCCGATGTAGCGCTTGATATGGTTGCGCTAAAATGGATCACAACAAACGACGTGACTAACACAGAAGCAATGTTGTCAGCTTATTGGAAGCATTTTAAAACTGCGATCAATGAGGAATACAATGATGAAGTTTTAAAGTAGATGGCGATTCCGTACAAATTTAACCAAGATGTACTTGACCACTATCTGGTTTCAGATGACGAGCTCATGCGTGAGCTTGCCCAGAGTACTGTTACTAATTTTGACAAGTACATCGAAGCCGTCGCGACACACCAAGAAGTCATTGATTCGTACAAGTCAACCTATGACGGAAGTGACTTCCGCGAGATGGCAATGAAATTAG
>NZ_QWKK01000031.1 GCF_009911695.1 Enterorhabdus sp. P55 | reverse complement strand
CGCGCCGGGGGGGGGCGAGGCGCCCGCCCAGCCGAACGCGCTATGCGGGCAACACCGCGGCACGCGTGCCGGCGAAGCTGGTGGCGCGCGCCCACCAGCCGCGGCGCTTCGCCTCGGCCGCGGCGCGACAGGCGGCGTCGAAGTCCTCCATCACCACGAAGGTAGCCGCACCGCTGCCGCAGAGCAGCGCGTCGCGCGCGCCCGGCTGGGCGAGCGCCCAGGCGCGCACCTCGGCCAGAGCCGGCTCGAGCACGTCGGCAGCCCCCTCCAAGTTATTGACCAGGGGGATCTCCGCCGCGTCCTGCGCGTCGCGCGCAACCTGCAGCAGCTCGGGGGGAACCGACGCGGGGTCGGCGTCGAAGGCCTCATAGGCCGCGGCGGTAGACACGCCCGCCAGCGGCTTCACGAGCAGCACGGCCTGGCGCAACGGCGCGAGCTGACGCACGAACCGCTCGCCGGCGCCGTCGAGCAGCGCGCAGCCGCCGTGCAGGAAGAAGGCCACGTCGGCGCCGAGCGCGGCGGCCGCCTCCTCCAACCGCCCATCGTCGGCGGCAAGGCCCCAGGCGCGGGCGAGGGCCAGGAGCATGGCCGCCGCATCGGACGACCCGCCGCCAAGCCCCGCCTGATGCGGAATGGCCTTCTCCAGCCGGACGTCGATGGCGCACGGCGCGTCCTGGCCCAGGGCGCGGGCCAGCAGGTCGGCCGCGCGAAACACGATGTTCTCGCACGCGGGAATGTCCGGCACGCCACCAGCGCCCTTGTCGGTCACGTCCACGGTGACGCGCAGGTTGCACGCCGGCCCGCCGACAGCCGCATGGGACGGCAGGTCATCCCCGTCCGGCGCCTGATCGGCCGGACGAACCTGCACGTGCAGCGTGTCGTGGAGCGCGAGGGCGTGCATGACGGTGAGCACCTCATGGCGACCATCGGCGCGGCGCTCACCCACTCCCAGGAAGAGGTTCACCTTGGCCGGCGCCATCGCCCGCACGCTCCCCGGCCCCATGAACGCGAGCGCGCTCCACTGCGCGTCACGGGCCGCGCCCAGCATGTCGACGGTCAGGGGCTTGTCGCTCATCTTTTTCTCCTGCTCGCGAAGAACTCCTTCAGCAGCCCGGCGCACTCTTCCCGGCAAACGCCCGGGGTCACCGAAAACTGGTGGTTGAGGCGCTCGTCCTCGTGCACTGCGTACAGCGTGCCCAGGGCGCCGGCCTTCTGGTCGGACGCGCCGTAGACGCAGCGGCTTATGCGCGCCTGGTGCATGAGCCCCGCGCACATGATGCAGGGCTCCAACGTGACGTAGACCGTGCAGTCGGTCAGACGCCACGCATCCAGGACGCGGGCGGCCTCCTTCAGGGCCAGGAACTCCGCATGGCCCGCCGGGTCGCGGTCGGTCTCGCGCCGGTTGTGCGCGCAGGCGATGACCTGCGGCTCGGCCAGAGGGCGACGCGTGCCGCGGTCGATGGGCTGGTATACCACCACCGCGCCGATAGGCACCTCGCCCATGGCCGCGGCGGCACGCGCCTCTGCAAGCGCCAGCTGCATGTAGTCTTCGTCAGTCATGACGGCCATTATAGGAGAAGCGCCCGCTCCGGCGACCGGCTGCGACGCGAAACTATGGTATCCTTACCCGCAGATGAGCCGGCTGCGCGCCGATCATCGCTTACTGGAGGCGTGGCCGAGTGGTTGAAGGCGGCAGTCTTGAAAACTGTTGTGCCGCAAGGTACCGTGGGTTCAAATCCTACCGCCTCCGCCAGAACGCGACGAGCCCCTGCAATGGGGCTCTTTTCATGTTTGAGAGAGTTGCAGCCTGCAGGCGGCAGGGTTCGAACCGATGAGGCGGAAGCGCGTGGGGAAAGCGCGCCGATGGCGCACTTTCCGCGCTTTCAACCGGCTTAGATGCCGGGATGAGACCCGTCGAGGAGCCTCACATCCAGCAAACAGCTCTTCGATGGCACTAATCGGCGGTTTGGTACGGTGCTTAGGGCCAAAACCAGCGTCTCCGGCAGCGTCGCCCAATCGCGACCTGGGGTTTTGCTGTAAGGCCAAGCGCAGGGCGGCGTCTGGGGTCGCGCAAAGCGTACCAAACTGCCGATTAGTGCCATTGCGGGGCGAAAAAGTGGCATCGGCGCCTCGCCCCGCGCGCCACAGGTCCCCGCCTCACGCACCGCGAGACTCGAGCGCGCCGCCACCACGCACTCGTGGCTCCTGCGCACCTGCGCCCGCTGCCGACCCCGCAGCCGCATCCCAGCCCGCCTCGCCCCGCGCGGCGTCGCCCGCGCCCCGCGCGCACCGCGCCTAGCGCTCGGCGATAGGGAGGTACGCGCGGCGGCCCGGGCGGGCGATCTTGTAGGCCGGACGAATGATGCGCTTGCCCGAGCCGATCTCCTCGAAGCGGTGCGCGGCCCAGCCGGCCAGACGCGCGCAGGCGAACAGCGGTGTGAACAGGTCTTGCGGAATGCCCATCATCGAGTACACGAAGCCCGAGTACATGTCCACATTGGCGCACATGTCCTTCTTGGTGCCCTTCTCGCGCAGGATGACCTCGGGGGCCAGGCGCTCGATGGACTGCAGCAGGTTGAACTCCGCCTCGAACTCGGTGCCGCGGGCAAGCTCCTCGGCGAAGCGCTTGCAGATGACCGCGCGCGGGTCGGACAGCGTGTACACCGCATGCCCCATGCCGTAGACCAGGCCTGTCTTGTCGTAGGCCTGCTTGTTGACGATGCGCGCCAGGTAGTCCGCCACCTCGTCGTCGTTCTCCCAGTCGGATACGGCGGCCTTGATCTCGCCCTGCATCCCCAGCACCTGGTGGTTGGCCCCGCCGTGGCGGTGGCCCTTGAGCGACCCGATGGCGCCGGCGTAGGTGGAGTACGGGTCGGTGTCCGACGAGGTCAGCACGCGCGCGGTGAACGTCGAGTTGTTGCCGCCGCCGTGCTCAGCATGCAGGCACAGCATGATGTCGAGCATACGCGCCTCCTCCGCCGTGAACTGGCGGTCGGGGCGCAGCATGGAGAGGATGGTCTCGGCCGTGGACTGTCCAGGGATGAAGCGGTGCATGATCATGGACTCGTGGTCGTAGCGGGCGCGCTTGGAGTAGTAGGTGAGCACCATGATGCGCGGCAGGCGCGAGAGCAGCGAGAGCGCTGTGTGGATCTCGTGCTCGGGCGAGCGATCCTCGGCGAAGTCGTCGTAGGCGTAGAGCTGGAGCACCGAGCGGGCCAGCACGTTCATGATGTCAGGCGGCGTATGACGCATGAGCATGGACGCGGTGAAGCCGTCGGGCAGCTCGCGCTGGGAGTCGATGACCTCCACGAACCGGTCGAGCTGATCCTGCGTGGGCAGTTCGCCCATCAGCAGCAGGTAGGCCACCTCCTCGTAGGCGAAGCGGCGCTCGGGCGAGAGGTCGCCCAGCAGGTCGTAGAGCTCGTAGCCGCGCAGGCGCAGCGAGCCGTCGTCAGCTATCTTGCGGCCGTCGTCGGCCACCGTGTAGCCGTGAACGTTGGAGATGTTGGTCATGCCCACGATGACGCCCGTGCCATCGGCGTTGCGCAGGCCGCGCTTCACGTCGTAGCGCGCGTACTGCTCCGGCGGGATGTCGTTCACGCTGTGGAACTTGTCGAACAACGCGACCTTACGGGTCTCCTCCTCGTCGAGGGGAATCACCTCGTCCGCGGTGACGCTCGCGTCGAAGGCGCGCGTGTCCACGTCAAGCGAGGGGTCATAGGCCGCAGGGCGGCCGACCTCGGGCGACTGAGGGCTGGCTAGGTGGGTCGGCTTGTCCGCGTTCATGCAGGTTCCCTTCTCGTTTTGCGCCTATGATAGCGTGTGCCGCCAGGTGCGATCCCTCCGCATCGCGCCGTCTTCGGCAAACGAGCGCGGCCGCGAGGCCGGCCAGGGGCGAGACAAGGCCGGAGAAGCCCAGGGCGCCCGGCCCGCCCGCGAAGGCGCTTTCTTACAGGATGCAAAACTTTCCGCGTTTCGAAAAATTCTGATTGACAGCCCCAGGAGGCCATGGTTAAATAGGCTTCGCTGTTTCGATGTGCGCCGTTACCTCAGCTGGATAGAGGGACTGACTACGAATCAGTACGTCGGGGGTTCGAATCCCTCACGGCGCACCACTTCAGCATCTCTGATCCGCAACGACTGGCAACAGCACGTGCGGTTTTTTGTTGTCTAGGGAAAGGAACGTACTTGAAGGTTCGAAAATCGAAACCTCACAGTATGTAACCTTCCGGCTCCCCTCCCTGCGTCGGCAGCCGGAAGACGGCTGTGACGCATCGAACCCGCGCCCGCTCGCAATCTGATACCCGGCCCGCCGCGTCTCTGGCATGCGGCCGCCGCCTTGTCTTCGCGGACGCGTCGATGCGCGACGACGTAAGGGATATGCCTATGCTCTACCTATCGCAAATGCTGGGCAAGCCCGTGATCGATTCCACGGGCGAGAAGATCGGCACCATATCCGACCTGGCCATATCCACGGGCGAGGTCTTTCCGCGTATCACCAGCCTGGCCTTCCAGGGGCCGGGGAAGGTGCCGTTCATGATCTCCTGGCGCAAGTACGTCGACCTCTTCGACGAGGACGGCATCACGCTGGCAGTGCCCGCCCACGACATCCGCTTCAGCTACCTGCAGCCTGACGAGGTGCTGCTGACCCGCGACTTGCTCAACCGGCAGATCGTGGACACGCAGGGAATGAAGGTCGTGCGCGTCAACGACCTCAAGCTCTCGCAGTCGGGCACGCAGCTGCGGCTGCTCGGCGCCGAGGTGGGCGTGCGCGGCATCCTGCGCGGGCTGCATCCCTGGATCGAGAAGGCGGCCGTCGCCGCAGGTCGCGCCTTCGGCCACAAGATCGACGAGCAGATCATCGCCTGGAACTACATGGACCTGCTCGACCGCGACCTCTCCGAGGTGCAGCTCTCCGTGACGCACCGGCGCCTAGACGAGCTGCACCCCGCCGACGTCGCCGACATTCTCGAGCAGCTTGACCCGCAGCAGCGCGCCGCGGTGTTCGAGCACCTGGACGACGCTCAGGCCACCGAAGCCATCTCCGAGATGGAGGACGAGTACCAGGCCGAGTTCATCGACGACCTGGACGACGCACGTGCCGCCCGCCTCATCGGCGACATGGATCCCGATGACGCGGCCGACATCGTGCGCGACCTGCCCTACGAGAAGGCCGAGACGCTGCTGCGCCTCATGGGCGTGGAAGACGCTGCCGAGATTCGCCGCCTGCTCGGCTACAAGGACGGCACGGCCGGCGGCATGATGACCACCCAGTTCGTCTCCGTCGAGCGCGACAAGACGGTCGGCCAGACCATCGAGGTGCTGCGCGAGCTGGATGAGGACCACCCCACCGTCCACTACGTCTACGTCACCGACGACTACGGCAAGCTGGTGGGCGTGCTCTCGCTGCGCACGCTCGTGCTCACCGAGGACAGCCGCGTCATCGGCGATGTCATGTTCGACGACGTCATCACCGCCACCCCTTCCGAGACCGAGGAGGACGTGGCGGCCGACATCTTCAAGTACGACCTGCCCGCCATGCCCGTGGTGGACGAGCGCGGGGCGCTTCTGGGCATCGTCACCGTGGATGACGCCTGGGATGCCATCGAGGACGACGTGTCCGGAGAAAAGACACGCGCCACCTTGGGCAAGGTGCTCGGCGGCACGTTGGCCGGCATCCTCGTGCTGGGCCTGTACACCCTCGTGCTGCTGCAGATCTTGGACGCCACCGGCTTCCACGGGCTTTCCAGATAGCAGGTGGCTCCCATGAAGTTCGGAAAGGACACGCGCGACCTGGCGCAGCAGAAGGCCCAGGCTCAGGCCCCGGCCCTGGTGGACGAGGGCGCGCCGACGAAGAAACCCAACAAGATGCTGCTGGTGCTAGCAGCCATGGGGCCGGGCATCGTCACGGCCATGGCCGGCAACGACGCGGGCGGCATATCCACCTACTCCACGGCGGGCGCGCAGTTCGGGTTCGGCACGCTGTGGGTCATCCCCATCATGTGCGTGCTGCTGGCCGTGGTGGAGACCACGGCCGGGCGCATGGGCGCGGTCACGGGCAAGGGATTCGCGGCGCTCATCCGTGAGCGATTCGGCATCCGGCTGACGGCGCTCGCCATGCTCGCGCTGCTCATCGGCAACGTGGCCACCACGTTTTCCGAGTTCGCGGGTATCGCCAGCGGCATGGAGATGTTCGGCGTGTCGAAGTACGTTTCGGTGCCGGTGGCGGCGCTGGCGGTGTGGCTGCTCGTGGTGGGAGGCTCGTACAAGCGCGTGCAGAACGTGTTCCTGGCGCTGTCCTTCGTGTTCGTCACCTACATCGTGGCGGCGTTTTTGGCCGAGCCCGACTGGGGGCAGGCCCTCCACGACACCGTGGTGCCCCAGGTGGACGGCGGGCCGGCGTTCATCGCGCTCGTCATCGCCATGATCGGCACCACCATCGCGCCGTGGATGATGTTCTTCACCCAGTCCAACGTGGTGGAAAAGGGACTCACGCCTCGCGACCTGCCGCTGCAGCGGGTGGACGCCGTGTCCGGCACCATCGCCGCATGCCTGGTGGCGTGGTTCATCATCGTCACCACCGGCGCGGTGCTGCACCCGCAGGGCATCGCCATCGACAGCGCGGCCGACGCGGCGCGCGCGCTCGCGCCCTTCGCCGGGCAGTACGCCGAGGCGCTGTTCGCCATCGGCCTGGTGGCGGCATCGTTTTTGGCGGCGTGCGTGCTTCCGCTGACCACCGCGTTCGTCATCTGCGAGGCGTTCGGATGGGAGGCCGGCGTGTCCTTCAAGTGGAAGGAGGCGCCCACCTTCAAGAGCATCTTCACGTTCGTCATCGGGTTCTCCGCCGCCGTGGTGCTCATCCCCGGCATCAACCTGCTGTCGGTGATGCTCACGGCGCAGTTCGTCAACGGCGTGATCCTGCCGGTGCTGCTGGCGTTCATGGCCATCATCGCCGCCGACAAGCGCATCATGGGCGCGCATCGCTCGCGCCTTGTGTCGAAGGTGCTCGTCTGGGCAACCGTCGGCGTGGTGGCCGCCCTCACGGTGGCGCTGCTCGTGATGCAGCTGCTCGGCCTGGCCTGAGGCGCGCTGGGAGCAGGTGCCGGAAGCGGCAGGCGCGCGGGAGTGCGGCGGGCACTTGGCGAGACGCGCGGGAATGCGGCCTGCGCCGGGTGCGCACGCGACGCAGGCGTCGGACGGCGGGCGGCGGACGCGGGGGCACGCAGTGCGCGGCGGGCGCCGAACGGAGCGGGCGCGGGGCCGGACGATGGACGAAGCGAGGCGAGGGGACGGACGCGCGCTTGGGGAGCGCGGCGAAGGATGGGGCGCGGGGCGCATTCGCTCGGCCGAGCCGACCGCCCGTCCTTCACCGCGCTCCCCGACGCACGCAGGGGCGACGCCTCTTCGGACGTCGCCCCTCTGACATGTTCTTGCTCCGGCGCGATTCGAGCTAAGCTATCTTGGCCTCGGGGATGAGCAGGCGCTTGGACTCGTCGCTCAAGCGCTCGGCCAGGTACTCGCGACCGCGATCCGCGTCCTTCGCGCAGTCGAGCAGCATCTCCAGCGTAATGGAGTCGAGGTACGCGTCGTAGCTGTCGAGCACCAGCTCGTACGCCTTCTTCACATTCCCCACCATGGCCGCGTTCTTGCGATCCTCCCGGCGAGCGCGCGTGGTGTCCTTCGTGTCCTCGTCGATAGCAGCGATGACCTGCAACAACGTGATGTTGGCTGGGTCTCGCGCCAGACGATAGCCTCCATGCTTGCCCGGGCGCGCCTCGATGATGCCGGCGTTCCTGAGCAGCTGGGCCAGCTGGATCAGATAGTCGCGGGGGATCGACATGTCGTGAGCAATATCCTTAGACGAGCACGTGCCGCTCTGCTCGGCCAGGTACAAGACGGCGCGCAGTCCGTAGTCGGTTGATGCCTTGAGTTGCACTGCAGCCTCCTAACCTAACGTCTACGATGTGAACTCGCCGGGGAAGGCGCAGAATCTCGAGCGTCTGGCGCGGGTAGCGCAGGATCGTAGAATGGCATGGTCAGCGGAATCGGGGGGACGTGAGCGCTCCGTTCCGCCATAGAGCCACGTTTCTGGATTTCTCCAGTACCAGCAGCGTACCGACGCCGTCGCCTAAATACAAGCGACGTACCGAACGATGAGCGTCTCGATGTGCATATGTTGCCGCATTGTTTACTTTTAGTTTGAGTTAACTCTAGGTTATACCCCACCTGAGGATGAACTGTACCAGAATTGGGTCACTAAAGATGACCTTTTAAGTAATGAATAACCTAAGTAGCGGAACAAATGTTTCACGTGAAACATTTCAGGCGCAAGCAACACTCCCTCCCCCTCCCCGCCGCACAGCACGAAGAATCCAAAAGGAGCGGCGCGAAGCAGGGAGCATGCAACAGAGGACACAACCCCCGCAAAAGCGGTCACAGAAAGCAGAGCGAACGGCAGCGAGGGCCAAACAAATGTTTCACGTGAAACATTTCAGGCACGAGAAAAGGGGAAGAACCTCGCGAATGCAAGCGCGATGCGCCAACCGAGAAACACTACGGAAAGGGATCCGGGCGCAACAACCGCAAAGAGCGCCAAAGAAGATCATGGGGACTGTCGACAGCTCGAACACGGGGTGCCCCGCAGCACAAAAGGCGCGGACGTCCGCAGCAGAGCGGCCGTCTTCGGCAGGACGCCCGCGATAGCAAGGCGGCCACAGCGGCAGGGCACACACGCGGCGGGCGACCGTCCGCGCCGGGCGTCCGCGGCGGACATCCGTGGCGGCCGCGGCGGCGGGACGTTGCGCACGCGTAGGGCGGCCGCGGGAGCGGGGCGCTCTGCGGCCAGCGGGGCCCTAGCAGCAGGACGGCCGCGGGGACGGGGCGCTCTGCGGCCGGCGGGAGGGGCGGCGCGAGGTCGGCCTGTCGCGGCGGAGTGTCTGCCGCAGGCGCCCGTTGCGGGGGGTCAATAACGCAGGAAGGCGCGGTAACCCCACGCCTTCCCTATTAGTGTTGCTTATTCCGCAGATGGGGCCTACAAGCCCTCGGCCTCCAGGCGCTTGGCGAGCGCCTCTTGGTGGATGCTGCACTGCAGCGCCGTCTCGCGGGCCACCTGGCCGGAAGCCACCAGCTCGAACAGGCTCTGGTCCATGGTGCGCATGCCCTCGGCGGCGCCAGCGGCGATGACGGAGTCCATCTGATGCGTCTTGGCCTCGCGGATGAGGTTGCGGATGGCCGTGTTGGCAATCATCACCTCGAAGGCCGGCACCATGCCGCCATCCACGGTGGGCACGAGCTGCTGGCTGACCACGGCCTGGAGCACCATGGACAGCTGGATGCGGATCTGGCGCTGCTGATTGGCCGGGAACGCGTCGATAATGCGGTCAACGGTGTTGGCGGCACCGGTGGTGTGCAGCGTGGAGAACAGCAGCTGGGCCATCTCGGCGGCGGTCACGGCCGTGCCGATGGTCTCCTGGTCGCGCATCTCGCCCAGCAGGATGACGTCGGGCGACTCGCGCATGGCCGAGCGCAGCGCCTCGGCGTAGGTGGCCACGTCGGTGGGCACCTCGCGCTGGGTGACGATGCAGCTGCCATGGCGATGCACGTACTCGATGGGATCTTCCATCGTAATAATATGACCGTTTCGTTCATGATTAAGCCGATCGATGATGCATGCCAGCGTAGTGGACTTGCCGGCGCCAGCGGGGCCGGTCACCAGCACGAGGCCCTTCTGGAACTCGGCACAGTCCATGACGGCGTCGGGGATGTTGAAGTCAACCGGATTGGGCAGCGTAAAGGGGATGACACGGATGACGGCGGCCAGCGACCCGCGCTGACGGAACACGTTCACGCGGAAGCGCCCGATGCCGCCAATGGCGAACGAGAAGTCGTCGTCATGGTTGCGCGACGCGTCGAAAGGCTCCATGGAGCGATGGGCCTCGGCATAGATGGCGCGCACCAGGGCGTCGGTGTCGGCGGGCATGAGCGCCTGATCGCCCAGGCGAACCTGACGGCCGCCGACCTGGTAGGTCAGGGGCAGTCCGGCGATCACGTAGACGTCGGAGGCCTTGGCGTCCACCATGTCCTTCAGAAGCTGTTGCAGGTTCATCGGTTCTCCTATCCGAGCGAAGGCGATCCCGACCATAGGGTCTCGCCCGCGCCCTCCTCATTCCACTCCGTCGTTGCCTTCCAGGAAAGAATCTCGTAGCTGCCGTCATCGCGGATGGCGATGACCACGTCGAGCGTACGCCCGCCGTCGGTCGCAAACGATGCGCTCACGGCGCCGCGCGCGTCATCGAGCAGCGGCGTCACGCCCTCCACGGGGATGGCGTCGGCCGGCTCCTCGCCGGTGCGTCCCACGCCCACGATGCCAGCGAGGCTGGCCGCGCGGTCGGTGGAAACGGCGGACGCGTTGGCCGTCAGCGGCAGCGGCGCCGCCTCCTTCGCCTCCTCGGCCAGGCGCGGGAGCGCCTGCTCGACGGCCGCCATGGCGCCGGGGCCCGTCGCGCCAGCGCCATGCGCGGCAGCCAGCTCGGCATCGAGGCCGCCCAGGAAGCTCTGACCCGCCGTCTCCACGGCATAGGCCTCTTCAGCCGCAGCGGCCTGGCGCTGGGTAAGGGTGTAAGACGCCTGGGCCGTGGTGACGGCAAGCACCGCCATGACAGCCAGGCACAAGATGATGATGAGCGCGAACAGGCTGATGGGGCCCATGCGCACCGAACCGCGGCTCTTAGCCATTGGCGCCACCTCCCTGCACGTCTGCCACGCCCGCGGCGCCCGCCACGTAACGCGCGGTCGCGAGGCTGAACACCTCCTCGCCGTCGGCGGTCACCGCGATGCTCGCGCGGTACAGCACGCCGGCGGACAGCGGCTCGGGCACGACCTCGCAGATGACGGTCAGACCGTCATCCGTCTCGTCGGCGCTCGCGTAGGCGCCGCCCTCGCCCGGCTCGCCCATGCCGGCCAGCGGGTCGGCGGCGAAGCGCTCGGCGCGGTTGGACGCGAGCTCCACAGCCTCTTCCAGCTGGACGTTCTGGCGCCCGGTCTCGTTAGCGTCGCCGAACAGCTGCATGAACACCGCCAGGCAGCCGGCGAGGAACACGAGCAGGATGAGCGCCTCCACCACGAAGGCGGCGCCGGGCCACACCGCCCGGTCGGCGGCGGTGCGGCGCCTCATCGAGCGATCAGCGAATCCCCGAGGCATCTCACGCACCTCCCCTCACGCTGCGCAGGGCCACTTCTGCCCGCCCCTCGTCGGTGACGATGGTGAGCAGTCCCTGGGAGTAGGTGAAGTCGAACGTGCCCGTGGCCACGACGGGCGTGGCCTTATCGGGCGTATAGGGCGTGCCGGCAACGGAGTACTCCTCCACCACCTGGCCGCGATACAGGTAGATGCGCGTCTCATAGGTGCCGTTGGCCAGGCGCTCGGTCAGCACAAGCGAGCGCCCCTCGGGGCCTGCGCCCACCGACACCGCGTCGATGGCGTCAGACGAGCGCACGCTGTTCACCAGGAGCCCCATGGCCAGGCGATCCTGATCGGTCTGGCTCCGCATGTCCGAAAGCGCGCTGTACACCCGCGTGCCGGCCATGATGGCCAGCAGCAACGTGATGACGAACAGCGCGAACAGCAGCGCGGTGAACACGCGGCCGTACTCGCCCGTGCGTCCCGCGCCCCGGTCGATGGCGGAGGTCAGGCCCCCTTGCACCGCATCCATGAACTGGACGTCGCGCTCGCCCTGCCGGTCTTGGTAGCTCATCGCGGCACCACCACCACGCTGGGCATCACGTTGCCTGCGAACGCCTCGTAGGTGATCACGTAGTCATCGTGGTTGACACGCAGGCCGTACTCGCGCTCGAGGTAGTCGAGCGACGAGGGGTACGCCCCCTCGATGGCGCAGCACTGCATGGCCGCGTCGAGCACGGTGTCGCGCACGGCCGCAGCGCCCTGCTCGCGCAGAGACGCGCCCACCGCGCCGAATCCGACGACCACGGCCGCCACCAAAAGGCATGCGACCAGCGCGGCCATCATCCGGCGGCGGCGCCTGCGCCTGATGTCTCGGGTTGTCTGCTCGTGGTACATGGCAGCCTACCCGATGGATCCCATGATGCCGATGAGCGGCAGCATGACCGAGATGAGGGTGGCTCCCACGGCCACGGTGAGGAAGGCGGCCAGGGCCGGCTCCGTGGCATCGATCACGCGGTCGATCTGCACCACCGCGTCGTCGAAGAAGGTGCCCGACAGCCGGTCGAGCACCGCATCCAGGCTGCCCGAGCGCGAGCCGATGGTGAGCATGCGCGCATACACCGGCTCGAACACGCCGTGGTCGCCGATGGCCTGCGCCAGGCTCTTCGCGGTGACGGGGCTGATCATGGCCTCGTAGGCCGCGGCAGCCTTCTCGTACAGCGCGTCGTGCTCGACGGTGGCGAGCGCCTCCTTCATGGCGTCGTCGGTGTTCACGCCCGAGGCCGTGTAGGTGGCCACCGCCGACGTGAAGCGCGAGAGCGCCAGCTGGTACATGGCCTGGCGCGTGAAGGGAATCTTCTCGAACAGGCGCATGATGGACTGGCGACCGCCCTCGCTGCGGCTGGCGATAACCCCCGCCAGCGCCAGCACGGTGCACAGGAGCGTCACCGCCAGCGCCACCCAGCCGATGCCGATGGAGACGGCCACCGCATTGAACGAGCCCGTGGTCAGGCCGCCGGCCAGGTTGTCGTAGACGCCCACGAACACGGGCAGGATGACCGCCACGGTGAACGCCAGGATCACGCTCATCAGGCACAGCAGCGCCGCCGGGTACCCGATGGACGAGCGGATCTTCGCGAACAGCCGGTCCTCCTCGTCGTAGTAGACGCCAAGCGAGCGCAGCACCTCCTCCAGACGGCCCGACGCCTCGCCGACGCCCACCATGTCCACGGCGTAACGCGGGAACGCCCCCGAGGCCTCCATGGCCTGGGAGAGCGTGGCGCCGCTGATGAGCCCGACGTAGACGCGGTCGCAGGCACGCTTAAAGGCGCTGTCCTCCATGTTCTCGGAAAGCATCGACACGGCCTCGTCGGTCTGGATGCCCGCCGACAGCATGAGCGCGGTGCTCTCGCAGAAAGCGCTCAGCGCGCTGCTTTCCAGCAAAGACTTGCTCATTCCTTCGCTCCTTCGTTCTCCTCCCCGCCGAGCGGGGCCCTCCGTTATCGCCTGGCCGCGCGTCAGTAGACGTAGCGGTCGGTATAGGTCGTTCCGTCCCCGATGGTGCCGCCCGCCCCCGCTGCCGCGAAGGTCAAGTCGACGCGCGTCCACGTGTCGGGGTTCACGGTTATCTGGGCCGATACCCAGCGTCCGTCGATGTAGATCATGTTCCACGCGTGGTAGATGTTGTCGGGCGAGACATAGCCCGTCACTATCTGGCAGGGAATCCCCAGGCTGCGGAACATGGCCGCGGCCAGCGAGGCGTAGTCGAAGCAGATGCCCTCGCGCGACGAGAGCGTGGAGTCCGGGTTGGGCACGTAGCCCGTGGCGTCGGCCAGCTCGGCGGCCTTGGCCTTGTCGTAGGCGATGGTGTCCACCACCCAGTCGTAGATCGCCCGCACGACCTCGCCCTCGTTCTGGGCGCCGGCAACCAGGCTGCGCGCCTGAGTCACCGCCGCGCTTGAGGGCGTGTAGTTGCAGAATACGTTGGGCACCAGGTAGGGAGCGAACTCGCTCTCCAGCTTCACATCCGCCGTGGCCGAGGCCACCTCGACGTAGCTTGAGCCGCTCGTGTTCTGCATGATGCGGAAGGTATAGGCCCCATCCCCCATGTTGATGGGGCAGATGATGGGCGTGCCATCACCGGGCAGGTCGTAGTTGTAACTCCGCTCGCCACGCACCACCTGGAACTTGAGGCGACTGTCGTTGACGGCCGACGCGCCCACGTAGCCCTTGCTCGCCGACGACACGTCGATGGAGCCGCCCGCGCTCGTAATGGCGGCAGATGCGTCAAAGCTGGACATCGGCACGGGATCGGGCGGGACGTAGGCGGGACCGGAGGTCTCTCCCCCGTCGTCGCCTCCGCCGGATCCCTCATCCGAAGGCGCGGACGAACCACCGGGACCGGTAGACGCGGAGGCAGAGCCGCCGCCCCCGCCGCAGGCGCACAGAGCCAGGCATGACACGAGAAGCGCCGCCACCAGGACGGCGCCGAGAACGCGTTGAACCGTATATTGAAGCGTGCTCAAGAAACTCCCTCAAAAACCAGGCAGAGCCCCCGTGTATCCTGGAGGTTATTATACCCGCACACGGCCGAAGCACACGCGAGGGAAGGCGTCGCGGGGCGCTATCGCCTGTAATAAGTGCACGGCTGCCGGTAACGTACACGACCTCCCGAAGAGCCCGCCGGCACCGATCCGCTACTGGCGCCGATTGAGGATGAAGACGGCCACGCAGCAGGCCACCACGGCAAGCCACCACACGACGGAGAGAACGACTCCTGCCGGAGACACCAGCAGGCCCGCTCCCATGAAGAAGCACGCGCCTACGTAGAACAGCGTCGACGCTGCGACGATAACGGGAATTGTCCAGTTTGCGGCTCTCATGATGCCTCTTCCTCGGGGCGCATCGGCTCCCTGGCTCGCAGCTTCTGCGATCGTGCCGCCCGCGGCGCTTGGAAACGTACGTCTCAACCGTTTCCTTCGAGTGCTTCTCCTCTTCATGGTAGACGTTTTAACCGGCGTCCAGACCGCCCATCTCCCAACGGGAACGCTCGTGACCGCTATTCCTTTCTTGGTGCGCGCAAGTTGCCATCGTGAAACCCTGGTCCCCGCTATCGGATTTAGCACGCCCCCGCACCCTCCCGCAACGACGAAAGGAGGGGGGCGCCCCCGTGCGGAAGGCGCCCCCTCTCTCAGCTCTCTGTCGATAGCCGCCGAACGCGGCCCGATCCGACTCGGCGGCTAGGCCTCCGCCCTATCCGCAGCCGTCGTGGGACGGGTTGCCCGCTGCGGGCGACGGCCGCTGGAGGTCAGGTCGTTCTCCAGGTCGGCGACGCCGCGAGCGCCGCGCAGGCGCCGCACGATGCAGGCAGCCCCGTAGATCAGCGTCACCACGATGCCCAGGAACGTGTAGAAGTGCACCCAGCACACCGGGTGGTCGAAAGCGGCCTCCGGCACGTCGTCATCGCTGATGGTCTCGGCCAGCGGCGTCTCGTCGTTGCCGATGAACGTCTCGAACGGGCTAGCCAGCAGACCGGCGACCGTCGCGAGCGGGCCGTCGTCCGGCGCAACGCCCGGGGTGGGGGTGCTGCCGCCCAGGGGAGACGCCGTGAGCGGCGCAGCCGGCGCCGTGATGGCGAAGGTGCCCGGCACCACGCGCACGCTGTAGTTCGGGTTGGGGTAGTAGGTGGCGGTCAGGGTGTCGGGGTAGGTGCCCACGGCCTCATCGTCGCCCGTGCGGCTATAGGCCAGCTTCTCGAGCGCGTCGCCCGCCACCAGGCCGGTGACGGTGCCCGTGAACTCGGGGTCGGCCTCGCCGGCCACCTTAGCGGCGTTGTCCACTGCAATGGTGGCGATGGCCGGGCTGATGGTCACCGTAGCCAGCACCGGCTGGGTGGGCGCGAAGTTGTTGTGGGTCGCCTGGACGTACACCTGGTACGTGCCGGCGTTCACGAAGTCAGGCAGGTCGGTGGTCCAGTTGTCGAGCGTGCCGTCGGCCGAGAACCAGATCTCGGAATCCGGCTGCAGCGCGCGGGCCTGGATGACGGCCGGGCGCCCGTCGTAGGTCTTGGTGAAGCCGTCGGCGCCGGCCACGTTCTGAAGCAGCAGCGCGTTGCCCTCGATGGGCGCGATGGTGAAGGCGCCGCGCTCGATGGCCTCCACGACGTAGTTGCCGTTCTGCTGCGCCACCGTCGCGTCGATGACGCCCGCGTAGGTGCCCGCCGCCTCGTCATCGCCGATGCGGCTGAGGGTCACGTTGCCCAGCGTGTCGCTGCCGAAGAGGCCCTCGACGGCAAAGCTGCCATAGCCCTGCGGATCGTCATCGCCGAAGAACTTGGCCGACGGGTTGACGATGATGCGCACCGGCGCCGGCAAGATCTCGTACTCGCAGGCTACCGCGCCACGGTAGTTGCTGGGCGCGGAGGCGCTCACGATGGCGGAGGCGGTACCCACGTTGACGGGCTCGCTCGCGTAGGACACGGTGAAGTCGGAGCCGTTGCGCAGCACGCGGCCGTTGGCGGCACGCACGACGGGCACGAGCTCCTGGGCCTGGCCGTTGTAGGTGGGCGACGCCGGCGCCTCCACCGTCGCGCCCGTGTACACGGCCTGGGTCAGATCGTCGGGGTTGATCTCGGTGGGATCGTCGGGGTTGATGCTCTGCGGCACCACGGTCAGGGTGCCGTTCTCCATGGTGACGTCGTAGTTGGCCAGGTCGGTAGCGGCGTTCGACACGCATTCGAAGCGGTTGGGGACGCTGCCGACATTCGTCTGGGAGCTGGTGAAGAGGTACGAGCCCTCCTCGCCCTCGGCCCAGCCCTCGCCCTCGGCGTCATTCACGGCCACCACGCTCGTGCCTACGAGGGGCTCATCATCATAGACCTTGGCGTCGATGTTGCTCGCCAGGGTAACGGGACGCTTCTCGATGGTGAGCGCGCCGCCGCCCACGACCACGGCCACCTGGTCGCTCACGTCGTTGCCGGCCTCGTCGAACACGGCCGCCACGCCCGTGGCGCCAAAGAAGTGGGTGCCCGCGTTCTTGGCGGTGCCGGCCTGGTAGCCGTCGGTGTTCACGAGGAAGCGCGTGCCGTTCTGAGCCTGGGCCCAGATGCCCGCTACCTCGTGGGCGTCCTGGCCGTCCTTCGCCGGAACAGTCACGGTGCCGCGCTCGCCCTCGAAGTCGGGAGCCTCGTGCTCCTGGCCGTCATAGGTGACGGTGGAGGAGCCGCGGGTCAGCTCGACGGCGAACTCAGCGTCGGCAGGCGTCACCGTAAGCGAGCCCTCCGCCTTGGTGACGGCGTAGTTGCTCTCGATGAACCCGCTGCCGTCCTTCGCCTTGTAGGCAAACGTGTTGGGAGACGTGCCCACCAGCATCTGGGAGCCGGTGACCTCGAAGTCCACGGCCTCGTCGCCGGCAAAGCCCTCGCCGCCGACCTCCACGGCGTCGCTCGTCAGCGGAGTGCCGTCATAGGGCTTCTCGGCGCTGGCCGACGTGAAGGTGATCGGGCGCGGCTCGATGGTCAGCTTGCCAGCGACGGGGCGAACGACGATGAGGTCGTTCACGCATTCACCGTTCTCATCGTAGACGACCACCTGATCAGGCTCGTAGGCGATGGTGCCTGCGGCGCTCGCGGGGCCGTCCTGGTCAAGCGCCACGTTCGTGGCCTCCGCATACCAGGCGGTTGCCGGCAGGCCCGTGATGCGATAGACCGGCCCGTCCTCGCCGCCCCAACGGACGGTGATGGTGCCGTTCTCGTCCTGGCCGACGAAGCCAGACACCGCATGCGCCTGACCGTCGTAGGTGAACGAGGCACTCTTGCCGAACACCTCGAGCGTCTGGGCGCCTGGGTTCGCCACCTCAAGCGTGCCCGCCTGGATGGTCAGGTCGTAGTTGTCCAGGTTGGTGTTGCCGTTCGGCGTGACGGCGAAGTCGTTCGTCACGGTGCCGGGGCGGGTGATGCTCGCCGAGAACTGGTAGCTGGCGCCCTCGCCCGCGGCCCAGCCGTCCTCGACCGCCAGCTTCGCGTCGCCGTTGGTCAGCGCCGTGCCGTCGTAGTTCTTCTTGAGATCGGCCGACCTCAGCGTGAGCGGCCGCTTGTCGATGGTCAGCGTGCCGGGCGTCGTGGTTACGGCGAACTGGTCGGTCACGTTGTTGCCCTGGGCGTCGTAGACGATGGCAGAGCCCGTGACGTTGACAGGATAGCCTCCCGCAATGACGTCCTTGCCCGCGCCGCGCGCCTCAAGGCCGGCAACATAGTAGGTGAGGCCACCAGCGCTCACCTGAACCGCCTTGACCTCCTTGGCGGCCTCGCCCTCGCCCAGCGTGTAGACCTGCTCGCCCGCCAAGCCCGTCAGCACCTGCTCAGTGCCATCGTAGACCACCTCGGCGGAGGCGCCGGCCACGGTCGCCTGGTACTTCGCATCGCGGTTGAGCACCGTTAGCTTGCCGTACGCCGTGATGATGCGGTAGTTGTCCGCCTTGGTGCTGGCGTTCAGCTCATAGGTGAAGAAGTTCTCCGAAGTGCCCACGAGCGTCTGGGCTCCTGTGAAGGAGTACGTGGCACCCTCGGTTATGTTAGCCCAGCCATCGCCGCCCACGCTGACCATGCTATTCGTGTTTACGAGCGGCGTGCCGTCGTACTGCTTGCTGAAATCGTGGCTCGTCAGCGTGATGGTGCGCTTGGCGATCTCGAGCGCGGTGCCGTGCTCGACGGTCACCGCGAAGCTCGCGCTCACGTCATTGCCCGTGGCGTTGGTCACAACGGGCGTACCAGAGACCTTCGCCTCGTAGGTCCCGGCGTCCACGCCCGTGGCGCCGATGGTGACGCCCGATACCGTGTAGGTCTTGCCGTCAACGACGAAGCTGGTGCCCTCGAAGCCCTTGACGCGGAAGCCCTCCACCGTGTGCTCCGCCCCATCGTACAGGGCAGAGCCCGTGTTGGGCACGAGCACGATGGAGTGCTCGGCATCAGCGGGAGTGACGGTGAGCGTGCCCTCGATCTGGGAGATGAGGTAGTTGTCGGCCTTGGTGCCGGCGTCCAACGTGTAGGAGAAGGCGTTGGCGGACGAGCCGACGGCGGTTTGGCTGCCGGTCACGCGGTAGGTGGCTCCGTCGCCGAAGCCCCAGCCATCGCCCTTGACCTGCACAGTCTGGCTGACGAGCGGCGTGCCGTCATAGGCCTTCTCCGCATCGGGGCTGACCAGCGTGACACCGCGCTTGGCGATAGAGAGCGTGCCGGGGGCCGTCTTCACGTTGAAGAGGTGGGTCACATCGTCGCCCTCGGAGTCCTTAACCACCGGCGTGCCGGTAACGGTCACCGGGTACTCGCCCGCATCCACGGCGCTCGCACGGGCCGTCAGGCCCTCCACGTCGTAGGTGGCGCCGTCGATGACGAACTGCAGGGTCTCGAAGCCCTCGACCGTCTGCGTCGTTCCATCGTAGGTGAACGAGCCGCTCTTGGCCTGAACGGTCACCTCATGCACGGCATCGGCATTGCCGACCGTCAGGGTTCCCTCCACCTTCGTGATGACGTAGTTGCTCGCGCTCGTGCCCTCGTTCAGCGTGTAGTCGAAGGTGTTCGCGGACGATCCGATCTCAGTCTGGCCGCCGGTCACCTCGAAGGAGGCGCCCTGACCCTCAACCCAGCCGCGGCCGCCAACGGTCACGGCGTCGTTCGTAAGCGGCTGGCCATCGTAGAGCTTGTAGGCGCTCGCGCTCGTCAGGGTCACGGGGCGCGGCTCTACCGTGAGCGTGCCGGGTGCCTCGCTGACGGCAATGTTGTAGTTGGCCGTCACGTCATCGCCCGCGGCGTTGCGCACGCACCAGGCCGTGATCGTGTTGGGGGACGCGCCGGCGTCCGTCTGCTCGCCGGCCGTCGTCACGTCCAGCCAGTCGCCTTCGGCGAGCACGCCGTTTTCCAGGGAGAACCCAGCCGTGAGCGGCGCGCCGTCGTAGAACTTGACGGCGGACTCAGCGTGCACCATCAGGGTGGGATCCTCAGCGGCAACCTGCGTGACCGTCAGCGTGCCGAAGACGGTGGAGATGGCGTAGTTCTCCGCAAGCGTGTTCTCGTTCAGCGCATAGGTAAAGACGTTCTCTGCGCTGCCAACGTTGGTGACGGCGCCCTGCACCTCGAAGGAGGCGCCCTCGCCGTTGGCCCAGCCCATGCCGCCGACGACCACCTCGGCGTTGCGCAGCTCGGTGCCATCGTAGGCGCGCTCCTCGCTGGCGCTGGTCAGCGTGACCGGGCGCTGAGCGATGGTGAAGTCTTCCACAGCCACGATCTGGCCGAAGCGCTCGGTGTTCCAGACGGCGCGGGCCGTGTACTCGCCGGCGTTGACCGGACGATCCTCAACCCAGGCGTCGTCGGCGGCACCCTTGGGCTTGTAGGAGACGTTGGCGCTGCCGAAGTCGTCCTGGTCCGCCTCGCTCAGCGAGGAGATGGCGACCTTCGGCTGCGGAGAGCGCGGATGCTCGCCGTACGTCCATCCGGCGATGTCGACGACAGCGGAGAACTCGCGGCAGTCTGGAGTGCCGTTGCCGTTGGCGTCCCGATGATAGACGACGTTGACGGTCACGTCGCGATCGACGATCGTGATGGGCTCAGGCTGGTAGTCGGTGACGTAGCCCGACAGGGCGGGAGCGGCAACGGGGCTGTACGTATCGCCGGCACGCAGGGTCTGCGACTCGATGTCCTCAGGCAGCTGGGTGGCATCCGCGCCGTCGGCCACGTGGTAAGAGTACTTCGTGAAAACGCGGTAGGTTTTCGGCATGGGGAAGTCGTCATCGGGCTCGCCGGGGTCGACGAGGTCGTCCTGCTCGGCAGGCTCGGAGGCCGGCCACTCCGGCGCGGAAGGCGCGGCGGGCTTCTCGGCGGGATCCCCCGAAGAGGCATCGGCTGGCGCCTTCGCGTCCTCCGCGGAATCCGCGGGGGCAGCCGCCGGCTCATCGGCAGGCTCGCCGGCGGTGTCGGCAAGCGTCTGCGGCTCGACGACGCTCACCGTCCACTGCTCGCTGCGGGTCTGCCACTTGACGCCGTCTTCAGCGTACTCGGCGTAGGTGTGGGTGATGGTGGCGTCGCCCAGCTCCATGCCGTTGGCGATGGCGACGTTACGCTCGCCGGACACGAGGGCGACCTCCCGGTCGGAGACCGTCCAGGCATGGGCGAAGTCACCCCGGTCGGACTTGAGGGTGAGGGCGGCGTTTTTCTCCATCTTCACGACGCCATTGTCGATGATCTGCGGCTTAGCCGGAGCAGCGGGGCCGGCGGGAGTCTCGGGCTCGGGGTCTTCCCCCAAGGTGCTCATGGCAAACTGCTGGGTGATCTCGCCCGACTGCGTGACCGCCTCGGACACCGCGGCACCCGGGTTCTGCCCCGGGACGCTGGTCTGGCCGCTCAGGGTGGTGCTCGGCGCACTCGTAGCGGTGCTCACCTTCTCGGTGACCAGCGTCAGCCGAGCGCCGTCGACCAGCTTCGACGCGGGAATAACGTACTCGCCGGTGGAGGTGGGATACAGGTCGAGGCCCGCGTAGGAAACGGAGGCCACCTTGTAGCCCTTGTCGGCCTCGGGCACGAACTTGAAGTCCTTGCCCGCCACGGCCGTCACCTTGGCGGCCGGGGCCTTCACTATCTGACCGGCCCCGTAGACGAGGTAGCCGTTGCCCAGGCTCAGCGAGATGACGGGGTTAGCAGGCGCGTCGGAGCCCTTCCCCGCCTGGCCGCCATCGGCCTGCGTCGCCTTCGGGGATGCGGAGGCATCCGCCTTGGTGTCAGCCCATGCCGGCATGCCGCACATCGACGTCGCCAGCACCGCTGCCATCAGCACGGCGAGGGTCTTTCCCTCGACAGTGCTTCGGGCATCGGCCAGTCGCCTTAACACGCTCATTTTTTCACCACCGGTCTTTCCTGCTTCAGGGCGGAGCCGCCGCCCCCTATCGCATTAAATAGCCGTGCTCGACGTCCAGCTGTTTGCCTGCAGACGGGCGTAGAGCGACTCATCCCCTTGCCAGAGGGAATAGTCCAATTACCATCTTATCGGTAACGGTTTCCCTACGAAAAGGCCGAAAACTTCCCAGGCCTCTTTTTTCGGCGTTTGGTACGAAAATTTGATTGTTTGTGCAACCTAAAATCACATAACCATTACATTCATGACCGCAAAGATGGGCATTTTTTCAGGGCGAGACAAAAACCAGGGGAGGCGACCTGCGGGCCGCCTCCCCTGGCTCATTCGCTCTGCTCTGGTGCGGGGGCTACGCCGGGGCGCCCTCCACGATGGTCAGCAGCTCATCGCGGCTGGAGAAGGGGCGCGGGGCGGCGTTGGGGTAGACCACGGAGACCACCTCGCCCTCCCAGGTCTTGCCCTCGTCGGCGAACTTCGCCGTGCGGATGATGCGGCTGAAGCGCACGCGCTTGCTCGCCGGATTTCTATTTATCGCGCATAATCAAAAATGACGCAAGCAAGTATGCGACGCTTGTCTGATCTGGTCTTTTCGGCTCTCGATGTATCCCCGCCAAACGGTCTCTACTTATCAACTGCGCTCACTCAGCTCTTTATATAAAAGCGCTTTCCTCAATTCTTGTCTTCTACTTATCATTTAGTTATCATTTAGTTATCAGCTAAGATTAAGGAGAATCGTGAGCGCCTCAGACCCCATGGAGCTTATCTACTCCCTCATCGGGTATCCAGATGAAACAGAGTGGATAGAATTCAAAAGCAACAATAACGACGCCGATCGAATCGGAAAGGACATTTCGGCGCTTGCAAACTCAGCCGCCTACCACGGAAAGGATTTTGCCTACAAGATTTGGGGCGTAGAAGACAAAACTCATGCCCTAATAGGCTCCTCTTTTAGCTATCTGAACGCGCGAGCTGAGGGAAATCAGTATCTCAACATTTGGCTCGCCACCATGATGTCGAGCAACGCAAGCTATGAGTTTATTCCTGTAGAGAATAACGGACTCCATTTCGTCGTCCTAAAGATCTCTGCCGCAGCAGAGCAGCCAGTCTACTTTAAGAATATTGCCTATATACGTGAAGGATCTAGCACAACGCATCTAAAGCCAGGATCGAAAGAGGCAGAGCTCTGGAGAAGGCTCCAGCGCTACGGCTTTGAAACGCAGGCGGCTCTGGAGGATCTCGCCAGCGCTGATGTGTTCGAACTCTTAAACACTGACGTCTACTTCTCCCTTCTCGGACTAAAGAGGCCTACAGATTCAGAGGCAACATTCCGACCGCTTATTGAGCAAGACATCCTCAAGCGACTGGACAACGGCAGGCTTGCTATAACCAATCTTGGCGCCCTTCTCTTGGCAAGAAAAGTCAGCGCCTTCCCTGGCCTTCGCAAAAGAGCCCTTCGCATCATCAAATTTGAAGGAAAGGCCAACTTGTCGATCCTAGACGACCGCTTCTTTGATGAAGGCTATGCAACCGCTCTGCAGAAAGCAGAAGACTACATAATGACGTCTATTCCAGCTAAGGAACTCACCGACGGTGCGTTTAGGAAAATACAGCATGCGTACCCACAGGCAGCAATTCGCGAACTGCTTGTTAACACAGTTATCCATCAAGATATGACCGTCACCACTTCAGGCCCGTTTGTAAGTCTTTACGATAACCGAATCGAATTCAATAATCCCGGCGCATCGCTTATTCCGCCTAATCGAGTGCTAAATGCGCAGCCAAAAACAAGGAACGATCGCCTGGTTAAGGCCTTGAGGCAGATGGATCTATGCGAGGAGGGCGGCACAGGCTGGGATAGAGCCGTTGCCGCTTGCGAGGAAATCCACATGCTTGCGCCTCGCATCGAAAGCTCTGAGGACACCGGAACGAAGGTAACCCTTTTCAAAGGGGGAGCCTATAGAAAGATGACCAAGAACGAACGCATCAATGCGCTTTATTGGCACTGCTGCCTGATGTACGCTCAAGGCGAATCCATGAGCAACCAGTCCTTACGCGAACGGTTTGGTCTGGAGGCAGAGAGGAAGAACACTCTCGCCATGTCTAGACTTCTGAGAGAGTGCTGCGAAAACGAACTGATAAAAGAAGAGGACGAAGACGCCGGCGCAAAGTTCAAAAGGTACATACCCTTTTGGGCCTAAGTCTTTTTATCATTGGTAATCATATTGAGGCGGCTTGCGGGAGCCATACGCAACTGAACTGGTGATTCTTATCGCAGATAGGACAGTAATCTCGCAATTCTACTTATCAAAACAGCCAGGGGAGGCGACCTGCGGGCCGCCTCCCCTGGCTCATTCGCTCTGCTCTGGTGCGGAGGCTACGCCGGGGCGCCCTCCACGATGGCCAGCAGCTCATCGCGGCTGGAGAAGGGGCGCGGGGCGGCGTTGGGGTAGACCACGGAGACCACCTCGCCCTCCCAGGTCTTGCCCTCGTCGGCGAACTTCGCCGTGCGGATGATGTGGCTGAAGCGCACGCGCTTGCTCGCCGGGTCGTCCTGCAGGTCGAAGCTGTAGCTGAGCTCGGCAAGCGTCTGCTGCAGCTTGTCAACCGCCGAGGAGCCCGCCTCCACCGGCACCATGCCGGCTTCGCAGTTGTAGATGAGGCCGGGGGCCAGGAAGGCCGTGCGCACGCGCTCCTGGCGACGACGCTCGGCCAGGTGGATGCCCACGCAGCCGGCGATGATGGCAGCCCACCACACGATGGTGAACGCCAAGTCAACCGGGTTGTCCACCAGGTTGAAGTTCAGGTAGTACCACAGCCACAGAAAGAAGGCCGAGGCCGAGGCCAGCACCGCCAGAATGATCCAGTTGCTCTTGCGCATGCTAGGCCTCCATTCCGCCGGCGAGGGGAGCAGTCACGCGGGCGTCGCCCGTGGACTGGCCGCCAGTCAGATCGTCCTCGAACTTGTTGATCTTGCGCACGTAGTTCATGCGACGGGCGATCACGCCGATGGCATAGGCCAGCGTGAGAAGAATGCCCAGGAAGATCCAGTAGTGCACCCAGCACTGCGGGTGGTCGAACGCAGCCATGGGGGTCTCGTCGTCGGCGATGACCTCGGCGACAGGCGCCGTGTCGAGGTCGCCAGCGTCAGCCAGCGGGGTCGGGTTGTCGGCGATGACCTCGGCTGCGGCCGGCACGACGGCAGCGGCGGCGGGCACCACGGCGGCAGCGGCCGGAGCCGGACCGGCGGCAGCGGGGGCTGCGGGGGCCGGAGCGGCCGGCA
>NZ_QWKK01000296.1 GCF_009911695.1 Enterorhabdus sp. P55 | reverse complement strand
AAAAAAAGAAGATAGAAAATAGGAAAAAAAAAAAAGAAGATAGGAAAGAAAGAAGATAGAAAAATAGGAAAAAAAAAAGAAGATAGAAAATAGGAAAGAAAGAAAGAAGATAGAAAATAGAAGAGGGAAATCAGGATAAGAGAAAATAGAGGAGAAGAGAAGAGAGGAAGATAGAAAAGCAGCACGTAGAAGAAATGGGAGGCGGCGGAGCGAGGAGTGGTTCCAGCCCGAATGGAAGTGTAAATTGGGGAAGAAAAGAGGAAATTTGGTGAAGAGAGGAAGAATAGGGCCCAGAGAAGAGAAGATGTGGAAAAGCAGAGAGAAGGAATGGAAGGCAATGAGGCGAAGCAGCCGGAGCGTGGTGAGGCTGGAGGCGGAATTCACCGAATCAGCGGAAACGGCCCCAAAAGGAGCGGCGCGGTGAGGCCCCGCAATGGGGCGGGGGGGGGCTCTTGTCGTTGCAGGCACTGCTTGGCCACAAAGCGCCCTGGAATTCCCTGTGGTGGGGCAGATTTTGGGATAAAAAACGACGGAAATGGTGAATGTGTATTTTTTTGGGGTGGGGAAAAAAAAA
>NZ_QWKK01000295.1 GCF_009911695.1 Enterorhabdus sp. P55 | reverse complement strand
GCCCGAGCCGCCTCCGTCACCCGCGCCGCCTCCGCTCCCCGCGCCGCCGCCGACGCCCGAGCTGTTCCCGGTGCCGCCGTCTCCGCCGGCGCTGCCCGATCCGCCCGCGCCGTCGGTCACGGCCAGGGTCACCGGGCCGGCCGCAGGGCCGGCCGTCGCGCGCTCGACGTAACGAGCGTCCGCGGCCTCCACGCGCTCGACGGTCACCGTCACGCGCGCGCCGGCAGGCGCGGCCGTCACCTTGATGACGCCGAGCGCCAGCGAGCCGTCCTCGCCCGCGCCGAGCTCATCATCGCCGGCGGAGGCGACGATGCTCAGCACGCCATCCTCGAACGAGGACTCCGCCACCACCGCGCGCTCCTCGAGGGCGGCGTCGAAGGCGAACCCGACCTCCTGCAGCTCGGCGCCCTCGGCCGGCTCGACGGACACCCGGACGAGCACCGAGCGCTCCTTCGCCATGCCGGTCAGCGCGAGCGGGATGCCCCCGTCCCGCGCCTCCAGCGGGGCCACGCCCAGCGCGGCCTCCGCCGTCGCCGCCCCGTCGCCGGCCGCGCCGTCAGCCGGCGCGCCCCACGCCGTC
>NZ_QWKK01000294.1 GCF_009911695.1 Enterorhabdus sp. P55 | reverse complement strand
GTGATTGTATCCAAACGTTTTTCTTCACTCAACGATTCATCTTTAATAGACGCTACACGCTCTTTAAAGAACTCACGTAAGCTGTCAAGGTCTATTTCGTCAATTGGCGTATTTGGTACATCATCATGAGTGTCAAAGTAATGAATTAAGGCCTCATCTACAATAGGCGGTTGAGTCCATTTTTTAGTAAAGTTCATGTGAGAAAAGTTTGATAGCATACCACCTGAGGCGTTACGTGTGCCGCCGCCGTCCATAACTTCATATCGGTTGTTAGCGTCTTTCGACACAAAGCGTTCAACCTCTTCGGGTTCGGCTTCAAGCGCATACTTTGCTTCCCAGTTGTGAACAATGTTTTTTGTTTCTTCCATGGATATACCAGTAAGATAAACACCATCTGTATTGGTTGACACAGATTCGCCGCCCATTTCTGCAGCAGTATGCACAATATCGAGCAAAATTAATTGGCCAACAATACGCATGGTTGCTGCGTTACGATTCATACGAATAGGTGAGTTATAGTTTGAGTCCATTTCACCCGATGCGTTGTTTAAGAAAAGTTTGGCTGATAACTGTTTAGAGTTGGCGTCACGCTC
>NZ_QWKK01000293.1 GCF_009911695.1 Enterorhabdus sp. P55 | reverse complement strand
TCCAGCCCTACTCAGGATACTGCTAGGTATAAGCGCTATTTCGTCTACGGGATTATTACCCTCTTTGATTAACCTTCCCAGGTTATTCGACTATAATGCTTAAGTCCACGTTGCAGTCCTACAACCCCAAGAAGCAAGCTTCTTGGTTTGCCCTTCTTCGCGTTCGCTCGCCGCTACTTACGAAATCGTTTTTACTTTCTCTTCCTGCAGGTACTTAGATGTTTCAGTTCTCTGCGTTACCTTTACATGAGCTATGTATTCACTCATGAATAACTGCTAGTAGCAGCTGGGTTTCCCCATTCGGAGACCTAGGGATCAATGCGTACTTACTGCTCCCCCTAGAATATCGTCGTTAGTCACGTCCTTCATCGGCTCTTAGTGCCAAGGCATCCACCGTGCGCCCTTATTAACTTTGCCATGATGATTTATAATCATCGTTTTTCAAGTATAAGTTTGTAAATTCTTTAAAATTCACAGCTTTTGGTTTATTTATCGTTATTAGATATTGTTATTTAGTTTTCAATGTTCAAGTGATTTTAACGTCTTGTCTGACAATGGAGCCTAGCGGGATCGAACCGCTGACCTCCTGCGTGC
>NZ_QWKK01000292.1 GCF_009911695.1 Enterorhabdus sp. P55 | reverse complement strand
GCACCCTCACATCCTTTTCCACTTAACATATATTTGGGGACCTTAGCTGGTGGTCTGGGCTGTTTCCCTTTCGACAATGGATCTTATCACTCACTGTCTGACTCCCGGACATAAATGAATGGCATTCGGAGTTTATCTGAATTCGGTAACCCAAGACGGGCCCCTAGTCCAAACAGTGCTCTACCTCCATCATTCTTAATTCCGAGGCTAGCCCTAAAGCTATTTCGGAGAGAACCAGCTATCTCCAAGTTCGTTTGGAATTTCTCCGCTACCCACACCTCATCCCCGCACTTTTCAACGTACGTGGGTTCGGTCCTCCAGTGCGTTTTACCGCACCTTCAACCTGGACATGGGTAGGTCACATGGTTTCGGGTCTACGACTACATACTCACTCGCCCTATTCAGACTCGCTTTCGCTACGGCTCCGCTTCTTCAGCTTAACCTCGCATGCAATCGTAACTCGCCGGTTCATTCTGCAAAAGGCACGCTATCACCCATTAACGGGCTCTAACTTCTTGTAGGCACACGGTTTCAGGTTCTATTTCACTCCCCTTCCGGGGTGCTTTTCACCTTTCCCTCACGGTACTGGTTCACTATC
>NZ_QWKK01000291.1 GCF_009911695.1 Enterorhabdus sp. P55 | reverse complement strand
TTAATTTCTTGACCAGCCTTGAACTTATCTAAGTCATTAAATTCATACTTCCAACCATCTTTTGCGGTCACTGTCTTTGAATCAACCTTCTTACCATCTGCTAACAAGTTAACCGTAATTTCATCTGGTCGTACACCATCTTGGTTATCATGGTCTGACCACGTCTTTTGACCTGACACACTCGTCTTGGCCACCTGATGTGTATTAACAATGTTATTGCCATCATACGTTGTCTCATAACCAGCAACGGCTGCTTCTTCAACCGTGTACTTAATTTCTTGACCAGCCTTGAACTTATCTAAGTCATTAAATTCATACTTCCAACCATCTTTTGCGGTCACTGTCTTCGAATCAACCTTTTTACCATCTGCTAACAAGTTAACCGTAATTTCATCTGGCCGTAGACCGTCTTGGTTATCATGGTCTGACCACGTCTTCTGGCCTGACACACTCGTCTTAGCTACCTGATGCGTATTAACAATGTTATTGCCATTATACGTTGTCTTGTAACCGTCAACTGCTGCTTCGGCAACCGTGTACTTAATTGCTTGACCAGCCTTGAACTTATCTAAGCCATTAAATTCATACTTCCAACCGTC
>NZ_QWKK01000290.1 GCF_009911695.1 Enterorhabdus sp. P55 | reverse complement strand
TGTCTGCGCTAAACTTGTTTGGAGACATCACACTTGCAGCGTCGTCTCAACAGTTCGGTGGATTCAGCACACAAAATGTGGATTACATCTTTGCACCTTATGCCGAAAAGACTTACAATTCAAAACTCGAATACTACAAAAATAAAAAATTGTCAAACGAGCTAGCCAAAGAACTTGCAGAAGAGGACACGCTTTCTGCAATCAAACAAGGGATTCAAGGTTATGAGTTTAAAACATCAACCGTTAGTAATGCACTTGGTCAAATTCCGTTTACATCTATTGGATTTGGACTAGACACATCTAAATGGGGACGTGCAATTACAGATGCTATTCTTACAGAACGCTCAAAACCTGAGTCGACATTTGTATTTCCAAAACTAATATTTGCGTCAAGTAAAGACATTAATTTAGAACCTGGAACACCAAACTATGACCTATTCCAAAAAGCTGTAGAGTGCTCTTCCCGTAAGTTGTATCCAGATTATGTGTCAATGGATGAAGGAATTTTAGCACCTGCATTTAACCGACATAAAGACGACCCTTCCCAATACTTGTCTGTACCAATGGGTTGTCGTTCTTACAACGCAAATGCGTTCATAAACCCAG
>NZ_QWKK01000002.1 GCF_009911695.1 Enterorhabdus sp. P55 | reverse complement strand
CCGCGGCTTGCGCGCCTCGTCGGCTGGCGCGTCGCGACGCTCGTCGCCGCGCCCGCGTCCGCGCCCACGTCCGCGCGAGCTGCCCGACCCCGCGCCGGACCCCGCGCCCTTCCGCCCGTCGTCCTTCCGCTTCCCGCCGGGGGTGCGACGCACCTTGCCGGCCTCCGCCAGCTTGTCCGACCCGGTGAGCTGCGAGGTGAGGAACGCCACCGCGTCGCCCGTGGCCGCCTCGACGACGCCCTTGGCCTCCTCCCAGCCCTCCTCGGTCACCACATTGGGGCGGGCGCCCTCCTTGGGCGCCTCGAAGGCGGAGAGCGGCACCCTCACCGGCTTCTCGCCCTCGAGCCTCAGCGACACCGTCTCGCGCGGCACGTCGAGCTCGCACACCTTGGCCGGCCCCTCGGGAGTCTGCACCGTGGCGTTCATCTTGGGCGCGCGCGACTTGAAGTCCTTGTAGGCGTCGTACTCGTAGCGCAAGCAGCACATGAGGCGCCCGCAGAGGCCCGATATCTTCTGGGGGTTGAGCGAGAGGTCCTGCTCCTTGGCCATGCGGATGGACACGGGGCAGAACTCCCCGCCCATGCGCTTGCAGCACAGCTCCTGGCCGCAGTGGCCCAGCCCGCCCACGATGCGCGCCTCGTCGCGCACGCCGATCTGGCGCATGTCGATGCGCACGTGGAAGTGGGACGCGAGCCTGCGCACGAGATCGCGGAAGTCCACGCGCTCCTCGGCCTCGAAGTAGAACACCGCCTTGTCTCCGTCGAAGAGGAACTCGACGGAGACGGGGTGCATGTCAGCATGGGCCTCGGCGGCCATGGCCTTGAACTGCGGCAGCGCCTCGAGGCTGCGCTGCTCGAGCTCCGCGGCGCGCTCCACGTCCTCGGGCGTGGCCAGGCGCTTCACCGGCTTGAGCGGGGTCTTGAGCGCCTTCACCTCGCGCTCGTCCACCTCGATGACGTCACTGGCGGCGCGGCCGAACTCGATGCCGCGCGCCGTGGTCACCACCACCGGGTCGCCCTTGCGTATCTCCAGGTCACGGGGGTCAAACCAGAGGGTACGCGGATTGTAGGCTATGTTAATGGGTGCTACCCGAACCATTGAGGACCTCTCTTATCTCGAACAGGAGCACGTCGATGCACGTCTCCGGGGACACATTATACGCAAGGGCCTCCTCGCAGCGATCCACCGCCGCGAGCGCCCGGGCAAGCGCCGCCTCGTCGGCGACGCAGGCCGCATCCTCGATCGAGGCGCGCGCGTCGGCGTTGATGACAAGCTCCGGCGCGCCGGCCGCCTGGGCCATGACGTCGCGCAGCCACGAGGCCGTGATGGCCGTAAGCTGGCGCAGGCACTCGGTCGACTTGGCCGTGATCTGGCGCTTGTTGCGCGCCTCGATCTGGCGAATGGCCGACTTGGCCAGGAAGTCCGCGTTCTCGGCCAGCTCCGCCTCCTGCGACTCGCGCACCACGTCAAGGGGCAGCTTGGAGGCCGTCACCAGGTCGGCGGCGTACCCGATGACATCCCAGTCGTCGGCGCGGCGCAGCGAGGCCAGCACGTCGAGGACCTGGGAGCGGAAGTGCAGCCGCTCGTTGCCCGGCGCGCGCAGAAACTCGCAGGCCCGCGTGATGGAGCCGCCGCAGGCCTCGATGGCCACGCGGGCCGTCTCGAGGGAGGCGCCGGTGTTCTGCCGCACGATGCCGGCGGCCTCGCCGGCGGGGATGTGGCGGAAGGGCACCACCTGGCAACGCGACACGATGGTGGGCAGCACCGACTCGCGGGTGCGCCCGAGCAGGATGATGACCACGTCAGCCGGCGGCTCCTCAAGGGTCTTGAGGAAGGCGTTGGCGGCAGAGGTGCCCAGAAGGTCGGCCCGGTCGATGATGTAGACCTTGGTCTTGGCCTGGATGGGCGCGAGCGAGGTGTCGGCGACGATGTCGCGGATCTGCTCGACCAGGTAGCCCGCGGCGCCCTCCGGCGCGTAGTAGCGCACGTCGGGGTGTTTGCGGCGCATGACGCGATCGCACGCGGTGCATGCCCCGCAGCGCCCGCCGCGCGGCCCCTGGGGGCCCTTGGGGCACATGACGGCCTGGGCGAGGGCATAGGCGGCGAGCGTCTTGTTCGATCCGGCCGGGCCGGCGAACAGGTAGGCATGGGTCAGACGCTCGGTGCTCACGCTCGTGCGCAAAAAGTCGCGCACCTGGGGCTGCCCGAGGATGTTCTCGAATGCGTCAGGCACGGGCGCTCCCCTCGGCGCACGCGCCAGACCCCGCGGGCCGATCGAGCCACGCCTGGAGGGCGCGCTTGTCATCGAGCACGGAGAAGTAGGCCTCGTCGCACGTCGCGGCGTCGGCCATCCAGGGGAACAGGTCGGCCAACTCGCCGAACACCTGGGCCGCCGTGGCCGAACGGGCGCCCGAGGAATCCACCACGCGCACGCGGGCCGGATCACGTCGGGCCAGGTCGAGGAAGGCGTCGTTCACGCGGGCGTGGAAGGCCGCGCCCGCACGCTCAAGGCGGTCGCCCGCCGTGCCGCGAGTGGCGCGCCCGAGCGAGGCGCGGGCGTCCCCGGCGGTGAGCACGAGGGTGCGATCAGGTGCGACGCCGCCCGTGGCGAAGGCGTTGGCAGCCTCCACGAAGTCGGCGGGCAGGCCCCGTCCGGCCACCTGGTAGGCCAGGGTGGAGTCGGAGAAGCGATCGCACAGCACCACGGCACCGCGCTCGAGGGCCGGGCGGATCACCTTGGCCGAGAGCTGGGCGCGCGCCGCCTCGTAGATGAGCAGCTCGGCCTCGTCAGCCAGGCCCTCGTTGGCCGGGTCGAGCACGATGGCGCGCAGGGCCTCCCCCACCGCCGTGCCGCCGGGCTCGCGCAGGCACACCACCTCGCGCCCGGCGTCGGCGAGCGCCCGGGCCAGAAAGCGGATGTGGGTGGACTTGCCCGCCCCGTCGCCGCCCTCGAAGGTGACGAGCACGCCGCGCGGGACGCCCGCCTCTCCCCTGCCCATCGCCGGCCCCTACCGCGCGCCCAGGGCGCGCTCGCGCACGGCGTCAGCCACGGCGTCGGCCACGCGGGGGTCGAAGGGATCGGGCATGATGAAGTCCTCGGAGAGCTCCTCGTCGGAGACGAGGGAGGCGAGCGCCTCGGCGGCGGCAAGCTTCATCTCCTCGGTGACGCGCTCGGCGCGGGCCTCCAAGGCGCCGCGGAAGATGCCGGGGAAGGCGATGACGTTGTTGACCTGGTTCGGGAAGTCCGAGCGCCCCGTGCCCACCACGCGCGCGCCGGCGGCCTTCGCCTCATCGGGGAAGATCTCCGGCGTGGGATTGGCCATGGCGAAGACGATGGCGTTGTCGGCCATGGAGGCCACCATGGCGCCGCTGATGACACCGGGGGCCGACACGCCGATGACCACATCGGCGCCGACCATCGCATCAGCGAGGGTTCCCTGCGCGTCAGCGAGGTTGGTGCGGGCCAGCATGGCGCGCTGGGCGTCGTTCATGCCCTCGTAGGCCGAGCTCAGGATGCCGCGCACATCGCACATGGTGACGTCGGCGAACCCGTAGGAGAGCAAGAGCTTGGCGATGGCGATGCCCGCCGAGCCCGCGCCGTTCACCACCACCTTGGCGGCGCGCGCGTCCTTGCCCACCAGGCGCAGGGCGTTGATGACGCCCGAAAGCACGACGATGGCGGTGCCGTGCTGGTCGTCGTGGAACACGGGGATGTCGAGCGCGTCGTTCAGGCGCGCCTCGATCTCGAAGCAGCGCGGCGCGGCGATGTCCTCGAGGTTGATGCCGCCGAAGGCCGGGGCGATGCGCACGCACGTCTCGACGATCTCGTCCACGTCCTGGGTGTCGAGGCACACGGGGAACGCATCCACGCCGCCGAACTCCTTGAACAGCGCCGCCTTGCCCTCCATGACCGGCAGCGCGGCCAGAGGACCGATGTTGCCCAGGCCGAGGACGGCGCTGCCGTCGGTGACGACGGCCACGGTGTTGCGCTTGAGGGTGTAGTCGTAGGCGCGCTCCGGATCCGCGGCGATGGCGCGGCAGGGCTCAGCCACGCCCGGCGTGTAGGCCACGGCCAGGTCATGACGGTCCTCGATGGCCATCTTCGGCGTGGTCTCGATCTTGCCACCCCAGGCCCGATGCTGCTGCAGTGACTCCTCGGCGATATCCATGGCGCGTGCTCTCCCTCTCGTACGATGCGTCTATAACCTGCTCATTGTACCCCAAGCCCCTCGCGCTCCCACCTCCGGCACGCAAGCTGCACCGTTTCCGCACCACAGGCGCCAAGAGCCCCCCCGCTGTCGTCGCGCCGGCGCAGCACCAGGGCGACGGCTTTCGACGCGACGAGGCGCGCCGTTTCGCGCACCTGCCTCCCCGGGGCCGCGCCAGCGCGCTACACTGTCCTCTCAGTCAAGGAAGGGAGGCAGACATGCCAGCTGACGAAGAGGGCCTCGCACGCGGGCTCACGCGCGAGGCCGTGGCCGCAGCCGCCTACGCGGCGGTGCGCGCCTGCGCCGTCACCCTGCGCCCCGACGTGCGCGCCGCTCTGGAGGCAGCCCGTGCGGCCGAGGGACCCGAAAGCCGCGGGGCGGCCGTGCTCGACCGCATCCTGGAGAACGCCGCCATCGGCACGGCAGACGCTGTGCCGATCTGCCAGGACACCGGCACCGTGTGGGCATGCCTGGAAGTGGGCCGCGAGCTTTTGGTGCCCGGGAACGTGCTCGACGGGGTAGACGACGCGGTGGCCCGCGCCTACCGCGACGGCGCCCTGCGCATGAGCGTGCTGGCCGACGCGCTGCTCGACCGCGTGAACACCGGGGACAACACGCCCGCCTTCACCGAGCTGCGCCTCGTCCCCGGGCGCGGTGCCACGCTCCATGTCATGCTCAAGGGCGGAGGCTCGGACAACGCCTCCCGCGTGGTGATGCTCGCGCCCGGCGCCGGGCGCGACGGCGTGCGCGAGGCCGTGCTCGACTGCGTGCGCGAGAAGGCCGCCAACGCCTGCCCGCCGCTCATCATCGGCGTGGGGGTAGGCGCCACCTTCGACCGCGTGGCGAGCCTGGCCAAGCACGCGCTGCTACGCCCCGTGGGCGCGCCGGCCTCCTCGAACGGGGCGGCGGCCTTCGAGGCCGAGCTGCTCGAGGCGGTGAACGCCCTCGGCATCGGACCGGCGGCCCTCGGCGGCGCCACCACCGCCCTCGCCGTGCACCTGGAGACGGCGCCCTGCCACATCGCCGCGCTGCCGGTAGCCGTGAACATGGGCTGCTGCGCCATGCGCTCGCAGTCTGTCGAGCTGGTGAGCTGGGAGACCGGAGCGCCGGCAGCCGAGAAGGGAGGCGCGCGATGAGCGGGCTGACGCAAGGCGCCACGGGCGCGCAGGACGCGGGCATGCGATACGCAGCTGGCGCGGAGCACGCGATCGAGACGCCGGCAGCGGCCGACGCCACGCGAGACGCAGGCGCCGAGGCCGGGCGCAGGCCGGCACGGCTCACGCTGCCGCTCTCCCGCGAGGATCTGGCCGCTTTGCGCGCTGGCGACGAGGTGCTGCTCAGCGGCCCGGTCTACACGATGCGCGACGCCGGGCACGAGCGCGCGCTCGCCGCGCTCGACGCGGACGGAGCGCTGCCCTTCGGCCTTGACGGCGCCACGCTCTTCTACGCCGGCCCCACGCCCGCAGCCGCCGGCCGGCCCCTCGGATCGGTGGGCCCCACCACCGCCAGCCGCATGGACTTCGCCACGCCCCAGCTCATGGAGGCCGGCATCGTCGCCACCATCGGCAAGGGCAAACGCTCAGCCGCCGTCGCCGAGGCCTGCCGAGCCACGGGCGGCGTCTACCTGTGCGCCGTCGGCGGCATCGCGGCGCTGCTCGCCACGCACGTGACCGAAAGCGAGCTTGTAGCCTGGGAGGACCTGGGCACCGAGGCGCTGCGCCGCCTCGAGCTAGCCGACTTCCCCGTCTTCGTGGCCATCGACGTCACCGGCACCGACCTCTACCGCCAGGTGGAGGCCGGCGTCCGCCCCTAGCCTGCCGCACCGCAGACGCACAGGGTCGCCGGGGGCGTCTGCCCGGCTGCGGTCGTGGGGGGGCGCCTGCCCGGCTGCGGCCGTCGGGCTCCGCCCGGGCGGCTGCGCGCAGCCGGGCAGGATTTTCCGCGATTTCCTGCGAGAAAGCGCAAGTTTGCATGCCTGCGGCCGCCTCCAAGAGGAAACCGCAGGCATCACCCCACCTGTTTCCCCAGGTGACGCCTTGAGAGACGCGGCGTCGGGAGCCGAACGCGGCCTCCCCCGCCTCCTCGCCCCATGCAAACCCCGGCTTTTCTCGCAGGAAATCGCGGCATCGGGCGCCCGGAGGCGCGGCCATCCACGACAACGCCGCGACCCCGCACGCCCCAGCCTCGCTCCTCCCGCCTCAACGGAGGTGGTACGCGCCCGTCGACAGGCAGCGCAGCGCCCGCCTCAAGACGCGCCGCCGCTCGGCGAAGTCGGGCACGGTGCAGCGCCAAGGGGTTCCCGACTTCCGCATCAGCGCCATCATGACCTCGTGGAACAGAAGCGCGTCGTTGAGCTGCTCGTGGGTGAGGGGCACCACGTCGATGCCGGCCGCTCCCAAGCGCACCTGGCGCACCGCATCGCGCACGAGCCGCTCCGTGCCATGGGCCTCGCGGCCCTGGTACTCGAGGGCGACGCCGCGCTCGGGCCAGAGGAGGTCGCACACATACGAGCCGACGCCCCGCCCAGAGTCGGCCGCCTCGACCAGCTCCGACACGCGACTCTGCCCGTCAGGGCTGCAGTTGATCAGGGGCATGCCGCAGCCGTATCCCCCACGACGGGTCGAGAGGGCGGCCAAGAGCGCGGTCTTGGCCTCGGGCGGCGAGAGGGCGCCCTCCGCCACCAGCGGAAGCGCCCGCCGAGCTGCCCGCACGCCGCGCGCGCCCTCGCAGCGGGCCACGAAGCGCTCGAGCGACCTCCGCGTCGTCACCGGATGCCTCCAGGAAAACCCTCGATCATCGCCCGGCCTGAGCACGTAGCCGGCGCACAGCTCGGCGGCAAGCGCGACCAGCTCGAGAAAGGGCAGCTCGGCGGCGAGCTGCACAAAGAGGGCCTCCGGACCCGCCACATAGACCGTCGCGTCGTCAGAGGCCGGCGAGCCCCCAAGCCGATAGTAGGCACCACGAGGAAGCGGCTGGCCTCGCACATGCGCGACCACGCCGGCAACCTGGGGCCGAAGGGCCGCAGAGGCAACTTCGACATGCACCGGCCGGGCAACTGAGCCGGCGACGAGGGAGGCGATGGCCGCTGCGGCTGAGCCAGGGCGGGCGGAGGCCTGCGGGAGCGCACGCGAAGGAGCCAGCGCGTCAAAACGGCTGCGCCAGAGCTCCAACGCCGATATCCCCCAGACGAAAATGGCCATGGGAGAACCGTAGCAGGATGTGGGAATCCCCCTGTAAACGGCCATTTACGTTTGCGCGGAAAGACGCAAAACGCCCACATGACGCCGAGGCTGACGCGCCGCCGCCAACCGGAGCACAGCCCGCGCGGCGACCGCAGCCGAAAAAGCGGGCGAGAGGTGCCAGGCCCATGGGAGAACCAGCAAGCCACGCCGACAAGCGGAGCACGCTGCCCCCTCGGCGAGGCGTCGGCACCACGCGATGGAATCAGGCGAAAAAACACCTCGTTTTCTGTGAGAAAGTGCGGCTTTGCATGGCAGGAGCCGGCCCGCTCGCCCGTAAGGAGCGAGCCTGACTCGCATAATCCCAGGTCGCCATCGCCTACGCCAGCGAAGCCGGCGCGAAATCGCAGTGCCAACGATCTCCCCGCATGCAGACCCGCACTTTCTCGCAGGATCAGACGCAGAAAAACGCCCAGCCCCAAAGGGGGCGCTCCCACGCCCCTCGCCCGCGCCCCGCGCCCGCGCCTCGACGCCCCCGCCAATCGCTCCTCCACACAAAAGAGGGCCGCCCGCGCTATCGCGGACGGCCCCTCGCTTCCCTGTGCGGGCGCCCCTACTTCTTGGCGGGCGCCTTGCGCCTGCCGCCCTTCGCGCCCTTGCCCTTGCGCGCGCCGGCCTTCTCCTCCTGCTCCTTGGCCGGGCAGTCGAAGTTGGGGCAGAGCTTCCACGGGCCGCGGGCCGTGGTCACGACGACCATCGGCGCGCCGCAGGCCTCGCACACCTCGTCGGTGGCCGTGAGCGCTCCGTACTGCGGCAGCGGGTAGCGCGTGCCGCACTCGTCGAAGTTCTCGCAGGTCACCGACCGCTTGAGCGTACGCGGGTTGCGACGGGCCACCAGCTTGGCCTCCTTGCCGGCGGCCTTGCACGTCGGGCACTGCCCCACCACCACGTCGGGCTCCTGGTTCGTGGAGCAGTTAGGGTCGATGCACACGGTACGCGGCTTGCTGCGGAAGGCCGTCACCTTCACCTGGGGCATGCCGCAGGTGGGGCACGGCTCGGGCACCGCCTCGATCTTGCCCTTGGGCAGCGGGTAAGTCACGTCGCACTCCGGCCAGCCGGCACAGCCGATGAACATCGACTTAGTCTTCTGCGATGCGCGGATCTGCAGGTCCTTGCCGCATTTGGGGCACGGCCCCACGTAGGCGTCGGCGGCCACGGCGTCGGCCAGGGCCTCCTTCACGTCCTCCGAGTGCGGCAGCAGCTCGCCGAGCTCCTGGGACAGCAGGTTGCGCGAGGTGCCCACCACCGCGTCACGCGTGGTGGCGCCCGCGGCGATGTCGTCCATCTTCTGCTCGAGGTCGGCCGTCATGTCCGGGTGCGTGATGTGCGGCGCGAACTTGTCGAGCGCGTCCACCACGGCCATGCCCAGCTGGCTCGGCTCGATGGGATCGTTCTGGATGTACTTGACCGTGTAGAGACGCTCGATGATGGCGTGGCGCGTGGACTTGGTGCCCAGGCCCAGCTTCTCCATCTCCTGGATGAGGCGTCCCTGGCTGTAACGCGCAGGCGGCTCGGTCTGCTTCTTGACGCAGGTGGCGCCGTTGAAGGCCACCGACGCGCCCTCGCCGAGCGCCGGGAGCGTCTCGTCCTTCTTGAGGCCATAAGGGTAGATGGCGCGGAAGCCCGGCTCCACCAGCACGTCGCCCTTGGCCACGAAGGGCTCGCCGGCCACGTCGAGGGACACCTTGGTGCCCTCCACCACCGCCGGGCCCGACAGCGTCGCCAGGAACCGGCGCGCCACCAGGTTGTAGAGCTTGAATTCCGCAGGCGGCAGGTCGTCGGGCGTGGCCTTGGCCGTCGGGTAGATGGGCGGGTGGTCGGTGGTCTCCTTCTTGCCGCGGGTGGCCTTGAGCGCGCCCTTGGACAGGAGCTCCTTGCAGTAGGGCGCGTAGGCGGGGTTGCCGCTCACGGTGCGCACCACCTCGGTCAGGTCGAGCGAGGAGGGGTAGACCGTGTTGTCCACGCGCGGATAGGAGATGTAGCCATCCATGTAGAGGGACTCGGCCAGGCGCATGGTGCGGGCCGGCGAGAGGCCCTCGGATGAGGCGGCGGCCAGCAGCGACGTGGTGTTGAACGGGACGGGGGCGGGCACCGTGCGGCGCTTCTTCTCCACGGCGGCCACGCGCGCGCTCGTGGCGCCCGCGACGGCGGCCATGGCTGCCTTGGCGGCGGCCTCGTCCTTGAAGCGCGCCGTGGCGTGGCCGGCCTCGAAGGCGCCCGGGCCGTCGCCGGCGGTGGGGCCGGCGGTCGCGTCGGCGTCGAAGGCGCCGCGGATCACCCAGTAGTCCTCGGGCACGAAGGCCATGCGCTCGCGCTCGCGCGCCACGATGAGGGCGAGGGTGGGCGTCTGCACGCGACCCGAGGAGCGCACGTTGCCGTAGCCGGCGAACTTCACGAGCGTGAGGTAGCGGGTGAGTACCGCGCCCCAGATGAGATCGATGTCCTGACGCGAGGCGCCGGCCTGGGCCAGATCCTCGTCCATGGCCACCAGGTTGGAGAACGCGCCCTGGATCTCGGCCTTGGTGAAGGCCGAGTAGCGCGCGCGGGACACGGGCGCCGTGGGGTTGACCTCGCGGCAGCAGGCCAGCGCGTCGGCGCCGATGAGCTCGCCCTCGCGGTCGAAGTCGGTGGCGATGACGATGGAATCGGCCTTCTTGGCCAGGTTCTTGAGGGAGCGGATGATGTCCTTCTCCTTGGGGAGCTTCTCGATGGGCGCGTAGACCAGGTACGGCAGCGCCTCCATCTTCCAGGACTTGAGCTCCACGCCGTCCTCGGTGAACGGCTTCTTCTTCTTGAAGGGGGGACGCGCGAGCGCGTCGGGGATGTCGGCGGGGATGGCCTCGCCCTCGGCGGTGACGCCCTGCCAGCCGCCGCGCTTCTTGTAGACGAGCTGCGGGGCAAAGTCAGGCTCGAGGATGTGGCCGCGCAGGCCGATGGTCACCCACTCCTCGCCGTCGACGTCGAATCGGTAGACCGGGGTGGAGAACACCTTGTCGGCCTTGGGCTTGCTCGCCCCCAAGAGATAGGCGATCTTCTGGGCGGCGTCGTTCTTCTCGGTAACCACCAGTTTCACGGGGTTGCCTCCTGTCCTTGCGGCCCGCGGCGCAGGCCCTCTCGTTCACACGGTTGCCCCACTTCATTTGTTTTACGTGTGCGGGGATGGGGCGCCGGAGCGCCTTCGGCGGCCGCGCGGCGAAGGGCCGGCGCGACGCGAGCCATAGGATACACGATTTTGCCGTGCAGGCCGAAAAAGCACAAAAACGCGCGAGCATGACCGGGGTGAGCACGAAGGAGAACGCGGAGAACCTTCGCTTTTGGCGTCCGTTTCGCAAATTCGAGCGGTTTTGCACCCAAGGGCGCGCCCGGATGAGCTAAACAGCGCCGCTTTTTGCCGAAAACAAGGCGCGACCGACACTCCAGAGGGCCTCGTGCGGCAAACCCCGGTGCAAAACCGCTCGAATTTGCGTGCCAAGCGCCAAAAGCAGAGGTTTCGATCCTCAGTCAGGAGAAAGCGCTACCAGTCGCCGCGGAGGCGGCGCTGGTAGGCGCGCACGACCTGGGACAGCGCGAAGCACACCACGAAGTACATAAGCGCCATGAGGGCGAACAGCGCGAAGATCTGCGTGGTGGAGTTATAGCTGTTCATGAGGATCATGCCGCGGCCCATCAGCTCCTGGAGCGCCATGGCGCCCCACAGATACGACGTGTCCTTGATGGTGGTGACGAACTGCGAGAGCAGCGCCGGCACCATGTTGCGCAGCGCCTGGGGCAGGATGATGAAGAGGTACATCTGCGGCGCCGAGAATCCCTGGGACCGCGCGGCCTCGTACTGGCCCACGGGCACGCCGGCCAAGCCGCCGCGGACGATCTCGGCCACCGACGCGCTCGTGAACAGGGTGAAGGCGAGCACCGCGGCTGGCAGGGGCGGCAGCTGGGCCACGAAGAACGTGAACATGATCCACAGGAGAAGCGGCGTGTTCTTGAAGAGCTCGACGTAGGCCATCGACAGCCCCCGCAGCACCCGCAGGCGCGAGCCGCGCAGGATGGACAGCACGGCGCCAAGCGCCACCGAGCAGGCGATGGAGAGCGCCGATATGACGAGGGTGAGGCCCAGGCCCTCCAACATGAAGCGGATGTTCACCCAGGTGAGCAATGACAGGACGTCGCTCATCGCCCGCTCCTTCCCCGTTTGCCGCGCGCCGGTCCGCGCCTGCGGCGGGGACGCGGCAGGGCGCCGTGCGGCATCGTGCGACCCGCGCCCGCGCCGGGGCGACCGTGGCCGAGTCGCCGACGGCCGGCTCGCGTGTGAAGCGCCTGCCAGGCGCGCATGCGGTCGCCGTCGGAGGCCGCGAGCGCCTCCTGGGCCGCCTCGAGCCCGAAGTCCGCGGCTATCTCGGCAGCCTGGCAGCCAGTAAAGGGCGCGTCGCCCGAGCCGTCGCACTCCCCTGCCGCATCCCACGCGTGAAGCGGATGGCGCGGCGAGGGCGCCTGGCGGGCCGGCACGAGCAGCGTCGCGCCCTCCATCATGGTGCCCACGCCGCCAGCGAGGGCCTCGGCGGCGGCGTGCCCGGTGATGTCGTGGGATCCGGGCGTGACCTCCACCGGGTCGCTCGCCAGCTCCTCGGAGGCGTCGCCAGTGGCGACGTGTCGGTGCACGAGCATCCGATGCTCCAGGTAGACCGCCGCACGGGAGAGCGGAAAGCAGATGGCGAAGTAGAGCACGGCCGCCGCCACGTAGGCCGGTCCGTAGTAGCTCGTGTCGCCGGCGAACGAGTTGGAGAAGTACATGAGCTCCCCGCCGGCGATGAGGGCGAGTACCGAGGTGTTCTTCACAAGGTTGGCGGCCTGCACGGCCAAAGGCGGCAGGATGATGCGCATGGCCTGGGGCAGTATGACGAGCGTCATCGTCTGAACGGGCGAGAAGCCCTGGGAGCGCGCCGCCTCGAACTGCCCGCGATGGATGGAGCCGATGCCGGAGCGCACCACCTCGGAGATGTAGCCGCCGTGGTAGACGCCGATGGCGAGCACGCCGATCCAGAACGACGCGAGCGACAGGCCGAGGAGCGGAAACACCGCGTAGAGCACGAACACCTGCAAGAGCAGCGGGATGTTCTGCACCACCTCGACGTAGACGCGGGTGACGATGCGCAGGACACGATGGCGCGACACGGAGAGCACGCCGAACGCGAACCCGAGCGCAAGCGCGATGACGAGCGCGAGCGCGGAGATGCCCACCGTGGTGCCGAAGGCCGCCAGGATGTCCGGCCAGCGCTCGGCGAGCGCCGCCCACTTGTAGGGTGCAAAGACCTCGCCCATCACGCCCCGCCCCCTTCCGCGCCCGCGGGGGCGCCGGCGCCGGGTGCGTCGTCGGCCGGATCCCCCGCGCCAAGGCCCGCGCCGCCCGCCGCCTCCTCGGCCTCCACGTCAGCCTCGGTCACAAGCGACAGCCCCCAGCGCTCCTTGAGCGCGCGCAGGGTGCCATCGGCCTCCATGGCGGCGATGGCCTCGTCGATGGGGGCCGACAGCGCGCTGCCCTTGCGCGTGGCCACGCCGTACTCCTGCGGCGCGAACTGCGTGGGCAGCAGGAACGTGGAGGCGTCCTGGTAGCCCAGGAGGATGGAGCTGTCCACCGAGAAGGCGGCCACGCGCCCGGCCACGAGCGCGATCTTGATCTCGGGATAGGTGGCGTACTCGGCGAACTTGAGCGTGATGCCCAGCTCGCGCGCGGCCTGTCCCAGCTTGTCCTTGGTGGTGGCCGAGAGCGCCACGCCCACCGTCTTGCCGTCGAGCCCGGCCAGGTCGGTGATGCCCGAGTCCTTGCGCACGAGCACGCCGATGTGGTCGATGTAGTAGGGCCGCGAGAAGTCGTAGCTGCGCTTGCGCTGCTCGGTGATGGTGAAGGTGGCCAGCGTCGCGTCGAGGGTGCCGTTGTCGAGCATGGCACCGCGCGTGGTCACGTTCACGCCTGTCACCTCGAGCGCGTCGGAGCTGCCCTTGAGGCGGGCGGCGAGCTCGCGGGCCACGTCCACCTCGAGCCCCTCCACCGAGCCGGTCTCGGGGTTCTGGAAGCCGAAGCCGGGGACGTCGATCTTGGTGCCCACGCGCAGCACGTCGCCGGACGGGGCGCAGCCGGACAGCAGCGAGCCGGCGCCTCCGACGAGGCACGTGGCGGCCAGGGCGGCCGACAGGCGCGTGAAGGCGCGCCGGGAGAGGTTCGCGGAGGCGAGCGAGGAGCGGATCGGCCCGTTCACGGGACGCCTCCTAGAGGATCTTCGAGAGGAACGCCTTGATGCGGGCGTTGTCCGTCTCGCCGAAGATGTAGTCGGGCGTGCCCTCGTCCACCACCAGGCCGTTCTCCATGAACACCACCTTGTCGGCGGCGTCGCGGGCCAGGCCCATCTCGTGGGTGACCATGACGATGGTCATGTTGGTCTCCGCGAGCGACTTGATGACGTCGAGCACCTCGTTGACCATCTCGGGGTCAAGCGCGCTCGTCGGCTCGTCGAGCAGCATGATCTTGGGGTGCATGTTGAGGGCGCGGGCGATGGCCACGCGCTGCTGCTGGCCGCCGGAGAGCTGGTCGGGGTACTTGTCGAGTTTAGACGCGAGCCCCACGCGCTCCAGGTAGGCCACGGCAGCCTCCTCGGCCTGGGCCTTGGGCACCTTGAGCACCTTCTCCGGGGCGAAGGTGACGTTCTCGAGCACCGTCTTGTGAGGGTAGAGGTTGTAGCCCTGGAACACCATGGCCACCTCGCTCGCGAGCTTGCGCGTGTCCACCTTGCGCGCCATGAGATCCATGCCGTCCACGATGATGTCACCCGAGTCAGGTCGCTCAAGCGCGTTGATGCAGCGGATGAGGACGCTCTTGCCCGAGCCGGACGGCCCGATGATGACGACCTTCTCGCCCTCGTCCACGTCGAGCGAAACGCCCTTGAGCGCCTCGACCTTGCCGAAGTTCTTGCGGATGTCCCGGACGGAGATGAGGGGATCCACGCTGCCACGCTCCTATCTGCTCCTCAACCGATAGCCTCGTGACATGGTAGCGCCGCGGCCGGCGCCGTTGATTTCGCGGGGTAAACAGGACCTCGACGGTTGGCGGACGCCCGCAGCGCCCCCCTCGCCGTCAGGACGCCGAGGGGCCGGCGGACGCGCCCGACGCCGCCCGGGCCGCCTCGGCCTCCTCGCGGATGAGCACCCGCTCCATGGCAGCGATGGCGCAGGCCAGTTGCTCGTCGTCCGGCTCGTTGGTGGTGAGGTACTGCATCTGCATGCCCGGCCAAAGGATCACCTTGACCAGCGGGTTGTCCGGATGGGAGCCGGCCCACTTCACCGTGATCTCGTAGGAGATGCCGGCGATGACGGGCATGAGCAGGATGCGCACGACCACCACGAGCGCGAGCTTCGGCGCGCCGTCCGGCACGCCCCACGCATCGATGAGCGCGTTCACGGGGAAGATAGTGTACACAAAGATGGCGATGACCATCACCATGATGAGGAAGGCCGTGCCGCAGCGCACGTGGAGCCGCGGGAAGGAGCGCGCGTTCTCAGGCGTGAGGGGCAGCTCGTGCTCGTAGCAGTGGATGGTCTTGTGCTCGGCGCCGTGGTACATGAACATGCGGCGGATGTCCTCCATGCGCCCGATGAGCCACAGGTAGAAGACGAACACGGCCACGCGCAGGAGCCCGTCGACGACGTTCCAGAGCACCGTGTGCTGATCGTACTCGCCCACGATGAGGTTGGTGATGAAGGCCGGCGCCACGATGAACAGCACCACGCCCAACACGAGCCCCAGGCCCATGGCCACCGCCATCTCGCGCTTGCCGAAGGAGTCCTCGGAGTCGGCGGGCGCGGCGGGCGCGGCAGACTCCGGCGCGGCAGGCTCCGGCGCGCCCTCGACCACCTCGAGCACACGCTGGGCGCCCAGGGCGTCCACCATCACCTCGGGCCGGCCGAAGTCCCGACCCCACGAGAAACGGCCTGCCCCGTCGGCGCCGGGCTGGCGCGAGCCAGCGGGCGCATCCGCGGGATGCTCGGCGGACGCCACGTCGGCCACCGCCTCGGCCTCGGCGTGATCCTCCAGCGCCACGGCCTCCTCGGCCGCCCGAGAGGCGCCCTCCTCGTCGCCGAAGGCGTGGAGCGCCGCTATCTCAAGGGCCTTGTAGCCGAGCATGAGCGACTCGACGAGGGCGCGGCAGCCGCGCACGAGCGGCCAGTACATCCAGCCGTTGCTCTCGGCACCGCTCGCCAGGTCGTGCTCCTCCACGTAGATGCCGCCGTCGGGCTCGCGCACGGCCACGGCCCAGTTGTAGCGGCCGCGCATCATGATGCCCTCGATGAGGGCCTGGCCGCCCACATGGGTCTTGCGCGCGCCGTCCTCCGCGAACGCGCGCGAGAGGTCGCCTCCCTTCCCCATGAGACCGCCCGCTAGCCGCGCGTCACGCGGGGATAGGGGTTTCCGCAGGTCATCTTGCCCTCAGGGCAGGCCCCGTGGACGCAGGGGGCGCCGGCGTCCCCGAAGATGAAGGGGGCCGTGGGGCGCGCGAGCTCCAGCATGCGGTGCGCCAGCTCGCGGATCTCCCACTGGGCGCGGTTGCAGCAGCGCAGCTCGAAGAAGTGCAGCAGCTCGCGCACGTTCATGGTGACGACGATCTTCGTCTCGGCGGCGTTGGGCAGCAGGTAGCGGGCGTCCTCGGCGGGAATGCCGGCCTCGAGCAGGCGCTCGTAGGCGGCGATGGCGGCCTCGATGGCCTCGTCGAACACGCGGCTGGCCTCCGGGTCGTCGGCCACTGAGCCGGGCTTGACCGTTTCCAGGCCGCTCGTGAACTTGACGTAGCGTTGGGACTGCTGGTTGAAGCTGGCGATGCGGTGGCGCACCAGCTGGTGGGTGAGCGCGCGGGACACGCCGTCGATGGCGAAGGTGTAGCTCGCGTGCTCGAGGGTGGAGAAGTGGCCCGATCCCATGATGGTGGACAGCACGCTCTCCACGCGCTCGGGGGGCATGGTCTCCATGAGCTCAGCGGCGCCGACGGGCGCGTAGCACAGGCGCGCCGCCGTGGCGATGGCGCGCTCGGGGTCGGGGGTGTGGTAGAGAAGCTCGACGTGCATGGGGTTCCTTTCGAGAGGGGCCGCGCAGGCGGCCGTTCGTCCTCCGAAAGTATATCGGGCGCGCGCTGCGACGGCGGAGCCGCGCGGGCAAGCCGCCGAAAAAACACGGCGGGCCGCATCCGGGGCGGCCCCGAGGATGCAGCCCGCAGACGCGGGAGCGCTCCCGCGCGCGCCGGCGCAGGGAGCTAGAGGCGCACGCGCTCGAACATCTCGCGGCCGACGCCGCAGATGGGGCAGGCGTAGTCCTCGGGCAGCCCGTCGGGGTAGCCCTCCTCGATGTAGCCGCAGAGGGTGCACTGCCAGCCCCAGCGCTCGGCCGCGGGCTCGGCGGGGGCCGCCTCGGCGGGCGCGGCGTCGCCCTGGTAGGACGAGGCCTTAGGAGGAGTCTTGCCGCGCAGCACGGTATGGTAGTAGGCGTACGTCATGGGCTCGGCGTCCGCCAAGCACGCGGCCTCCTCCACCTCGCCGACGAACAGCAGGTGCGTGCCCACGTCGATCACCTGCTCCACGCGCACGGAGAACCGCGCGACGCCCTGGGAGGTGACGTAGGGGATCTCAGCCGCATCCAGCTCGTGCGCGCAGGTAGCGAACTTGTCGAACTCGCGGCTCGAGCGGAACCCGAAGGCGCCGATGAGGTCCATCGTGGCCCCCTGCCCGAGCACCGTGGCGGCGAAACGGCCCGTCTCCCGGACGGCCTGGGCGGTGGCATTCTCCTTGTTCAGGGCCACCGAGACCCGCGGCGGCGTGGCGGTTACCTGCTGGAACGTATTGGCCACACAGCCCACCTTGCGCTCGCCCTCCCGCGAGGTGATGAGGTAGAGCCCGTAGCTCAGGGCGTTGAACGCCGACTTGTCTATCATGGAGGCCCCTTTCGGTCTGGTCGCAGTCGCGCGGGGGCCCTGTCGCCGCCCGCCAGGAAGCAGGGTACCACGGCAGGCAAGCCGGGGTGATGCCGTGCGGGCCATCGAGCGGAAAAAGCGTCGCCGTTTCGTTTCCCGCGCGCAACCCGGCCCAGCGCCGCGCATGCCTCCTCCAGGCGCATCGCTCGCCGAATGCGTCAAAAAGGTAACGGCTGTCCGCCATGATGCGGCAAGGGCGGCCGTCATAATTACACTGTGATCAAAGTTCTACGAGCCGATGCGCAGTCGCCTCCCGGTGACGCGCATGGCGCCCTTCGCGAGGAGCATTCGCTGTTGGGCACCATCACGGGAAAGGATTGTGATGACGATGACAGCGACGCTGGCCGACAAGCTCGCCCCCTACGGGATCGACTACGTGGATGCCATGGAGCGCTTCGAGGGCAACGAGGCCCTCTTCGAGCGCCTGGCGCTCAAGTACCTGGGCGACACCCACTTCGCCGGGCTCGTGGCCGCCCTTGAGGTGAAGGACTTCGATGACGCGTACAACCAGGCGCACAGCCTGAAGGGCGTCGCCGGCAACCTCTCCCTGCGCACCCTCTACGAGGCCGCCACCTATGAGTCCGACGCCCTGCACGCCGGCGAGTACGAGGCCGCCGAGAAGCACCTCCCCCAGGTGGAGGAGGCCCACAAGAAAGCCGTCGAGGGCCTCGAGGCCCTGCGGGACGGGACGCTGTAGGCATCACGACCCCCAGCTACCAGGAAGGCCCCCGGAGAGTTGACTCTCCGGGGGCCTTCGTCATCCTAGCGGCTGCAGAGGCTGCAGGGGCGCGTCTTACCGGCGGCCTGCGCATCGGCTGCCGCCCCGCTCTTGAGGCCCGTGGCGCCGGTGAGGCTCTGGCAGCCCTTGTCCAGGTGGTAGACAACGTGGTCTTTGTCCGACCACCAGACAGTCTTGGTGGAGCCCACATCCCCCGAGCCGGTGTTCGTCGAGGAGCCAGCGCCCGCCGTGCCGTGCTTGGGAACCCACTTGCCATCGGCGCCTACCCAGTAGTCATCGATCCAACGGCTCACGGCCATGGTTCCGTCGGCAGTCAGGAAGTAGTTGCCGATCCAGGCGTTCTCGACCCGAGCTCCCGAGGCCTGGAGATAGTACCATTTGCCGCCGATGTTCTTCCAGCCCGTGGCCATGGCGCCCGAAGGCTCCAGGTAGTAGGACGTCTTGTCCAGCTTGAGCCAGCCCGTGGCCATGGCGCCGGAGTCCTTGAGGTAGTACCACGTGCCGCCCGGATTAACCCAGCCGGTGGCCATGGCGCCCGTGGGATAAAGGTAGTACCACGTACCGCCCACGGCCTTCCAGCCCGTGGCCATGGCGCCCGATCCCTCTAGGTAGTACCACGTGCTGCCGTCCTTGGCCCACCCCGTGGCCATGGCGCCGGAGTCCTTGAGGTAGTACCATTTGCCGGCATCCTTCACCCAGCCGGTGGCCATGAGGCCCGACTTGCCCAGGTAATACCACGCACCGCCCAGGTTCTTCCACCCGCCAGACGCCATGGCGCCGGAGGGATCCAGGTAATACCAGCCCTCGGCGAGCTTGAGCCAGCCGGTGGCCATGACGCCGTAGGTCTTGGCGTCGTCGGCATTAGCGCCGAGGTAGTACCAGGTGCCGCCCACGTTGGCCCAGCCCTTCACCATGGCGCCAGACCCCGCCAGCAAGTACCACTTACCGCCCTGGGACAGCCAGCCGGTGGCCATGTAGCCGCTCGCGTCGAACCAGTAGCGCGCGCCATCCACGACCCGCCAGCAGGAGACGGGGTAGGTGCCATCGCTGTTCTTGTACCACCAGCCGCGGGCGTTCTTAACCCATGAGCCGGGCAGCGCCACCTCGTTGCCGGCGCTACGCTTGATGGTGAAGGTGACCGTCTTGATGCCATCGTAGTCGCCCACGCCCACCACGCTCACCACGCCCGTGCCGGGCAGGAGGTTGGAGGCGTAGTCGACGCGGTAGTCCACGTCCTTCGCGAGCGTACGATCGTCCACCTTGACCGTGACAGCCGGCACGATGGCGTGGCCGGTGTACTCGAATGTCGTACCACCCGCGAGGCTGAGCGTCGCACCGGCCAGGGACACGGGCTCGGGTTTGGGCTTCTCCTCGCCCTCGCCGTCCTTGTCGCCCTCGTCCTTGCCCGCATCGCCGGCCGCGTCGTCGGCGGCCGTCGCAGCCCCAGCTTCGCCGGCTGCCGGCTGCGCCTCGTCAGCGAAGGCCAGCGCAGGGCATAGCCCGAACGCGAGCAACGCCGTCAGCAGCAGGCCCCAAAGCCGTCTTGTCTTCATACGTCCTCCTCCGTCCCCGCGCCACGGCGCGGCATCGCGAAAAAGCTCTCTGCCCCATGATACCGCGAAAGACACCCTACCTCCTCGAAAGGGCGCCCCTATCATCGGCCCAAGGCCTTTCCTCGGCTCAAATTGTTCATTTTTATAAATCCCATTTTGTTTTTGAACAGATCGCTCTATACTGACGAAATTGATTTCAAATATTGAACACGCATTGCTCAGACGCATGCAGAAGGAGGAAACGAGGCCCATGGCCGAGAGGGAGCTTCAGAAGAACGAGTTCGCCGTCCTGGCCGCGCTTGAGCGCGAACCAGGAGCATCCCAGCGTGAGCTGGCACGTCGCACGGGGCTATCCGTGGGGACGGTCAACGCGGCGGCCAAGGCGCTCGAGGCGTCCGGCCTCACCGCGGAGGGCTCCCCCACCGATGCCGGACGCGCCGCGCTCGCCCCCTACCGGGTGGAGAACGCCGTCATCATGGCCGCGGGCATGTCCACCCGCTTCGCCCCCATCTCCTACGAGAAGCCCAAGGGGCTTCTGCGCGTGCGCGGCGAGGTGCTCATCGAGCGGCAGATCGAGCAGCTGCGCGAGGCGGGCATCGACGCCATCACCGTCATCGTCGGGTATAAGAAGGAGTACTTCTTCTACCTGGAGGACAAATACGGGGTGAGCATCGTAGTCAACGAGGAGTACGCCTCGCGCAACAACAACTCCTCGCTCATGGCCGTGCGCGATCGGCTCGGCAGCACCTACATCTGCTCGTCGGACGACTACTTCACCGAGAACCCCTTCGAGCCCTATCAGTGGAAGGCCTGCTACTCGGCAGCCTACCAGGAGGGCCCCACTAAGGAGTGGTGCCTGGAGATCGGGGCGGGCGATCGCATCAAGGGCGTCACCGTCGGCGGGGCTGACGCGTGGTACATGATTGGCCACGTCTACTTCGATCGCGCCTTCTCACGCCGCTTCGTCGAGATCCTCGAGGCGGAGTACGACCTGCCCCAGACCTCCGACAAGCTGTGGGAGGAGCTCTACGTCGACCACATCCGCGAGCTCGACATGGCCGTGCGCCGCTTCGCCCCCGGGGTCATCCACGAGTTCGACTCCCTCGACGAGCTGCGCGAGTTCGACCCGCTGTTCCTGGAGAACGTGGACTCCGAGGTGTTTGACAACATCGTGGACGTGCTCGGCTGCACGAAGGCCGAGATCCGCGACGTCTACCCGCTCAAGCAGGGACTCACCAACCTCTCCTGCCACTTCCGCACCGACAGCGGAGAGTTCGTCTACCGCCACCCCGGCGTGGGCACCGAGCAGCTCATCGATCGCTCGGCCGAAGTGGCCGCGCTCAAGCTGGCCAAGGAGATGGGCGTCGATGACACCTTCATCCACGAGGATCCGGAGAAGGGCTGGAAGATATCGCGCTTCATTCCCGATGCGCGCCAGCTCGATCCCCACGACGACGCCCAGCTGGCGCGCGCCATGGCCGTGGCGCGGGAGGTTCACAGCTGGGACGTGGCGGTGAAACGCTCCTTCGACTTCTTCGAGGAGGGGCTGCGCTATGACACACTCCTGCGCGAGCGCGGGCCGGTGGACGTGCCCGGCTACGAGGAGATGCTCGCCAAGGCCCGCCGCCTGCGCGAGCACGCCGCCGCCGACGGGGCCCCGCGCTGCCTCACCCACAACGACTTCTTCTACCTGAACTTCCTCTTCGACGCCGAGGGGGGCCTCGCGCTCATCGACTGGGAGTACGCAGGCATGGGCGACTACGCCAACGACTTCGGCACCTTCACCGTATGCTGCGAGCTCGACGAGGCCGAGGCGCTCGCGGCCTTGCGGCACTACTTCGGCCGCGAGCCAACCTTCGAGGAGATGCGCCACAACTTCGCCTTCGTGGCCCTGGCCGGCTGGTGCTGGTACCTCTGGTCGCTTGTGAAGGAGGCCGAGGGGGACTTCGTGGGCGAGTGGCTCTACATCTATTACAACTACGCGCGCAAGTACATGGACAAGGTCCTGCGGTGGTACGACACCGAGGCCATGATCAGCGAGGAGTAACCTATGAAGTACGGACTGACGAGCGGCATCCTCTGGGCCCTCGACACGGTGATCCTGGGCATCGCGCTCACGATGGCCCCCTACATCGACACCGTCGAGGCGCTGGCCCTGGCCGCCATCGTGAGCTCAGCCCTCCACGATGTGTTCTGCGCCCTATGGCTGTTCCTCTACATGGCGGTGCGCGGGCGCCTGGGAGACACCCTCGCCGCGCTCAAGACCCGCAGCGGCAAGGTGGTCATGCTCGGCGCGCTCCTGGGAGGCCCCATCGGCATGACCGGCTACGTGACGGCCATCAACAACATCGGCGCCGGCTATACGGCCATCATCTCATCGTTCTACCCCGCCTTCGGCACGGTGATGGCCGTGCTGCTGCTCAAGGAGAGGATGACCTGGAAGCAGGTGATCGCCCTCATGGTGGCTCTGGCCGGCATTGTCACCATGGGCTACCTTTCCGCCGACACCACCGTGAGCGGCGACCCGGTGCTCGGTCTCATCGGAGCCGCGGCCTGCGTCATCGGCTGGGGCTCGGAGGCCGTGCTGTGCGCCTGGGGCATGCGCGATGATGCCGTGGACAACGAGACGGCCCTGCAGATTCGCGAGACCACCTCGGCGCTCGTGTACTGCGTGGTGGTGCTGCCCCTGTTCGGCGCCTGGGCATGGACGCTCACGGTAATCCCCTCGCTGGCCACCGGCGTGGTGGCCCTGGCCGGCCTGGCAGGCGCGGTGTCGTACCTGTTCTACTACAAGGGCATCTCGGTCATCGGCGCCGCGAAGGGCATGGCGCTCAACATCTCCTACTCGGCGTGGGCCGTGGTGTTCGGCGTGATCCTGCTGGGCGCTATCCCAGGACCTGTGGAGGTGGCCTGCTGCGTGGCCATCCTCTGCGGCACCATCCTGTCGGCGAGCGATTGGAACGAGCTGTTCAGCCGACCGGCCAAGGCCCGAGCGTAACACTCCCCCACGGCCGCAAGACGCGCGAGAGGTCCCCGGCAGCAGCCGGGGACCTCTCTTTACCTGCTGACGTATCGCGAGAAGACGAGCGGTGCTAGCGGATCCAGCGTCCGTCGGCGCCTACGCGCCAGGGGCCGATCCAGGTGTTGGTGGCCATGGCACCGCTGCCGGTGAGGTAGTAGTCCCCCACCCACGTGCTGGCGGCCATCGCGCCTGAGCCGTACAGGTAGTACCACGTGCCGCCCAGATTGAGCCACCCGGTGGCCATGGCGCCTGAGCCATGGAGGTAGTACCAGGCGCCGCCGGTGCGCAGCCAGCCCGTGGCCATGGCGCCGGATCCATGGAGGTAGTACCAGGTTCCGCCCACGTTGGCCCAGCCCACGGCCATGGCGCCGCTGCCGTGCAGGTAGTACCACGCGCCGCCGACCCAGCGCCAGCCCGTGGCCATGGCGCCAGAGCCCTCAAGCCAGTACCAGGTGCCGCCCAGGTTGAGCCAGCCGGTGGCCATGGCTCCGGATCCGTGCAGGAAGTACCACGTGCCGCGGTCGTTTACCCAGCCGATCCGCATGGCGCCCGTGGCGGGGTCAAGGTAATACCAGGTGCCGCCGACAGCCACCCAGCCCGTGGCTCGCACACCGGCCGGCGTGCCGTAATACCACGTGCCGCCCACGTTCTGCCACCCCGGCGCGCACGCGGGCATCTGCGGCTCGCTGGGCGCTGGCGGCGTAGTGGGCGTCGTCGGCTTCGGCGGCGTAGTGGGGGTGGTGGGCGTCGTCGGGGTAGTCGGCTTATCGGGCTTGGGCGGGGCGGGTGCCACGATCTTGAACGTGGCGGAGCGAGACCCCTGGTAGTTGGCGCTTCGGGCCGTCACGGTCACGGTGGCCGTGCCTGCCTTGACGTTGTTGGCATAAGACACCGCGTAGTTGGCCGGATCGACCCGCTTGCCGCCGAGCGTCACCGTCGGCGCGGGCCTGAGGGCGGCACCGGTGTACGTCTGGTTGGGGATGGCGGCGATGGAGGCCGCCTTGAGATTGGCGCGGTTGATGGTGAAGGGCACCGTCTTCTTGCCCGTGTAGTGCCCCTTGCCCGTGAGGGTCATCGTGGCCGTTCCGGCGTTCACGTTGCTGGCGTAGGACACCGTGTAATCAGCGCCCTGGACGAGCTTCACGCCGCTCACGGTCACCGCGATGTTCTGCGTCTTGGCCGTGCCGTCATAGGTCTTGCTCGTCACGCCGGTCACCGCAGCCGAGGCAATGCTGATGGCGGTGGGCCCGGACACGTCGGGCGCCTGGTAGCGGCGCAGCGATACCGTGCCGCTGACCGAGTCGTAGGCGGCGCAGTACACCTTGTCGTCAAGCAGCGCGACGTCGGATCCGGAGGCGTTGGCGGCTACGCTCGCGCCGAGCGGCGTCCAGCGCGAGCAGTCGGCCGCCGGGGCATGGTAAACCCGCACCGGATTGAAGGCGCCGCGCTCCGTCACGGCAGCGTAGAGCACGCCACCGCGCGCGGCGAGCGAGGCGGTCATGGTCTTGGGAAGCGCGTCGCCCAGATTCGTCGTCTTGCTGCCGCTGCCCGCGACAAGCGACATCACCGCGGTGGCGCCGTCCTGGTTCGCGAGGAGCGCGTAGGTGGCCGATCCGCTCACCGCCGCGCTCACCGAGGTGGCAGACAGATCCCACAGGGTCTTGAGGGTCCACGCGCCGTCCTCGTGCGTCCAGGCGCCGGTTTTCTGCGAGGTGGCTTCATTCCTGGCGAAGTTCCCGCAGATCACGGTCGGCTTGCCGGCCACCTCGGCTATGACGGGATTCGTCGGGTGACCGCAAGGCGCGCCCCCGGCCTGCTCGCGCAGGGCCGATCCCTCAAGGGCGTAGAGACGCGACTGGCCGTCCGAACGATCGGCGAAGACGTAGACCTTGCCGCCCGCAACGCCGATGGCAGGCGTGCTGTTCGACGCCGCCACGCGGGCGACCTCGCGCCAGACGCCGCTTCCATAGGCCTTCACGATCAGATTGCTATGGTCGGAAAGCAGCACGTAGGGCGTGCCGTTCAGGACGCAAAGGCCGTAGGCGTCGGGGCCTTGGGCGATCACGCCCAGGCTCGCCCAGCTCGCGCCGTCGTAGGTGAAGAGCCGGGTCGTGAAGCTACTCGCCGTCCCCGCGGAGGTGAGCACATAGGCCTTGGAGCCGTCGGAGGTGACGCGCGCGCCGATGATGCCCGAGGTCGGCAGCGGGTTGGAGCCGTCGGCGTTCGTCACCATCTGCCAGATGCCCGATGCATCGTAGTCGGGATAGGCCACCTCGAAGGTGATCGAATCGGCGGCCTGGCTCTTCACCGTCACGACGATCCCCGAGTTCTGGCCGCTCGAGTAGGTGATGGCCCCGTCTGCGAGCCCCTTGTCCATCTCAGCGGTGCCGAGGCTCTTGCGGCCTGATGCGCTCAGCTGCGCGTTGCGCACGTCCCCCGCGCCGTCGCCGCGCACGCCGTCGTTCGCCGTGGTCTCACCGGGGCGGAACACGTAGACGTAGTCCTTATCGCCCTTGTTGCCGTTGCCCGTCTCCTTATGCGGCGGGTTCACCCGGTACACGATCAGGCCCGAGCCGCCGATGGTGCTCGGCGTGCCATCGGAGGTGTCAAGGGCAGATAAGTCGCCGATGTTCGTGTTCGCCTTGCGGAACTCCGCGACGAAATACTCGGAATCTGAGAGCGGAGACTTGAACATGACCGCCTGAGGCTTGCCCGAGCCAGGCGCGTAAAGCGTGTGGGTGCCCGCGCTCACTTCCCCGAGAGAGGCCCAGCCGCAGTCCTGGAGAGTGATGACGAGCGGCCGCATGAGCTTGGAGCCGCCGTGCTGGGCCATGATGTCCCACACGCCGACGGGCTTGCCGCCCGCACTCTCAACGAAACTTCCGGCCCGGTAGAGGTCCTTGGCGCCGAAGGCATGGATCGTCTCATGGATGACGGTGCCGGCACCCTGGAGGTGGGAGGTGTCCACCAACGTAAAGCCCACCGCACGCACCCGGCTACCGCCGCCTACCAGGTAGGTCTCCGAGCCGATGTCGGAACGACGAGGCCACAGCGGGCTCGCTCCGTCCTTGGGCGCGTCGTTGCCCACCTCGGGAATCACGAGCAAGTTGTCAGCGGTGCCATCGCCATCGCCATCGAGAACACCGACGTCAAAGGTTTTGTAGGTGGCGTTGAATGCGGCCACGGCATCGGCCGCGAGCACCTCAGAGCCGCCTGAGCCGAACTTCTCGTAATAGGCGCGGGAATTGGGCAAGGTGAGGTAGGCGACGCGTCCCGTCGCCTCATCAGCCTGAGGGGTCACCGACTTCAGGCGCACCTTGCCGCCCGACACCTCCTTGAGATAGCTGTAGAGCGTGGGGCTCGCCGCCGTGCCGGCAGGCACCCCGTTGAGGGTGGTGCCGAACTGGTAGCTCCACTCGGTGTTCGCGCTGTATCCGGGCCGGTTCAGCCCCGTATCGCCATCGCCGATGGTGTCGCCGGCGAAGCGCACCACCAAGACGAGCTGGTAGCGGTTGGCATCTTTGATGCCGGCGGGATCATAGGCGGGAGAAGTCGCGAAGGCGGCAAGGGGAAGCGCGAGGGCGCAGACAGCGCAAAGAGCAGCGAGCGCGCGGGTCAGGCGACGGCTCGAGGCAGCGCGCGGGCGACGCGCGCTGGAAACATGACGGGTCATCGTTCGACCTCCGTGGTGCTCGGGGGATCAGCTCCCGGCATTATACAACGGATTGCCCCCTCGCCACCGCACGAAAGCAGTCTGAGCGAGGGGGCAATCCGCAGCGTCCGGCAGCATCCGCCCGAATGCCGACGGGAGGGAGGCGTGATCGCAGGTCCGCTACCCTATCTCCGCCATCACGGCCAGGAGCTTCTTTCCGTAGCCGGCATCGGCAGCCCAGCCCTTCCCCTCGGGGTTATCGGGGATGCCGAGCCACTCCACGTAGGGCGCGCAGCCGCGGGTGACGTACTTGAAGCGCTCATCGACGCAGTCCTGCTTGAGCGGCTGGGCGCAAGCGTAGGCCTTAAGGTGCTGCACCTGGGCGCGCACGCCCGTGCGCACGTCGGGGAAGGAGTTGCCGGGCACGCCACCGCCCGTGGCCCCTAAGCCGGCGAAGTTGAACTGCTCCACCTTCACGTCGCCGCCGAACCGCAGCCAGCCGGTCTCCACCATCATCTGGGCGAACACCACGTCGGCGCGTACGCCCTCGGCAGCGGCCTCCTCCGTGACGATGGCGCAGAAGGCGGCGATGTCGGGGGCGCCGCCGCGCCCCAGGGCCTCAGCCGGGTAGACGATCTTCCCGCCGCTCGCCTTGGCCTTGGCCTCGTAGAGCGCCGCTAGATCGGCCGGCTTCACCTCGACCGTGCCCATGATGCCGGTGAGCGCCGGCTTGAGCGCCTCGGGCAGGTCGGGATCGTCCACCCACAAGCCCTTGGCGTCGAAGCGGTATTCCACTCCGCCGACGGTGCGCAAGCCGCGCGCCGCCGCGCCCGAGGCCTCCAGGTAGTACCAGGCGCCGTCGAGCTTGAGCCAACCAACGTGCATGGCACCGGATCCCGGCGTCAGGTAGTAGCGCTGGCGGTCGACCTCAACCCAGCCCGTGGCCATGGCGCCGGAGCCCGGCTTGAGATAGTACCAGGTGCCGCGGTCGTTGAGCCACCCGGTGGCCATAGCGCCGGAGGGATAGAGCCAGTACCACGTGCCGCCCTGGTTGAGCCATGCCGGACCGCGGCGCATGGCGCCCGACCCCTCCATGAAGTACCAGGCGGTTCCATCGTGAGCCCAGCCCGTAGCCATGGCGCCGGACTCCTTGTCGAGCCAATACCAGGTACCGCCCAGGTTGATCCAACCGGTGGCCATGGCGCCCGACCCCGTCAGGTAGTACCAGGTGCCCCCGCGGTTAAGCCACTGGCTGTGCAGCATGGCGCCCGATCCGTCGCACCAGTACCAGGTCTTGCCGTCAAGCACCCACCCGGTGGCCATGGCTCCCGTCGCCTTGTCGAGCCAGTACCAGGTGCCGCGATCGTTGAGCCAGCCGGTAGCTGCCGCGCCGCTCCCGTGGAGCCAGTACCACTGGCCGCCGATGGCCTTCCAGCCGCCGGCCTGCATGGCGCCCGACCCGTTCAGGTAGTAGCGGCAGCCGTCCACCTCCACCCAGCCCGTGGCCATGGCGCCGGAGTCCGGCTTGAGGTAGTACCAGGTGCCGCGGTCGTTGAGCCAGCCGGTGTGCATGGCCCCCGATCCGTTCAGGTAGTACCAGGTGCCGCCGACGGCCTGCCATCCGGTGAGCATGAAGCCCGACCCGTCGAAGAGGTACCATGCGCCGTCCACCTGGCGCCAGCCGCCCACGGCATAGCTCGTGCCGTCATGGTGCTTCCACTTGCCATTGACCTGCTTCCAGCCAGGGGTGACGGCCAGGCCGTAGTACTCGGCGATACCGCGCGCATCAGCCTGGCCGATGCGCGTCAGCGTCGCATCGCTGCGCAGGAGCACCGCGTCGCTGGCGTTGGTGATGAAGGCGTGCTCGACGATGATGCCGAGCAGGCCGGCTCGGCGGGAGTGGTAGATAACGCCATAGTAGTCCGAGGCCGAGCCGTCAGGGTACGTGCCGCCCGCCTCGGTGTTGCGAATCTTCGGGCCGCGGTTGGGCAGCCCCAGCCCCTGCAGCTCGGCCAGGATGCTCCGGGCGAGACCCTGGCCCCGCGCGTAGAGCTCCTGGTGGTAGGTCGCGTTGTTCGGGTGGTAGACCTCGGCGCCGCGCACGGCCACACCGCCGCTGTTGATGTGGAGGCTCACGAACACGTCGGCATCGGCGTTGAGGGCGCGATCGACGCGCTCGGCCAGCGAGGGGCACTCGTTCTCCGCCCGGGTGAGCACCACGCGGGCATCGTAGGACTGCTCGAGCTCCGCCTTGCAGGCCAAGGCGATCTTCCAGTTGAGGTCCTTCTCCTGGAGGCCGTTGCCGAGGGCGCCCGGGTCGCTGCCGCCGTGGCCGGGGTCAAGGGCGATGGTGAAGGGCTTGTCGGGATCCTCCTTGCCGTCATCGCCATTATCGCCGGCATCGCCGCCCGCATCGGCGGCGCTGGCGGCAGGAGCCGCCTTGTCCATCACGCGGGCGGAGGAGATGGAGCGGGCCTGGGCGCCGGGATCCTCCCCCTCCGCGCTTTCCGTGGCCCAAGCGGCCGAGGCGCCGAGAAGCAGCGCCGCCGCCATCATGAGCGCCGCGAAGGCGCCGGTCAGAGCAAGTCGATTCTCACGGGAGCGCAAGACGTTCCCCTTTCCTTCTCCTTGGCGCGCAGCGCGCCGTGTCCCCTAGCGTATCCAGCGGCCGTCGGCGCCTACGCGCCAAGGCCCGATCTGCGTGCTCACGGCCATGGCGCCCGAGCCCGTCAGATAGTAGTCTCCCACCCATGCGTTGGCCACCATGGCGCCCGAGCTGCTCAGGTAGTACCAGGTGCCGCCCAGGTTGATCCAGCCGGTGAGCATGGCGCCGGAGCCGCTCAGGTAGTACCACGTGCCGCTCAGGTTGAGCCAGCCGTTGGCGCGCATGGCGCCGGAGGCATCGCACCAGTACCACGTCTTGTCGACAAGCACCCAGCCCGTGGCCATGTAGCCCCCGGCCTTGAGGTAGTACCAGGTTCCCCCGACGAGGCGCCAAGCGTTCTCGACCACGGCGCCCGATGGCTCGAGCCAGTACCACGACCCGTTCACGCTGAGCCAGCCGTTGGCGCGCATGGCACCGGAAGCCTCCAGGTAGTACCAGGTCTTGTCCACCTGAGCCCATCCCGTGCGCATCTTGCCGTCATCGCCCAGGTAGTACCAGGTGCCGCCCACGGCCTTCCAGCCCTTGGCCATCTTGCCGCCGGACTCGAGCCAGTACCAGGTGCCGCCCTGGCTGAGCCAACCCCCGGAATGAGCCGCTCCCGAGGAGGTGAAGTAGTAGCGATCCTTGTCCACGTCAGCCCAGCCGACGCGCATCTTGCCATCGTCGCCCAGGTAGTAGCGCGACCCGCCGATGGTCTGCCAACCCTTCGCCATGGCGCCCGAGCTGCTCAGGTAATACCAGGTGCCGCCCAGGTTGAGCCAGCCGATTTCCATGGCACCCGAGCCGTTCAGATAGTAGCGCTGGCCCTCAACGTCCTGCCAGCCGGTGAGCATCTTGCCGTCCTTGTCGAAGAGGTACCAGCGGCCGGATATGTAAAGCCAGGCGGGCTTATCCGCCGCGCCCTTGAAGGGCTCGCCGTTCTGCTGGTACCAGTACCAGGTTCCGCCCTCCTGATGCCAGCCTAGGGGCTTTCCGATGTTAGCGCCTATCTGGAAGTCGAGGTCGACGTTGCCGACGATGCCGTCAACAGATCCTTGGCTTGTGCACTGCCACAGGTCATAGGGCTTCTTGTAGTCGCACCGATAGTTGTACTGGGCTACCCAGCGCGTCCAGCGATCAAACACCGGATCGGTGAGGAAGGTGTTGTACCAGTAGAGGTTCGCGTAGGTGCCGGCACGATAGCCCGCCGCCTCCACTTTCTCGCAGAACGCCTTGGCCATCTGTCCCAGCAGCGCCCGGTTAGACGTGGAGGCCATCGAGCTCTCCTCCAGATCGAAGTACACGGGGTAAACGGGCTTGTGGCCGCCCTTCTGGAGCTGGGCGATGATGTGGTCGGCCTCCGCCGTCGCATCCGCCACGGTCTTGCCGTAGCTGTAAATATAGACGCCGTAGGGAATGCCCAGGCGCTCGCACTCGGCGACGTTGCGCAGCCATTGCTTGTCCACCATGGGGAGGCTGCGGCGATAGCCCACGCGCAGGATGGCGAAGTCGATGCCATCGGCCTTGACCTTCTCCCAGTTGATGAGACCCTGCCACTCGCTCACGTCGACACCTTTGCGCGTGGCGTTGGGAATGACCTCGCCGCGGCTGTTCACGTAGCCGTCAGGCCCCTTCGACCAGGGAGCGAGGGCGCGCGCATCGTTGCTGAGGGTCATGATGGGCGCTTCGTCGCCTTCCACGGGAACGGGCTCGCCTTCCTGGTAGCGCCAGCTGGTGGGAACGTCGGCGTTGGGGTCAGAGACGTCGGGCGCAACGTCAGGCTCAACGGCAAGGGCCGCCGCAGGAGCGAGGGCGACGGCCAGAAGCGCAGTGATGGCAATGAGCGGGATTCGTCTGATGGCAAAATCCATGGTGAGATCACCCTTCTCCACGTCACGCAGGGCCTCGACGCGACTCCCCAGGAGACACGACGCGTAGGCTCGACGCGGCAAAGCAAGCGGGGGCGGACTGCATTTGGTCGACTACAACGTTTGACCCCCTCGGTGCGCCGATCATAGCATCTTTCCCCTAGGGGTGTGTGAAGAAGCCGCGATATTCGGCGCCTTCCACGCGCCTTCCCCGGGTACGCCGAGACGCTTATATATAAGGTGAACGAACGACCCTCGCGCCGCTACGAACGACCTTGCAGTCTCAGTGATTTTGATACAATCGAGCTTTGGAAAAGTAACGTAAGGTCAACAAACGTCTCGGAGGAACGTTCACTATGCACTGCAGCACCCCCATCGCCAAGAAAACCACCGCCCATCGCGCCTTCCGCGCCGCCCTCGCACTCACCCTGGCAACCACGCTCACGCTCCCCGCCACCGCCCTGGCTGCGCCTGGGGAAAGTGGGGAGACGACGCTCACCCAACGTGACATCGACGACCGGGCGATTCGGGAGGCACGCGAGGCCATGGCGGCGACTCCAGCGCCTCAGGCCAAAGAGGCCCCCGCGCCTGAAAAGCCTTCGGCGCCCGGCGCAACCCGCATTCATGTGCTCTCGTTCTGCTACTCCGATGCCATCCTGCTGGAGTCCAACGGCCGGTTCGGCCTGGTGGATGCCGCCGAGGACAGCGACTATCCCGACGGAAGCGACCCACGCTATCCGGCAGAGCGACCCGGCATCACCCACGGTGCCGGCGTCGAGCAGCAGCTTGTCGCCTACATGAAAAAGGTAGGCGTCACCGAGGATAACCTCGACTTCTTCATCGGCACGCATCCCCATAGCGACCATATCGGTGGCGCCGACACCGTCATCGAGACGTTCAAGCCCGAGCGCGTCTACACCCCGGAGTACAAGGACGAGTACATCCAGGGCGGCAAGCGCCCCGATCCCTCAGACTCGAAGGCGCTCGCGGCCTGGAAGTCGCACCCCCGTCTTTGGGATAACCTCTACGTCTACGACCAGCTTGTTTCCGCCGCCGAAACCGCCGATTCCGAACTCATTCAGAGCCTTACCCCCGAAACCGCCCGCTTCAAGCTCGGCGCTATGGATATCGAGATCGTCAACTATGATGAGGAATACAAGACGAAGCCCACTGCCGACGCCAACGACTTCTGCTGGGGCGTGAAGGTGGAGGCATTCGGAAAGCGAGCCTTCCTCGCCGGCGACATTAACAATTACAACGGGGACGAGGATGCGCTGGCCAAAACCCTCGGCCACGTCGACCTTCTGAAGATAGGACACCATGGCGGCCCGGGATCGAACTCGGCGAACTACCTTCGCGCGATCTTGGCGTCTCCTTCCACTCCGAGCGCCATCGCGGTTCAGACCGGACAGTACAACCACGCGACTAACGAGCTCATCTCCGCCCTCGCCTCCGCCAACGCACGACACTTCACCGCAGAGGAAGCCGCCCAAGACGGCAAGCCGGCCATCGTCGTCACGTTCTCTAAGGACGGACTGACCACCAATGTCGACAGCGCAAACCAAACTTTTCGCACCCGTACGAGCTCGCCGTATCTGACAAGCTACGTCAATGGCAAGCAGGCCCCTCTTTCCGGCTGGATAGCCCGCGACAACCGCTGGTACTGGTTCGAAAGCTCCGCCACGGCAACTGAGAGCCAATGGAAGGCCCTGGGCGGTACCTGGTACTACCTCACCGCCAACGGAGCCATGGCCATCGGCTGGGCTCACGACGGCAACGCCTGGTACTTCTTCGACAGCTCCGGCGCCATGCGCCCGGGCGGCTGGCTGCTTGACCGCGGCACCTGGTACTACCTAGGCCCATCCGGCGCCATGCAGACCGGCTGGCTCAACCTGGGCGGCACCTGGTATTGGCTCGGTGACGACGGGAAGATGCGCACCGGCTGGTACCGGGCGAACGGCGCCTGGTACTACTCCGACGGATCGGGCGCCATGCGGGCGAACGGGTGGCTCAACGACCGCGGCACCTGGTATTGGCTGGAGCCCTCGGGCGCCATGACCGAGAACGCCTGGAAGCTCGTCAACGGCACGTGGTACTGGCTCAAGCCCGGCGGCGCCATGGCCACCGGCTGGTACCAGGTGGGCGGCACGTGGTACCTCTCCAACGGCTCCGGCGCCATGCTCACCGGCTGGCAGAACGTCAACGGCACCTGGTACTACCTCCGCAGCTCAGGCGCCATGGCCGAGGGGTGGCTCAAGCTGGGAGGCACCTGGTACTACCTACAGCCGGGCTCCGGTGCCATGCGCACCGGCTGGCTGCAGCTCGACGGAACCTGGTACTACCTGAGCGGCTCCGGCGCCATGGTGACGGGCCGGCAGATCATCGATGGCAAGGTCTACTCGTTCGCCCTCAATGGGGCGTTGGCTGGCTGACCCCTCCTCGATCCTTTCCCAGCAGACGAGGGTCGAGGAGTAGAATGACGTACGTTATCGAATCGTTAACCATGCGAGGCAAGGGGATAGCATGTATAAGAAGGAACACCTGGGCAATCGCGTCATGGGGATGACGCTCGCACTCCTCCTGTTGAGCGGCACGTTCTTCGTGTCCCCCCACCTGTTCGGGGCATGGGCCGCGGAACAGGCCGCTCCCGAGGAGGCCGTGACCGACGCCAACGAGGACGCCAAGGCCGGGGAGACGGACGGCGACTCTCCGACGACCAAGCCGGACACCGGCTCGGGCACGCAGACACCGCCGACTACAGACGAGAAGGATCCCACCACTCCTCCGGCCACCGATCAGGAAAAGCCCACGACTCCCGACTCCAAGCCGGATCCGACCCCCGACCCCAAGCCCGACGCCAAGCCGGATCCGAAGCCCGAGCCCGAGAAGCCCGTCACCTACAAGCCCGGCTGGAACAAGGACGATAAGGGCCAGTGGCACTACGGCAATGCCGACGGCAAGGCCCGTACCGGCTGGCTCAAGGAGGGCGGCACGTGGTACTACCTCGATCCGACCCAGGGCGGCCTCATGCGCACGGGACGCTACCAGGACACGACGGGCAACTGGTACTACTCCAACGGCTCTGGCGCCATGCAGTCAGGCGGCTGGATCTTCCTCGGCGGCAAGTGGTACTACCTTAACGGCAACGGCTCCATGCACCGCGGCTGGCTGCTCGACCGCGGCAAATGGTACTGGCTGGAGCCCGCGGCCGAATGCGCCATGGCCACCGGCCTCTATCAGGCGAATGGCCGCTGGTACACCTCGGGCGGTGACGGCGCCTGCCGCATGGGCGGCTGGTCGCTCGTGAATGGCAAGTGGTACTGGACGACTTCATCGGGCGCCACGGCCTCCGGCTGGATCAAGCCCAATGGGCTGTGGTACTGGCTCGAGCCCTCCAAGCACGGCGAGATGGCCACCGGACTCTACCAGGCCAACGGCCGCTGGTACACCTCCGGCCCCGACGGCTCCTGTCGTATGAACGGCTGGTCGCTCATCGGCGATAAGTGGTACTGGGCCGACAGTTCCGGCGCCACCGTATCCGGCTGGATCCGCCCTGACGGCAAGTGGTATTGGCTCGAGCCCTCCAAACACGGCGAGATGGCCACCGGATTCTACGAGGCCAACGGCAGGGAGTACTATTCCGTCGCCTCGGGAGCTATGGTCGCGCGCACCTGGGTCACCAAGGACAGCAAGACCATGCTCTTCGCTGACGCCAACGGCGCCCTCAATGCCATCGGAATGAAACTTGCCGATGGCGGCATCGCCCTCAAGGGCAAGGACGACAAGCCCCTCACCGGCTGGCAGAACGCCGCAGGATGCCGCTTCTACGCCGATCCCGCCAAGGGCGGCAAGCTGGCCACCGGCTGGGTGCAGGTGGACGGCAAATGGTACCTGACCGACGGCGCTGGCGCCATCCGCACGGGATGGGCCGCCGTCAATGGCTCCTGGTACTGGCTCGAACCCTCCAAGAACGGCGAGATGGCCACGGGCTGGAAGGCCGTGAACGGTGCCTGGTACTACCTGAGCGATAGCGGCGCCATGGCCACCGGCTGGCTTCAACTGGGCAGCACCTGGTACTACCTGAGCGGCTCCGGCGCCATGGTGACCGGACGCCAGCGCATCGGCGGCACCTGGTACGACTTCGCCTCCAACGGCGCCTGGATCGACCCCTCCGCGTCCATGAACGCCAAGGCCCAGGGCATCGCGAGCTCTACGCCCTGGCTCATCCTGGTGGACACCGCCAACACGCGCGTAAACGTCTACCACGGCTCCCAGGGCCATTGGTCGCTCCAGCAGAGCTGGCTGTGCGCCCCCGGCGCTCCGGCCACCCCCACCGTCAAGGGCTACTTCACCGTTGGAAGCAAGGGTTACTACTTCGACTCAGGCGCGTCCCGCTGCTTCTACTACACGCAGTTCCGCGGCAACTACCTGTTCCACTCGACGCTCTACAACAAGCGCCCGACGCCCAGCTCCCCTCAGGACAACCGCGTCGGCATGCAGCTGTCCCACGGCTGCGTCCGCCTGGAGCTGCAGAACGCCAAGTGGATCTACGACAACATCCCCCGCGGCACCAAGGTGTACGTATTCTAAAAAAGTGGGCTCGGACAAAAATCCGAGCCCACTTCGCCCCCCTCCCCTAAAAAACGTCAGCCTTCTTGCCAAGCGCCTCCTTGGCCGGGCGCCACCACGCCTCGTTGTCCCGGTACCACGCGATGGTCTGCGCGAGCCCCTCGGCGAAGTCCGTGTGGGCCGGCTCCCAGCCCAGCTCCCGGCGCAGCTTGGCCGCGTCGATGGCGTAGCGCCGGTCGTGGCCGGGGCGGTCGCGCACCCAGTCGAAGTCGTCCTCGGGCCGCCCCATGGCGCGCAGGATGTCGCGCAGCACGGTGACGTTGTCGCGCTCGCCGTCGGCGCCGATGAGGTAGGTCTCCCCCACCCGACCGCGCGTGAGGATGGCCCACACGGCGCTCGAGTGGTCCTCGGTGTGGATCCAGTCGCGCACGTTGCGCCCGTCGCCGTAGAGCTTGGGGCGCGCGCCGTCGAGGACGTTGGTGATCTGGCGGGGGATGAACTTCTCCACGTGCTGGTAGGGCCCGTAGTTGTTGGAGCAGTTGGAGATGGTCACGGGCAGCCCGTAGGTGCGGTGCCACGCGCGCACGAGCATGTCCGAGGCCGCCTTCGAGGAGCTGTAGGGGCTCGAGGGGCGGTAGGGGGTCTCCTCGGTGAAGCGGGCCGGGTCGTCGAGGGCCAGGTCGCCGTAGACCTCGTCGGTGGAGACGTGGTGCAGGCGCCTGCCGTGGCGCCGGCACGCCTCGAGCAGCTCGAAGGTGCCCTGGACGTTGGTCCGGACGAACGGCTCCGGCCCGGCGATGGAGTTGTCGTTGTGGCTCTCGGCCGCGTAGTGCACCACGGCGTCCGCCTCGGGCACGAGCTCGTCGAGCAGGGCCGCGTCGCAGATGTCGCCCACCACAAGCCTGACGCGGTCGGGGTCGAGCCCCGCCAGGTTCTCCGGGTTGCCCGCGTAGGTGAGCTTGTCCAGCACGGTCACGCGGCAGTCGGTGTTCTCCGCCACCCAGCGGGCGAAGTTGGAGCCGATGAAGCCGGCCCCTCCCGTGACGATGACGTGCCTGGGCTTGAACTCGTCGGTCATACCGCCCCACTCTCCAAACAATGATCGAAAGTGTCTCGTCCTCTGCTTCCGCGTACTATTATGAACAGTGGAGCAGGCCCGGCATCACCAGCCGGGCCCTTTGTTCACGACATGACCAGGTAATGGCTGGCCTACACGTCCGTGAAGTAGTCCACGGCCACCTCGCCCTGCTTACCCTCGAGGCCGCGAGCCTCCTCGTCCTTGTCCTCCAGCTCGAGGGACTCAGCCTTCTTCACGGCCAGCAAAAACGCGAAGGCGATGGCGCACACACCGGCGACGAGCTTGCCCACCAGGACGGGCACGATGAGCGAGGGCTGGAAGTTCGCCGTGAACGACAGGTGGTCACCGAAGAGGAAGGCGCAGCACACCGCGAAGGCCATGACGATGACCTTATCCTTGGCCTTGAGGTCCTTGATCATGGCCAGAGCCGCCAGCACGTTGGCCGAGGCGGCCAAGAGACCGGTGGTCGCATCGGAGCTGAGGCCGAACACGCCGCCGATCTTGGCAAGGGGCTTGGCGAGGTAGCGCTTGATCAGGTACACCATGGGGAATGCGCCGCAGAGCATCATGCCGATGGCGCCCGACACCTCCAGGGCGCGGAAGATGTCAGCCTCGTCGGCGATGATAGGATCGAAGCCGAAGCCGCCGAGCGTCGTGGTGAAGACGCCGGTGAAGTACTCGATAACCACTAGCACGAACACGATCTTGAGCGCGCTCTCCATCACACGACCGAACACGATGAAGCCCTTGATCATGGCGTCGGGCTTGAACTTGAGGCCCGCGGCCAGCAGCACGCAGATGATGATGAGCGGCACGAGGTTGAGACCGATGGTGCCGAACTCAAGCGCCAGCATATAGGTGGCCTCGACGTTGGTGGACACCGTCTCGCGCACCACCGGGTGGGCGAGCGCGATGATGACGCTAGCCACGAGCACGCCGATGGGAATGGCGAGCAGGCCGCTCATCACGCCGAGCGCCAGGTACTTGCGGTCACGCTTCTCAAGCATCTTGAGCGCGACGGGGATGGTGAACACGATGGTGGCACCAGCCATATAGCCGGTCATCATGGCCATGATCCAGCTCTCGCGCGTCTGTGCCAGGGCGTCAGCCAGCTGATAGCCGCCCATGTCCACGGCGATGAACGTAGTGGCCGCCATGGCCGGGTCAGCGCCCAAGAGACCATAAGCCGGGCCGAACACCGTGCTCACGAACGCCGTGAGGTAGGGCGCGGCGGCCATGATACCGGCAACCGGCAGGAAGATGGGGCCGATGGAGTCGATGCCGGCGACGAACTGCTGACCGAGCTCGCTCTCCGGCCTCACGACCGAGGCGATGCAGCCAACAAGGGCGCACGCCATGATGATGTAGACGACGATAGTTCCTATGAGTTCCATTCCTTCTCCTTTTATCTAATCGCGCTGCGCGCCTTACGCAGCACGGTACAGATCCACGGCCACACGGCCGAACTTCTTGGCAGCGCGATACCACAGGTAGAGCCACTCCCCCACCGGCTCTCCCGAGTCGTCCTTGTAGAGTGCCCACACGAACCAGTAGTAGGCCGATATGCCGACGTAGGCCAGGCAGTGCCGCGCCTCCTCGGGCGTCGGTTCCCGGCCGAAGTAAAAGCGGAAGGCGCGCAGGGCGTCATCGATGTCATAATCGGAGCAGCAGACGAAGGTGCCCAGGTCGCTCGCGTAATCGGACATGGCCGAGTACTCCCAGTCGATGAGGTGCATCTCGTCGCCGCGCACAAGGAAGTTGGGCTCATAGAAGTCGTTGTGGCACAGGCACGGCTCCACGCCGTCGGCGCACACGTCTTCGTAGAGCTCTGCAGCCATGGCAGCCAACTCGTCGAAGTCCTCGAAGGGACGCGTCTTGAGCATCGCCACGATCTCGACGGCCTTCTGGTACACGTCGAAGTCCCAAGGAGATGCCTCGCCGCAGCCGTGCAGGCGACGCGCGATCTCCATGCTGCGGCGCAGATGGTCGTCGTTGTGGTAGTCGAAGGGTTCGCAGCCGTCGATGAAGGCGGATATCTTCCAGCCCTCGACGGCGTCCTCGTGGATGAACGTGTCGTCGATGCCGAGGCGGCGCGCCACGTCCTGCGAGAACGTCTCGCTCTCGCGGTTGATGATCTCGTCAGTGCCAGCCCCGGGATGGCGGTAGACGTAGGTCTTGCCGTCGACGTCGAAGCGGAACGAGAGGTTGGTGAGCCCCTGCTTGATGGGAGCGATGGAACGGATAGCGCCCTTAGCGCAGCCAAGCACGTCGCAGATGTTGTCCATGATGGACGAGTCGACGTTGTCGATGAAGTCGGGATCGAACTCGCGCAGCTCGTCGAGCGAGTCAAACTCCCAGATAATGCCCTTGTCGTAAGGGCGCAGAACCAGCGGGGGCAGCTCGCCTATATGCTCGGCGTAGATGTCCTCCCAGAGTTTCGGTGCCGTCTCCGGATCATCGTAGATACGGTCAAGCAGCGCGACGAAGGCCTGGGAGAACGCCCGATCCCAGTAGACGTGCCCAAGCATCGTCCATGCGTCACGATTGCCCGATCGCCTCACCTCGACAATCCTCCGATCGCGACCCTGCACCTCCATGCAGTATTCCTCCGTCTCGCCCTCGGCGAACTCGGAGGCGTAGTAGCCAGCGTAGACAAAGGGCTCGAAGGGGTTCTCGGTGAAGTAGTCGTCCGAGGAGCAGATGTAGGTGTTGCCGAGCCGGTCTTGCACCTTGCGCAGCGTGGAGTTGTTGTTGCGCGAGGCGTACTCGTCGTTAACGACGACGCGCACGCCCATCTTGTCCTCCAGGTAGAAGAACTCCTCTTTCTTATACCCCACCACCACCGTGATGTCGCCGATGCCGGCCTCCTGGAGCTGACGGATCTGACGCTCGATGAGCACCTCTCCCCTTACCTTGAGCACACCTTTGGGCCGCTCGTAGGAGATGGGCGCAAAGCGGGACGAGAGCCCCGCCGCCATGATGATGGCGTTATCGACGCGATAGGGTTCAAGCGCCGCCCGGCCCTCCTCCGTAACGGTCATTCCGCTCACGAGGCCGCCATCGCGCAGGGCCCCGAGGGCCTTGTTGACAGCGCCGAGGGATACGCCCACCGCCTCGGCAAGCTCCCGCTGGGTAGGCGCGCTTTCAGCCAGAAGCTCCTGGAGTACCTTGAACTCGATTGCCTTCATCCCCATCTCCCATCATTCGGCAAACGTGTTCATAATAATACAATTTGATATGTATTATGAACAAATGAGGAGTGCGGACTTACTAAAGGCGCGCTTATTTCCTGGATTCGGTAATGCGTTCAAGCATGATCCCCTCAATTAACTATGCTAATACGCGGTATGCAGAGTAATTGCGACAACGGAAGAAGACCCCCTATCTCATGACCGGCCTCTCCATCAAGAAAAATCTCCTCTGGAACTCAGCAGGTTCGTTCAGCTATTCCCTTTGCCAGTGGATACTTACCGTCCTGGTGGTTCGCCTCTCACCTAACTATGATGCTGCAGGCATCCTAGCCCTCGGTATGGCCGTTTCGAACATAGCCGCCCCCATTGCCCTCTACAAGATACGCTCCTATCAAGTATCCGACGTCCATCGCATCGTCTCAGCGCGCGAATATGTCGGGTTTCGCATCGTCACCACCGCCGCAGCTCTTCTCGTTACCATCGTATATACGCTCATCACCTGTTCGCCCGACTCTTATGCAGCCGTTCTCCTCTATGTGGTGTTTCGCTGCGGCGACACATTCATTGATGTGCTGCATGGTGTCGACCAGCAGCACTTCAGAATGGATTACTGCGGTCGATCCATGCTCGCTCGAGGCATTCTGTTTCTCGCCGCTTTCGCTCTCACGCTTTGGGCAACCGGAAGTCTCGAGCTTGCCATCTTCTCCATGATTGTTGTGACATTCCCTGTCATTGTTTACGACGTACGCAAAGCGTCATCGCTCGACGACATTCGCCCTCTCATAACAATCTCATCCACCAGAAAACTAGCCGTTGAGTGCCTTCCTGCTGTCATCGGCATGGTCTGTTGCTTCTCCGTCTCCACGATTGCCCGGCAGTATCTAGCAGCTACGTGGGGGGATTCCTCTCTGGGCGTCTATGCTTCAGTTTGCACGCCTGTTGTTATCATCCAAGCATGCGCTAGCTACATCTACGCACCCCTGCTTGGCATCTTCGCTGAGAAATATGACGAACGCGACACCCTCGGGTTTCTCGGACTTCTAGGCAAAGCATCCGCGGCCATCCTGGCTGTCTTTGTGGTAGCCGCCTTCGGATTTGGGCTGCTTGGAAAACCGCTCCTGCAACTCGTCTTCGGTGAGAGCATCGTCCCCTATAGCTATCTGCTCGTTCCCGCTATCATCTGCTCTGGCACCGCCGCCTATATCGCCTTCCTCAGCGATCTGCTTATCGCCGTGCGTCAAATGCGAGAAAACCTTATTGCTAACGTCGTCGCCTTCGCAGCCTGTCTGCCGGCCACATGGTTTTGCGTAAACACCTGGAACATGAACGGCGCCAGCTTTGCCACCATTATCGCCTACGGCATCGGAAGCGCTATGATGGCATTTTTCTTAGCGAGAAACCTGCAATCTAGAAAGGCCAGGAGCCGATGAATCGAGACGAAGCTCTGAAAAAGCTGCAGGCCACAGAACTGGAGATTCTGCTCATACTTCGCGACTTCTGCGCCGAACACGACGTCTTGTGGTTTCTTGACGGGGGAACGCTCTTAGGAGCCGTGAGGCACGGCGGATTTATCCCCTGGGACGACGACGTAGACGTAGGAATGCTTCGCAAGGACTACGACCGATTCGTTGCGCTAGCGAAACAGGACCTCCCTGACGGCTTCTCCTACCACGATGCTTCTAACACACCCGGCTATGCCGCCATGTTCGGAAAGATTTACAAGGACGGTACGCAATTCCTCACTGACGAGACGCTCGAGGCAGGCTGTAGCCAGGGCATCTTCGTGGACATCTTCCCCTACGATCGTCTTGCCGCAAGCCCCGAGCAGCGCAGAAGGCAATTGCACAATGCCAGAACATGGCAATCCATGGCCTATCTCTACCACGCGAAAACCATCGTCGTCCCCCATCGAGGCGCACTTGGCTCCTTCGAGAAGGCAGGATGCCGCATCGCCCACCATCTCGTGCGTGCAGCCTCCTCCCCCGAAGTCATCGAGGCACGCTACGGGAGATCGATTCTTTCTGATGACAAAACCTGCAGCGAGGTCCTAACCCTTGCATGGCCGAACATGACGCCCTTCCCCATAGATGCGATTCTCCCTATGGCGACGGTTCAATTTGAGGGACATGACTTCCCGGCACCCGGACAAACGACGGCCTACCTTGAGGCGACATACGGGGACTGGCGGGCCCTTCCCGCACCAGAAGATCGTCGTACCCATCTGCCGAAGTTTCTTGACTTCGGCGATGGGACACAATGGGAGGCAGATAGCTAGAATCCTTCGTAACGATGCTTTCGGCCAGCATGCCTTACCCATAGGGGTGGAGATCTATTTCCCTGCCCGTCAGCTCCCAATCATCGAAGTCGAGGACATCGCCGTTGATCAGGTACTCCCTGAGCACCAAGTCGTGACGGCCGTCGCTCGCGGTCATCCAGTAGTAACGGTCGCGCGACCCCTCGGGCACCTCGAAAACCGTGGGGCCGTACTTGCTGCTGTCGCCGCCAACGGCATCGATAACGGTGGCCGGGTAGTCGACATGTCCCGTTGGAACCTTCGACACCTTGAGCGGCTGAGCCGCCTGCTGCGCGTTCTCCGAAGGCTTTACGAGCAGGATGGGAGTCGAAGGCTCATGGATCTCGTCGGCAAGGTACCAGTCGCCATGATCGGCCGTCACGATGATCGTCGCCTCGTCGTAGAGCCCCAGGGCCTTGAGCTGCGCGAGGTACTCGGACACCATCTTGATCGAGCCGATGCTCTGTCGATCCTGATTTGTCTCCGAGGACGCCACATGGCCCGTCTCGTCAAGGACGAAGGGGTAGTGGGCGCCAAGCAGGTGGATGAAGCGGAACGCCTTGTCATCAGACTCCGACACCTTCAGGCCGTCCGTGAGCAGCCCCTCATAGTACGCCCAGTCGTTCATGACGTAGGGGGCGACATCCCCCTCGCCCGCATTCGCCGCCTTGTTGTTCACCTCGTCGGTGTAGAACCAGAACAGAGGCTTCAGCAACCAAGGAGCGTCACGATAAAGAGCCATCTTCTCCACGGCATCCAGGAGCCCCCAGGGATCGAGCGAGCTCGAGTCCACCTCGTTCGAGGGATGGATATTGTCAACGTACTCGTCGACCGTCGCATGGGCCGCCTGGCTGCCGAGCGAATCAGTATAGACGCCCTCGGCATAGCCCGCCTTGGCTATGTCGGGAAGAAACTCCGTCCCCGCATACCAGTTGTTCCACAGCACGTCAAAGTCCTCATCCGGCTCGGGCATCCGCCCAGACAGCAAGAACGGCACGCCGTAGCGGGTGGGGATCATCGAGCCGGTGGAGTTCTCGAAGTAGGTGAAGCCCGTGAAGTCGTCGAGCAGATTCGGATCGTTTTCGAGCAGGCGGTTCATCAGCTTGGTGTCGAAGGTATCCAGCACGAACACGATGACGTTGCTCTCCGAGCCCACCTCGTAGAGCCCCTCCTTGGTGAGCACGTACTCAGAGGGCACACGCTGCTCCTCGGAGGCGAAGAGGCTTGCCACGCCCACGCCCTGCACCAGGATGAGGCAGAGGCTGATCACCACGGTAAGCGAGCGCCACACCCCCGTCTTCCAGCGGCAAAGCACCAGAAGCCCCGCGATGATGGCAACCCACGCCGCCGTGCTGATGACGGTGATGGTCTTGTACCACTCCAGGTAGAGCGGGCTGCCGTCGGCGATGGGGAGGGACTGGTTGAGGAAGAGGGCCTGCACGTAGCAGCACAGCCCCACGGCCACGATGAGCGTGAGCACCACGTCGAAGGCGCGCCCGCGCACCGCTGACGCCACGAGGGCCAAGGCCACAGCGCCGACGCACCCGGCCACGAGAATGATGGGCCACGCATCTGCCAGGGAGAAGACGAGGCTCGTCGCGCTGCCGGCCACCACCTCGAGTGGTGCCACCACGAACACGGTACCCACCAGAAACGCGCTCGCCGCCAGGGCCAAGCCGAAGCGACGGCCCCATCCCAGCCGACGGGGCTGCTTCCCGCGACGCAGGCGCTCCTTCGCCTGGCGCGCCCCCTCATCAGCCGCAGCAAGGACGGCGGCCCGGTCGGCCCGAGACACCACGCGACTGACCGGCGGCTCCACCTCCTTGTTCGCGTTTTCGTCGATATGCAGCAGACGCATGATGACGCGCCGGCTGCGGCGCAGAGCCACGCCGAGCACCGCGCTCAGGGCCACGGCGACGCCGGCGAGCGCCTGGATGGTGTAGGTCATGACCGACGGGTCGACGTAGGCGAGGGCAACGCCGGGCTGCAAAGCCGTCAGGACAAGCGCCACCAGCGCCAGGCAGAGCGCGTCATAGGCGCGCAGCATGAAACGGGCCGCCATCATGCCACCGCCTTTCCGTCCTCGGCCGCAGGCGCGGCGGCGTGCCTCCCGGAGGAAGGCCTGTCCGCCGCACGCTGATCTTGCTTATCGAGCACCGTCTCCAGCAGAAACTCCCCCGCCGTCCGGGCACCATGCCCCAGGTTGAACACGAACCCGGCGCGCACCTCGCGGATGCGCTCGCGCCACGCTTCCCGCTCGGAGAGCATGGAGGCCACCTCGTCGGCGAAGCGATCCACCTTGTCTAAGGTGAGCGAGCGTCCGATCTGGTTGCGCAGCGAGATGTCGGTCGGCTCCATGTCCAGCTTCTCCCAGTCGGGGTTGCCCACCTTCATGGGCGTGTCGATGAAGATGGTCGGCTTCAAGGTGGAGAACGAGAAGTCGCAGGAGATGGACGACCAGTCCGTCACCAGGATGTCAGAGGAGAAGGTGGACTCGTTGGAGCTGAAGTCGCTCTCGAAGAAGAGCTCCGCCGGATCCTCGTCGGCCCAGCGAGCCTGAAGCGCCTCCCAGCGGGCCGGATAGCGCTTGGTGTACTCGGGATGCGGGCGCACGATGATGCGGTAGCCCTTCCCCAGCACCGACCCGATGAGGTCGTCCACGCAGCTGTCGAGGATGTTGTCCTCCTGCCACGAGGGACCTATGAGGATGACGGGGCGCTCGTTCTCACGGCCCGCCAGGGCCTCGTAGTCGGCGATCTCCTGGTCGAGCAGGTCGTAGCCGCCCTCCACGAGCCGCTTGGGCGCTAGGCCGCGCCTCCGCTCGGCCGCCTGCACCTCAGCCACCTGATGGGGCCCCGCGCAGAAGAGCGCGTCGTAGTGGTCGAAGGCCTCCTCATGGGGCGTCAGGTGCGTTGAGGTCATGTGATGGAAGAAGAACACGTACTCGATGTCCTTGCGCACGTAGGAGCGCTTGAGGTAGTAGTTCTCCAGGTCCTCGAGGGTGGCCACCACCACGTCGGCGTCCATCTTCATCATGAGCGTGATGGCCCTCTGCTCGCCGATATAGTAGGGGAAGATGCGCGGCTGCTCCTCGGCGATGGCGAAGATCTGGTCGTTTGGATCGTTCGTCACGTAGTGGATGCGCACGTCAGAGTTGTCGAGGAGCCATTCGATGGCCCCCTTGAAGTACTTGTAGAAGCCGCTGCGCTCGGAGTAGAAGACGAGGTGCTTGTCCACGATGCTGAAGAAACGCTTGTAGTCCGTCTTCTCGCGCTTGGCCAGCGGGTCGCGCTGGTACCACTTGCGCTTGGGGCCGGCCAGGGCGTTGAGCCCCTCCAGCTCCTCGCGGCTGGCGGCCAGGTCGTCGTAGTCGATGTGCTTGCGCGGCTTAATGATGATGTTGCAAAGCGCCTGCACGGCGATGGAAGTGAGGTTGGAGCAGATCCAGTAGAACGCCATGCCCGCCGCCACGAAGATGCCCAGGAAGAAGGAGAGGGCGATGGATAGGCCGTTGGTGGTGTTCTTCTCGGCGCGAGACTGCTCGCGCTGAAGCGGGTTGATGCGATTCTGGGCAAAGCCCATGATGATGGCCGAGATGCCGGCCAGGACGGGCATCACCCACGAGAGGCCGCCGTCCTCAACGGGGATCATGCCGAGGAACTCCGTGCCCGGCGCCCCGTTGTCCGTGATGCGGTGGATGACATCCACCAGGCCGAACAGGATGAGGATCTGCACCGCCAGCGGCACGAGCGAGAGCAGCGGGTGGTAGTGCTTCTCCTTGTACAGCTCGTTCTGCTTCTCGCCGATGGTCTCGGCATCGCCGAAGTACTTCACCTTCAGGCGGTTGAGGTCGGGCATGAGCTTGACCATGACGATGGCGTTCTTCTGGCACCAGAGCGCCATGGGCATGAGGATGACCTTCACGATGACCGTGAACAGGAGGATGGCAACCCACCAGTTCCCCGTCAGGTCATAGCAGGGCTGCATGATAAGCGACAGCGCGTCAGCAAGTGCTTCCATCGTAAACTACAGCGTTCCTTTCCGCGTCTGCGCTTCGGCACAGGCCAACACAGTTCTCCCCGCGGCGGCCGCCCAGGAGAACCCTCTTTCAACACGAGCCCGGATGTTGCTCCCGATCTTTCGGCAAAGCGCCCGATCATCCCTCAAGCTCAAAAGAGCCGAGGCAACCTCCTCTGACGAGGCTTCTTGAAGCACGATGCCATAACCATCACTTGGCACGAGCTCCTCCACACCGCCCACACAAGTGATAACAGGCGCCACACCCCAGGCTGCACACTCCAGGAGGGAGGTCGAAAACCCCTCCGAGCGTGTCGGCAGGCAAAATGCGTCGGCGCAGGCCATCAGAGCGGAAATATCAGATGAGTCCAGACGACCGACCGGCTTCACGTTAGGCAAGGCCCGACCGGAGACCTCCGCCGCCAGAGGACCATCTCCAGCTAGCAAGAAAAAGACGTCTTCCTCTTCCAGTAGCCGGGCAGCGGCTCCCATAAGCGGCCTGATGCCCTTTTCCGGCGTAAAACGCCCCGTGAAGACTACGACGAACGCATCCGGCGGCAGCTCCAACTCCGCACGAAAGTCACGACCAGACGATCGTTCGCGGAATGCCATAGCGTCAATGGAGTTGCTCAGCACGCCTTGCGCCTCGATGCCAAAATGAGTGAGCCAGCGACAGCTGGCCGCAGAGACGCCGTAGAAAGCGGCCCGATGACGCTTGACCCTTCTCGTTATCCCATGCTCGTAAGCACGAACCGCTACATCGAGTAAGCTATTGCCGAAGGTGAGATGCGCCGAGCCATGATCGATAATCACAGGAACAACATCCAAAGCCTCAGCAAGCCGCAAGCCCTCAAGGGTATGACCATAGAAGCGCGTATTGATCACAACGCCCGCCACGGACGCATCCATCAACTCGCCAAAAAGAGTCCGATAATCTGCGTTCTTTCGAGGAACCGGGAAGCGTCCCCCCACTAAGCTGCGACAAGGGAGGCGTACCACCTCCACGCCACTCGGTTCAACCTCCCTCGGCGAAAGCCCAGACACGTTGGACGTCACCACCACAGCTCGATACCCCTGCTTGACGAGCGCCTCCGCCAGATGACGAGAATACTGCTCTACGCCACCAAGGCTGGGCGCATAGAGGGGAGAGAAAATGAGAACCGTCTTAGGATCCATTAGAGGAATCTTTCCCCTCGTTCTCCATCAGCGCAATCTCCTGCACCAGATAGGTTACCTTGCTGCGCAGCTTGGCAATCTCCACGGAGGCGGTGAACTCCTTGATGAGCAGGATAGCCACGATAACGAGGAACACCAGGTTCGAAGGCGATTGCACGTCAAACACATCGGCAAGCCAGAAGGCAACTTGCGGGAATACGGCCAAAAGCAGCAGGCACGCGACGAACAGAAACCAAAACACGGTGTCCGACGTCTTGATCTCCGACTTTCGCACCTTGAGGATGACGAACGCCAGCGTGAGGGCGGCACCGGCCACCAGAAGCAACGTAAGCACTAGCTGGGATCCTTCCTGAACCATTGGACGAGCAGAATGGAGAAGCACACCCGCAGCATGTAGGAGATGGACTTGGTGAAGTTGAGGTAGCTCTCCCCCGCCACCCGGTCGCGCATCTCCACCTGCACCTCGGACACCTTGGCTCCGTTGCGGGCGACGAGCGCGATGGTATCCGGCTCGGGGCTGTAGTCCAGCTCGTTGGCGAACAGGGGGATCATCGTGCGGTCGAACAGGCGCATCCCCGAGGTCGGGTCTTGGATGCGCTCGCCTGTGGTAAGGCGGATCATGCCCGTGATGAGCGCCGAGCCCATCATGCGGGCCGAGAAGGGCTTCTTCTGGGCGCAGAACCGCGAGCCGATGACGATGTTCGACCCCGTCTCCTGCGCGTGGCGCACCATGGGCAGCACGTAGGCAGCGGAATGCTGGCCGTCCGCGTCGAACTGGACCGCGTAGTCGTAGCCGTGGCGCAGAGCATATTTCATGCCCGTCTGGAACCCGCCGGCCAGCCCCAGGTTGACCGGGAGGTTTATGCAATTGTAGCCGCGCTCGCGGCAGATCTCGCCCGTGGAGTCCTTCGATCCGTCGTTGATGACGACGTAATCGACCCCCGGCGCGTTCTCACGCAGATCTTCAACGGTGGAGACGATGTTCTCCTCCTCGTTGTAGGCCGGAATGATCGCCAAGATCCTCGGTTCCATGTGTTCCCCGTACCCCTCGACAGCATGTCGGCGACGCCCTTTTTGGCGCCAACGAATTATTGTAGTACGAGAAGAGCGAGCATGCCCCAACTTCAGGGGGATTACACAGGGACAACGTCTCCCGCGCCTCCGGCGCCTGTCAGGCCAACATCATCATTATCGGAGGTGTCATCCGATAGCGCCCGAGAACCTTCTCCTGACTTCAGGAGCCCTTCACCACTTTCCGTCCCGTCAGCTCCGTCAATGCGGTAAAGACGCATGTTGCCCTGAGCTAGAAGAAGCGTGAACCCGGGAGTGTCGGGGTTAATGGCGTTGATGCCTGCCCACTGATCGGGCTGGTACGCCCAGCTGAAACGCCCGACACCCTGGCCATTGGCGGAGAGCATCAGCACATAGCGAGCCCGAGTCTGACGAACCGCTTCCTGCACCACCGGATTGCCCGCATACTCGTTCAGGTGCTCGCGGATGACACGGCTGGCCGCAGTCTCCCCCTCCTCGCCGTAGCCGCTCATATAGCGGTACAGCAGGTGCAACCCGTCCACTCCGTAGAGATAGAGCGATCCGTCATAGGGCTGATTCACTACCACGGCATCACCCACGATGGCCTTCACCCTCTCCGCGAACGCGGCCTTCTCCTCGCTGTAGGGACGCTTGGCTTCAGCTTCCTCGAGCATGGCAGGTCGCTTGTTCTGTTTCTCCAGATACTCGAAGGGGCTCTCCTCATATCTCCAGTCATCCTCGCCCAGCTCCACGGGAATGAAGTAGGCTCCGCAAAAGCAGGCCGCACCCACTGCGACAGAGCCGACCACTCGCGCAACCGGCTGAAAACGCCCTTTCGCCCAATTCGTGAGTAGCCGATAGACGATAGACAGCCCCAACGCGGCGAGGGGCATCGCCGTGAACGCAAGCAGCGCGCCCACACGACAGGGATCGGTATACCAGAAGCCGGCGAGTAAGTGCTTCAGAGAACCATCAGTTGAGGTCGCCACAACGAAAATAACAAGGGCAAAGACGTAGGAGAACGACAGCCAGCGAGTTCGACCACGCTGAAGCGAAGCCACAAAACCGCCAAGCACAAAAGCTCCCAGAACCCACTGGGGAGGGTTGTATGACAGAGAAAGCGTCAATCCGTTATGGAGCGCCTCCTCGGCCGTCGCATAGGAGGCCCAATGATACTCGACAACCCCCGCCATGAACGGAGCACGATAGAGAGCGAGCCAGATCCCGGCGACAGCCGCAGCCGCAAGCACGCCGGCAAGGGCGCGAAGCACCGCGGGCCTTCCTCCCATCAGGGGCAACCGCTTCGGAAGACGACTGGCGAACCAAACGCAGTAGGGCGCGAGAAACACCGCCGCTGAGAAGGCCGCATTAGGCTGGAGAAGGGCGACGGCAACAAGCATCAGACCGAAGGGAGTTGAAAGCTGGCGCCTTCCGAGACCGCCCGAGCGCTCCCCCATCGCGATGAAGAGAAATACGAGAGAAGGCAGCACCGCCGAGGCGGCAGCATTGGGAAACAACTGCCAGCTGGTGTAGAGAGCCCAGGGGTACGCCACGAAGGACACGCAAGCTACCGCGCCCAGAACCACTGCGGAGCGGCGCTCGGGGAACAGGACGCTCAGGAGAGCAAACATTCCTGCAGGAAAAACAACCCCCGCAAACAGCACGTTGGCGGCATTGGCAGCCACGACCACAGGCACCTTGAGCAGATCCGCCAGCAGCGCCACGAGCACATGCCAAGCTGCCGGGTAGAACTTCGCACCCGGGAAGGGGTCGATGGCCAGGTCGACGGATGTCTTGTACTGGGCGACATTCAGGAAGGACCAGTCGCCCGAATCGAGAAAGGCGCGCACGGTACCGAAATGGAACACGTTGTCCCACGCCTGAGTGGGCATGGCAGGATCGCTCAGGGGACGAACAAGGATGAGGAGAGTCGCCAGCACTCCCACTGCCACATAAAGGCCCAGCTCCCAGCCGAGGAGTATAGAGGGGCGCGACGCCTTGGGACCGGGGCCGAGCACCCCACGCCGCGCGAGGGCGCGCAAGCCCCCCCATGCCGCAGCAGCCACGACCAAAGCGACTGCCAGCAGAACAACACCAGAGAGGGTCACCCCGGCCAGGGAGAACCCCAGCGCGATCAAACTGTAGAGCGCGACGGAGCACCCCGGCGCCACCGCCAGCGCGAAGGCCCACGGCACCCGGGCTCCCCGACACACCGCCGCGCCCGGCACGACCAGCAATGCCGCACCCAGAAGGAAGCTGAGAATGAACTCCGTCCACACGGTCTACGCCCTCGCACGTTTCCCGACGAACTAACGCCTCGCGAAGGACAACACTGCCTTAACCGCAGCTCCAATCCCCTCGCTCCTCGCAACCCAGAAAAACGCCGAAACGAGACCCTTCTCACGAGCCTCGTTGTAGCCAGAATCACAACCACGGTCTTCGATTGGCGCATCGATCCTAATAGCATTAAAGCTCCTGCGGTAATCCTCTGGATCCTCCATAATGGCGCAAACCGTCTTCCACTCATCGGGCCAGAAGAAGCTTTGATCCAACTCGCCAGCGCGTTGGGCAACCCGATACTCCTGAGCGTAGCGCTCCAGGAAAGGCATCTGGAACTCCTCAGCCAGAAGGGAGAACGCAAAATTGAGGTTATGGGTCTTCTTGTAGTGGAATAGCCCGATAAACTCATCCGCCAGCTCGGAATTTGACCTCAGCCAATCCTCTATCCATCGGTATTCGTCAAGCATACAGAAAACTTTGTTATTTTGGTTGATGGAAGAGGCCGCATTGTCCTGCCGATAATAATAAAAGGGCTCCGGCAAAAGCATCACGCGTCGGGCATGGCAAAAAGTCTGGAACCAAAACCCATTATCCTGATAAGAGGCGCCGGGGCTCTCATGGTGGCAAATACCGTTTTCACGCAAGAAGGACGCCCGGTACAGCCCTGTCCAGTTCATCATCTGGGCATTGAAGATGTCCTTCTCTTCACGCGGATCGATTACCACGTTATACTGCTCCTGCTTGGGAGTCAACTCCTCACGTCGCACCTCCCTCGTACCATCAGGACGCGTCCAGAACTTATAGAAGTCCGAGCGCACCATGTCGAGTTCATTCTCCTCAATACAGCGATAGAGCTTTTCGTACATATCAGATGCCACGTAGTCATCCGATTCCACGATGCCGACATAGCGACCTCTGGCCTCCGCCATCCCAGCGTTCATGGCGCAACCGTAACCGCCGTTAGACCGATCAACAAGAATGATCCGGCCATCACGCGAAGCGTACTCAAGGATCACATCCTTCGTTTCGTCGGTAGACCCATCGTTGACGCAAATGATCTCGAGATTCGTCAAGGTCTGAGCAAGAAGGCTGTCGAGCGTTTCGGGAAGGTACCCGGCCACGTTGTAGCAAGGCACGACGACGCTCACGGACGGATGGTCAGTCATTCATCTTCTCCTTAGGATTGTAGTCAAATGCAAAGTAATTATCCCCGCGAGGAGGAAGCGGCTGCTCGATTACCGGCGGTTTCGCCAGACGAAGCTTTGCCAAGATTCTCTTCAGGCCGAAACGGTAGCCTTGGCTCCTGCAACTCGTCAAAAGAGAGATAAGGGAGTCAAGAAGCGCATGTCTTCGAGGAACCTGCTCATTCTCCTCCTCCATCAGCTCTTGAAGAACCCCGTAGTAACGAGGAATATTAAAGGGGTCGAGCGAATAGTAGGCCTTGCAGTGCTTGCCCATCTCCAGTTCAGAAAGACATCCGCCAACGAAGGCCCGAGCCATCTCGTCCTTGACATCCTCATCTGTCATGGTCTCGATGTTCCAGAGTGTATAGTCGAAAAACCAATTCAGAAAACCCCACCGGAGACGATCATACTGGGCGACATCTTTTTGCAGCTCAGCCTTGAGGAGACACCCCGCATCATAGAACGCAAAGGGAGCTCGAGCTCGACTGTTTGAGACTGAGCCGCTTCGACCAACTCGATGGCGAACAAGCTCTTCGTCGATGAAGGTAATCCTTCGAGCCCGCACAAGAGAAAGGAAGACAAAGACAAGATCCTCGCTGTTGGGAAGGGCAGGAAACTCAAGGCCGTTCTCCAAAACGAAGGAACGACGATACATCTTATCCCAAGGCCACCCAACAAAGGCGGTGAAGATATAATCCGTCATGTCCTCCCACGAGAAGGGATCTTGCGCGGGCAGCTGATTGACCCTTACCGTCCAAGGAGAGGATTCCACCACGCCGGTCTCGTGATCCATCTCAGCTGAACGACAGACGGCAATATCGGCATCAGCTTCCATAATCCCCCGAAGAAGAGACTCGACGAGATTAGGAGCGTAGACATCGTCGGCATCAAGAAGCATGAGGAACCCTCCCGTCGCCAACGCGATGCCCTCATTGCGCGACGCTCCCTGACCCCGGTTCTCCCGAGAAACAATCCGAACGCGCGAATCGGCCTCCGCATAGCTTTCCAGAATGGCAAGGGTTCCGTCGGTAGACCCATCATTTATGCAAATGACCTCGATATCTTGATGAGATTGAGACAGCACTGAGTCGAGCGTCTCGCGAAGACAAACCTCCATGTTGTATACAGAGAGAACGAGCGAAACCTTCGGTAATGCGGACAATCTCACCATTCTCCTACCATTCGACACTAATAATTACGCAATATAACCTGTTATTATACTGCCACTATTGCTTGCATCGTCTGGAGGCACCGTGGCAAAAAGAATTCTATACTTTGACCTGCTCACCATCTTTGCATGCTTCGCCGTAGTCTGCCTCCATTGCAACACGCTCGTCCACTCCTTCCAGCCAGGAGCGGCATGGGATCAGGCGCTTGCCGTCGAGGTCGTCATGTACTGGGCCGTTCCCATCTTCTTCATGCTTACCGGGGCAAACAACATGGAGTATCGAGCGAAATATGACACGAAGACCTTTCTCAAACGACGGATGAAGAAGCTCCTCATCCCCTTCGTTGCTTGGTCAGGCATCATCTACCTTATCCGATGTATCGCAGGAGGCAGTTCCCTAAGCATCCTTGGCTTCCTCACAGATTTCATGAACTGCTCTATCGAACCAATCTACTGGTTCTTTTTCGCCATCATTTCTATCACTCTAGCCATGCCCATTCTTTCCCTTTTGGCTCAGAGCACCAAGGCGCTGTGGTACCTGGTAATCACCTCTTTTCTGCTCACGTTTTTCATCCCTTATTTCTGCCAGGCCCTCGATCTTCCCTGGTCGGGAGCATTTAACTTGCCCGTCGCTGGCGGCTTCGTCACCTATGCGATACTCGGATACCTTCTTGCCACCCAGAGCATCTCTCGCAAAAGTCGCCTTACCTGCTATGCGCTCGGCATCCTGTTCCTGGCGCTTCGCTACGCATACACCTACCAGGCCTCCTACGAGGCGGGCTTCACCGTGAGAGTTCTCTTTGACTACAACACTGTCTTCGCTTTCTTCCCCTCCGTTGCTGTTTTCTTGGCTTTCAAGCAAATCCCGTCATATATCTTCCTCGAGCGCCATGCTGCAGCCATCGCCTCCATCGCCGGCTGCGGCTTCGGCATCTATCTCATTCATAAGATTCTTCTCGACTACCTCATTTTTGGACTCGGAGAGGTCTCCCCCGCAAGCATGTTTGTGCGGCTTGTATGCCCGTTTATCATTTACGCAAGCGCGCTTATGCTTGTCCTCATAATTAAGAAGATTCCCCTCATCAGAAACCTTGTCCCCTAGATCCGAGGAGAACAGGCCCCATGCATCCTGAGTTTTCGCGACTGAAGACGCCAACACTCTGCGCCGCCTACGCAGCTCTCTCCATTGCCGGCATTAGCCTTCTAGGCAGTCAAGTCTACCTAGATCCCACGTTCGAGAACGCCGACACGCTTTGTCTCGCAATGGCCGGGGTCTTCTTGGCCTCCTCCCTAATCATCCCCGCACGCCTCTGGGGCAAAGTTCGCCACAGCACTTCACTTTGTTTCTTCTTTATCGCTCTTCCCTTGCTCTGCGGTTACGCCATCTTCATACCACCCTTCACCATCCCCGACGAATTCACGCATATCAATCGCGTGTTCAACAATCAAAGTATGAGCGAGCTACTCGTTCCTTCCCAATTGCCTGATGCCTATGAATGGATCGAAGGCTATACCGCAATGGGAGAGCTCCTCTTTTCGCCATTCTCTTACGACGACGTGAAGCCGACGGACTTTACCGCCAGCGCCTATTCAACGATCAATTACTTGATACCCTCTGCCATTGCATCGCTCGGCAAGCTCCTCAATGTCAACGGGTTCTTCATGCTCTTTGTCTGCCGACTCGCTGACGGATTGGTCTACCTTGGAGCCGCCGCCTGGATGCTCAAGACGCTTCCCTTTGGAAAAAGGGCGGCAAGCGTCTTCCTCCTTAACCCCCTCTTGCTCCAGCAGGAGGCATCATGCTCCGCAGACGTTCTGTGCAATATAGGCGCACTCTGTTTCGTCGTACAGCTCATCCGTATGCTCTCCCTTCCACCGGAGAGAATACGGCCGATCCACTGGATCCAGCTTATCGCATTCATCGCTCTCATCGCCGTTTGCAAATACGTTTATCTCATCCTCGTGCTCACCGCGCTCTTGCTTTATCCCAAGATAGGGAGTAGGAAACTGAGACTAGCTCTTCCGGGCATTTTCGCGATAGCCTTGATGGCCGCTGTTTTCTTCATTGCCTCACGCGGATATGGCGAGACGCTTAATAATCTACTTACGAACGGCCAGCTCGCCGACCTTTGGCCATGCATAATGAACACCGCAACTGAGCGAGGCGTCTTCTACCTGAGTATGTTCTTCGGGGGAAACCTCGGATGGCCCCTCATGCATGGATCGTTTGTTCCGCCGGTAGTCCTTATTCCAAGAATCTGGATGCTCAGCGCAGCGCTTCTCTTCCTTGGATTCCTCTTCGACTCAAGCCCCTTGGTCAAAATCAAAGCATGGCAACGAGTCACAATGCTTGTCATCGCCTGCCTGACCGGCTTCATCACTTTCATCGCCCTATGGGACTACAAGAGCGTCGCCTTGGATTATTACCAGTCGCGCTACCTCATCCCAGCAGTGTTCCTTGCCCTCTTCGCCCTTCTTCCTCGATGGAAGACCCCCTTAGAAAAGGTGCCCCCTCAGGCGTTCATGGCCCTCATGGCCCTCATCGGTTGGGCAGAGCTGGGGGCAGTTTTCCTTCATTTCTCCTAGCGCCGGTGAAGTTCTACTCATCCTCAAGCGACACATGTTTGTAATGGGTTCTTATATCTTTCGGAAAAAGAAGGTAGTCGCCGTAAACGCGCGTAAGCATTCCTTCGGGATTGTTGGGCACAAAGCACTCAACGCCCTCAAAATGCAAGCGACGAAGGGGGAACACATCATTTATGGGAAATAGCGACCAGGGATACGCTGCTCCCCCATCCATGTTCTCTATCCCCCACGCCAGGCCTCGAGCCTCCTCTTCATTACACCCAAAACCGAGGGAGCGAAGCGCGTGGTTGCCCTCTTCGAAGGCAGCATTGATATCCGGACTCTCCTCAACCTGAGCGAAGGTGGCAGCATGCCAGGCGTCAAGCCGGGAATCACCCCTCATGGCTTCCACCATAGCCAAGCGAATCTCGCCGTAAGCCTTAAGCAAGGTTTTGGAATTAGAAGGTACGAAATCATAAACGAAAAGGTCGATGAAGAACGGCTTGCCTTCGTCAGCGTACCTAAAGCGAATCTGACGGCAATGGACCGCCGCGTCAAATACCTCCGTAATACGATATCGATCGTCGCGTTGCGCCACCTTTCTCAGTCTCTCTAGATCAGGTCGGACCATTCCGACATCGAGATCGTCGTCCCAAGGTACGAACCCGCCATGTCGCACCGCCCCCAGAAGTGTGCCGAACTCGATCCAATATCTCAGCCCGTTATCACGGCAAAGCGCGTCAAACTCACGAAGAAGCTGGGCGCTCGCCGTCTGATGAGCCCTCAGTGCACCTTTAGCGGGGGGGATGCTCTTGAAAAAGCGAAGTCGGGCCTCTTCTTCAGTCTCGTCCTCATTGCGATACTGATCCCAAAGATGAGCCGAAACAAACGCATCGTGAGCATCGAGCGTACCCTCTATCTTCTGAAGCGTTGGCAAAGTAAGCTTTTCGAATTTGTAGTCAATGTTTCCCGTAATATCCCAATAGGACTGCTCGACACGCTTGGAAATCTCGCGTTCACCCTCCTCAAAAGCAGCAAGCCGATCCCCTAGTACTCGCATCATCACCTCAAGAGAATCAAGCTTCTGGCTCAACTCCCGCTCATAAGCGTGAAACGAACGCGAGGATACCGGAAGAACGCTCTTTATCTTCTCAAGAAAACCCACGACTTACCCCTTCTCAAGGAGAAACCTTCGCTTACACGATAACACAGAGCTACGGAATTCGAGGAGCTACCGCCTCTGCGCGCAGAAACTGAAGGGCCTCCTGACGATGACGGGCGTCCTCGGCCTCCCAGGTTGCCTGCTCAACGGCACTGGGAGCAGAAGCTCGGCGGGCACGCAGACGCCCGCGAAGCACCTTGGCGAGCCGAGCCGGCGTGAGACGACTCAGGTAGTAGCGCGCCTTCGCCACGCGACCGCCGGGCAGCTTGCCCCTGTTGCAGGCGATCGGACGCGCCAGCACGTGGAACCGCGACGCGACGGCAAGGCGACAGGCGCTCTCCTCGCCAAACGCCTCGACCCACAGCTCGTGCAACGACGACGCCGACTCCAGACGCGCAGCTTCGGGAAGTGTCAGCAAGTCGAGCAGCAGGAACTCAGCCGACCAATCGAAGAGTTCCTGTCCCCAAGGCACCAGAAACCCCCCGTCACCCCAGTCGCGAAGAACGCACCCGACGATAGCCAGGTGCTCTTCCACCCTCCGGGCAAGATCACCGCGCTGCCCATCCATGAGCGACCCCCCACGAGCCACCCGGTAGCGGATCAGCTTATCGGAGATGAGCACCGTCTGCGAGGATCGCGGATAGAGGGCGAAGTGGAAGACCTCATCCTCCCCATAGGCCAGATCCTCGTCAAACCGCAAAGCTGAATCGACGAGGAAAGACCGCCTGAGCGCCGTTCGCCACACGAACGGATGGGACGCCTCGTCGAATAGCAACGCAGGCGTGAACTCCCCATACACCGCATCACGCGGGCTGAGCACCCGCTCAAGCCAAGGGTAGCCGCGAAACAACGGATAGGGGGAGGCGCCATAGGTAACCACGTCAGCACCCGTCCGCTCAAAGGCATCGGCTATCGCCCTGCAAGCCCCCTCATCCATGAGATCATCGGCGTCGAGAAAGCACAGGTACTCTCCCGTCGCACGATCAATGCCCGCATTGCGGGCTGACGAGAGTCCACCGTTGGGCTTGTCGACCACCACGATGCGGGGGTCAACGGCCTCGAGGAGCGCGAGAATGTCGCGCGACCCGTCCGGGGAGCCGTCGTTCACGCAGATGATCTCGATGTCCTCGAGCGTCTGCTGGCGCACCGAGGCAACGCTCAGAGCCAGGTAGTCCTCCACGCCGTAGACGGGGATCACGACAGACACGCGTGGCACAGCGCCCCCCCCTATCCGCGTCCCAGACGGCGCTTCAGCACCTGGACGACCAAGGCAGGACCGCCCGCCCGCCAGCAACGGACGAGGATGGCCAGCTTGCCGTCGCGCTCCCCTGTCGCCCGCAGTGCGCAGAAGGCGGCAGCATCATCGATTACCGCCTGACGCTCGGGGATCTTCCAGGGCTCAAACAGCGAGAAGTCGACCATGTCCGCCTCATCCTCACGACGGAAGTCCTCCGCCATGCGCTGCGCGAAGCCCTCGCGCAGCGCAGGCGTCAGGCGCTCGAAGTTCCACATATAGGAGTCGTAGCGCATCTTGGCGATGACCGGCAAGAAGAAGCCCTCGTCAAGCCCCCGCTCCTCCACATAGCGGAGCATCTCAGCGTACTCATCGCACACGCAGTATACCTTACCCGGCGAGTTCACCGACGAGGCCTCGTTGTCCTGTCGGTAGTGCAGGAAGGCTCTGTCGACCAGAACCACACGACGAGCGCATGCCCACACCTTGAAGTTGAAGGCAGAGTCCTGGTATGAGGCCCCCGGCGTCTCAAGAAAACGAATGTCGTTCTCCTCCAAAAAAGAGCGTCTGTATAGCGCCGACCAGATGGAGGGCTTGCGGAAGAACACTTCTCGGTAATCGCGGGGATCGACCACGCCGCCCAGACCCTCCTCCACCCAACCGAATCGCTCATCGCGCGGAGCGGGCTCGGACCAGTGCAGGTAGAAGTCGGCCTTAGCCACCTCGGCGCTTGCCGCCTGCGCCGCGTCATAGAGCACCTCAAGCGCATCGGCATCCAGGAAGTCGTCTGACTCCAGGATTCCCACAAACTCGCCCCGTGCCTCCCCAAGGCCTCGGTTCATCGACGCCCCGTAGCCCGAGTTCTCCTTATCGATGACGCGAAACCGCTGGTCAACATTGAGAAACTCCTCGATGATGGCACGCGAGCCGTCCGTCGAGCCGTCGTTCACGCAGATGACCTCAATGTCTGCAAGCGTTTGGCGCCGCGCGGACTCCAGGCACTCCCGCAGGTACCGCTCGACGTTGTAAACGGGCACCAGCAGGCTCACCTTGGGAACCTGACGCTCCTCGGGGCACTCGACGACCACCGCTCCTCCTCAAATCTGACGCTGTTTGCCTAACGTTAAGGATACCAGCATTGCTCTCCCCCTGCTGTTTTTCTCGAAATAGGCACCTTTTCCATGGGCTGCGATAGAATAGAAGTAATGCCCGATTCGACCCATTGAGGAGCCCATGGCTTTTTCGGCAACAGACAAGGCGGCGCTCAACCGCAACTGGTTCACCATAACGTCCCTCGTAACCAAGGATTTCAAGCTCAAGTATCGCCGCAGCGTCTTGGGCATCGCGTGGTCGGTGCTCAACCCCCTGCTCATGATGTGCGTGCTTTCCGCCGTGTTCAGCACGTTCTTCCGCTTCCAGATTGAGAACTTCCCCCTCTATCTCATCCTGGGCAACACCATCTTCTCGCTCATGGCCGATTCCACCAGCAGCGCCATGAGCTCCATCATCGACTCGGCGCCGCTCATCAAGAAGATCCGCATCGAGAAGCTCATCTTCCCCCTTGAGAAAGTGCTGTTCACGCTCGTGAACTTCGTCATCTCCCTCATCGCGGTCGCGCTCGTCATGCTGTTCTTCCGCATCGTGCCCACGTGGAACCTGCTACTGCTGCCCCTGCTCATCCTCTACGTGACCATCTTCAGCGCGGGCATCGGTCTCATCCTCGCCACCCTCGCCGTGTTCTTCCGCGACGTCCTGCACTTCTGGAGCGTCATCATCACGGCCTGGACCTACGCCACGCCCCTGTTCTATCCCGTCGACATCCTGCCCGACTGGATGCTCGCCTTCGAGACGTTCAACCCTATGTACCACTACGTCACCTACTTCCGCGACATTGCCCTCTGGGGCAACACTCCCGGCGTGGGTGAGAACCTCGTCTGCCTCGGCATGGCCCTCGTCATGCTCGTCTTGGGCCTCGTGGTCTTCAAGAAGAACGAGAAGAAGTTCATCCTCTACGTCTAACCACAGGAAGAAGAATGGCCGAGAACATTAACACCACCTCGCTTCAGTGCCTCGCTACCTCCTTCGAGGAGGAGCCGGGGCGCCCGGTCATGATCTCCGTCGACCACGTGTCCATGGTCTTCAACATGGCAAGCGAGCAGCTGAACAACCTGAAGGAGTACGCCATTGCGCTGGCTCGCCACGAGCTGCGCTTCAAGGAGCTCAAAGCCCTCGATGACGTGTCCCTCGAAGTACGGAGGGGTGACGTCTTCGGCATCCTCGGCACCAACGGCTCGGGCAAGTCCACCCTGCTCAAGATCGTCGCAGGGGTGCTTGAGCCCACGCTTGGCACCTGCACCATCAACGGCAACATCGCCCCGCTCATCGAACTCGGAGCCGGCTTCGACCTCGAGCTCACAGCTCGCGAGAATATCTACCTCAACGGAGCGCTCCTCGGCTATCCCAAGAAGTTCATCGAGCAGCACTTCGACGACATCGTCGCCTTCGCGGAGGTCGAGCAGTTCCTCGACATGCCCATGAAGAACTACTCGTCCGGCATGGTGGCGCGCATCGCCTTCGCTATCGCCACCATCATCGTCCCGGAGATACTCATCGTCGACGAGGTGCTCTCGGTCGGCGACTTCATGTTCCAGCAAAAGTGCGAGCGCCGCATCCAAGAACTCATCAAGGAACACGAGGTCACCGTTCTCATCGTCTCCCACAATAATGACCAGATCGAGCGCCTGTGCAATAAGGCCATCTGGATCGAAAAGGGGCATCCCCGCCTGATGGGCAGCGCGCAGGATGTCTGCCGCATCTACCGCGTCCTCGGCGGCCACACCGGGAAGGCCTCCTCGGAGCAGCGTGTCTTCGATATGCTCGGCCGCGACGTGTCCCCGCGCGAGGAACTGACGCGAACCATTTCGGCAGACGACCGCTACGGGAGCGCCGTGAAGCTTGCCGAGCTCTGCCATGAGGGTCCGAGTGACACGGTCATCATCTGCCCCGGCGAGGATGCCTCCGCCTGCCTGGTCGGCGCCGGGCTCGGCAGCACGCTCGACGCCCCGCTCCTGCTCACCCGGAGCGAGAGCCTCCCGGACGTGACCGCCCATGCCCTACGCCAATACGGCGCGTCTCACGTCATCGCGCTCGACCGCGGATGCCGCCTCTCCCCCGTCGTCACGAGCGCCCTCGAAGACGAGGCCGGCGAGCGTAAGGTCACCCTGCTGCAGAAGGCGACGATCGACGAGCTGGCGCTCGCAGCCTTCCGCGCAGCCGATCAATGGGGCGATACCGCCGTCATCACCTGGGACGGCTGTACCGGAGACATCATCTCGCTGCTGCCCTTCTCGCAAGGCGAGCGAGCACCCCTCTTCTTCAACCATGACGACGGCATCATAGCGCCCGAAACGCTCGCCGCGCTCACCTCAGGCGCATTCCGACGCCTCATAGTCCTCGGCGGTACCGTGTCCTTCCCCGAAAGCTGCCTGGAGCCGCTCCGCGAGGCGGGGCTTGAGGTCATCCGGTTCTGCGGCAAGGACGCCTATGACGCCAACGGCCTCATCGACGACTGGATCGTCACGCAGGGGAAGCGACCGCGCAACCTCATCATCACGTCTATCTGGAATCCCTTCGACGCGCTCACCGCAGGCCCGTGCGCCGCTGCATCGGATTCCCTGATCGTTCTCGAGGATCCCGGCGACCTGGATAGCGTCGCACGCGCCATCGACTACGTGGAGAAGATGGGGCCAGGCATCGAGCACCTCGTATTCCTCGGCGACCACACGCGCTTCCAAGAGCTGGACAAGGAGATCCTGGCCAAAGCCGCCTCCTGCTAAACCGAGCGTCGGCACCTTCGCTCGTGCACAGTCAGCCCCACCACAACCGCAAGCGCCACACCTGACACCACGCACCCCGGCACGAGCCCTGGGGTGCGGTACGTCATCTCCACCCGGTTCTCCCCCGGGCCCACGGACACGCCGGTGAGCGCGCCGCCGGCGATGTCCGCTGTCGTCACCACCTGGCCGTTCACCCGCACGGTCCAGCCGGGGTCGTTGGGCACCGACACCATCAGCAGCCCGCCTTCCGCACCGCCGTCGACCACGCCGGCGATGCCAGCGCCGGAGAACGCCTCCACCTCCAACGGACGGGCGCCCAACTCGTCCACGAGCTCCTCGAGGGCCGCCATGTCCAGGTACCACACCAGGCACGCTGCCGCGTCCTGCGCCTGCCGGGCCTCCTCGGCATCCCTCGCCAGGCTCTCCCCCTCGTTCGTGAAGGCCACGGCCACCGTCACCTCGACTGGCGCCTCAGTTACCCCCGTCACCGCGTGGATGGACTGCTGGAACCGCGCGTTCTCCAGCACCGGGTCGCCTCCGTCCACGACGAGCTGGCACTCGCCCGCCCGCCGCGACGCCTCCACGTAGGCGTAGCCGATGGCGCCCTCAGGCACCTGGGCCCGCCACGTGCGCGTGCCGTCGGCCGCCGGCTCCTCCACGGCCTCGCAGGGCCGGAACAGCTCCACCTCCCGCCCGGCCAGCGCGCTCGCGAACGCGTTCTGCCGCGTGAAGGGATCGCCCAGCTCGTCGAACGAGAAGCCCTCGGCGCCAGCGCTCACCAGGTAGCCCAGCGGCAGGGCATAGAGATCGCGGTAGAGCCTCGCGCCAGTCAGGGCCGACTCCTCCCCCGTGGACACGAAGCCCGCCGGCTCCTCGGTCGACCACACGTAGCGCACGCCGAGAAGCGCATCGCTCGGCAGGATGGGCTCGGCATAGCGCGTGGAGAACTGCCCCTCCTGGCTGTACCCCAGCGAGTTCAGGAAGTAGATGGCCGCCCCGTCATGGGCTGAGCAGTAGGAAGACAGGTCGCGATACCCCGCGGCCAGCCCCTCGTTGAGCGCTACGTCGAAGGCCCGCGTGTAGGTCTTGGCCACCCGGTAGAACCCCGGGTCTGCCCCCGTGAGCGCCTCCTGGGTATCCCGAGACTCCGCCGCATAGGCATCCTGCCCCTCCTGGGTGAAGATGCCGTAGAGCTGGCTCCAGGCCAAATGCGCCCCGAAGAGCAGCTCAGCCCCCACCAGCACCGCCAGGCCCGCCGAAAGCACAGCCGGCCCCGCCACGCGTCGAGCGCCCCTTTGTGACGCCAGCACCGCGCCAGCCGCCGCCAACGACGCAACCGCCGCGGAGGCGAGCACGCAGCCCCACGGCACCGCGCCCAGAAGCCCCAGGCCTGCGGCAAGAGCGACCACCACGCCAGCACACACCGCCACACGGCGGCGCGAAAGCCCCCCACGCGCCCCCTCAGCCAAACCCGCGGCCGCCATCCACACCAGCAGGAACACGACGAAGAACCCGATGCGGCTGTAGAACCCGTTGGGCGCGCGGAACCCGCACCATACGCAGTAGAGCACCGTCACCCACACGCTCGCCAACAGCGCGAAGCCAAGCCAAGCCGCAGCCGCGCGCTTGCGCGCATCGAGGCGCGAGCACGTCAGGAACACGAGCGCGAGCACCAGCACCGCCGCCCCCGCCGAGACCTGCGGCACCTCGTTCACCCGCCAGCCGCCCAGGAAGAACCCGGAGGCCAGCTCGACGAGAGTGCAGGTCACCCCCAGCAGGTGCAGGCGCTCCAACACGACGAGCGCCGCGGCCGCCACGGCCAGAAGCCCCGCCGCCAAGGCAGGGCGCAGCCCCCGGCGAGCCGCCGGCCGCGACCAGCGCAGCGCCGCGACCACCGCGACAACGCCGACCGCGCCCAGGACGAGCGCGGCGCCGCCCAGCTTGAGGGCCGTTCCCCACGGCAGCCCCGAAGCCGGCTCCCCCGCAACACGCCCGCTCACATCTCCCATCATGGCCAGCACCGTGGGCACGAAGGTGAACGCCGCCAGCGCGAGCGCCCCCACCATGGCCGCCGCGAACCGAAGGGCCGTGCGCGCCACGCCCCGCCAGCCGAACCCCGGCTCGTCCACGCAGCGCAGGAAGCACTCGAACACGGCGTAGCAGCACAGGAACAGGATGGTCATGTAGCCGGTGTACCAGCACACGATGATGGAGGCCGCCGTAGCCCCCACGAGCAGCCGCCAGCGCCCCTCGCGCACAAGAGCCCAGGCGCCCGTCGCCATGAGCGGCAGGCAGATGAGCGCGTCGAGCCACAGGGGGTTGCGCAGCTGAGCCGCCGTCCACGACGACCAGGTGAACGCGAGTGCCAGGGCCAGGGCGGCCCCGCGGGAAAGCCCGAAGCGCCGCCGCAGGAACCACGTCATGGCCAGCTGCACGCACCCCAGCTTGAGCGCGGTTATCATCCACACGAACAGCGTCACGCGCTCCACGGGGAACAAGGCCACCAGCAGGTTGAAGGGGCTCGCCAGGTAGTAGCTGTACAGTCCCCAGGTGTTGGCCCCCAGCGCCTGGGCCGTCGAGTAGAACAGCGACTCATCGCCCAAGAGCACCGCGCGGAACCACGTGAAGAAGTCGACGTACTGGTAGAGCAGATCCTCCGTCAGAAACGAGGCCGGCCCGAAGGGGTACACCCCGTTCCAGGCGCTCACCGCCGCGAGCATCAGCACCGGCAGCGCGAAGCCCAGAACGCCCCAGGCAAAGGCGACCGCTCCGCGGCGGGCCCTAGCAGCCGTCATCGTCGCTACGCTCCCGCACCAGGTAGAGGGGACGGCCCTTCGTCTCCAGATAGGTCTTGGCCAGGTACTGGCCGATGACCCCCAAACACGCCAGCTGCAGGCCGCCGACGAACAGAACGATGCACGCAAGCGACGGCCAGCCAGCCACTGGATCGCCGAACAGGAGGGTTCGAACCACGATGACCAGGGCGAACACGATGGAAATCAGGCACAGCACCACGCCGATGAGCGACGCGAACGAAAGCGGCGCCGTGGAAAACGCCACGATGCCCTCCAGCGAGTAGCGCAGCAGCCCCCAGAAGCTCCACTTGGTCTCGCCCGCCACCCGCTCCACGTTCTCGAACGGCAGCCAGCGGGTCTTGAAGCCCACCCAGCCGTAGATGCCCTTCGAGAACCGGTTGTACTCCCCCAGCTCCAGGATGCCGTCCACCATGCGGCGGCGCATGAGCCGGTAGTCGCGGGCTCCGTCCACGATGTCGGCATCGGAGAGCCGGTTGATGATGCGGTAGAAGGCCCGAGCGCAGAACGACCGCACCGGCGGCTCTCCCACCCGGTCGACGCGACGCGTGGCCACGTTGTCGTAGTCCTCCTCCAGGAGGATGTGGTACATCTCCGGCAGCAGCGAAGGAGGATCCTGCAAATCCGCGTCGAGGGTGGCCACGTAGTCGCCCCGCGCCTCGCGCAGGCCCGCCAGCAACGCCGCCTCCTTGCCGAAGTTGCGCGAGAAAGACACCCAGCGCACCTCCGCGCGCCCCTCGCCCGCAGCGGTCAGCGCGCGCATCGCCCCAAGCGTCCCGTCGGTCGACCCGTCGTCTACGAAGACGAGCTCGAAGTGCACGTCGCCCTGCTCGGCACGCATCGCGTCAACCACCCGCATCGTCTCCTCAAAGAAGGCCGGCAGGCTCTCTTCCTCGTTATAGCAGGGCACGACCAGGGAAATCAGGGGCATTGAGGTGTCTTTCACTCGTCTTTCGTCTCGAAGGCACCGAGACCTTCGCCGAATTGCTCTATTGTATGGCGCCGCGGCGGAGAATACGCCGCCTAGTAGAGTATAATGCTTGTTTCGTCATAGACGTGCGACCTCGGCCGCTCAACGACAGGAGAACATCTTCATGGACTGGTTGGAATGCGGCGTGCTCTTCACGGTCGCCCTGATTGCAACCATAGCCCTCACTCCCCTGGCCAAGCGGCTCGCCACCCGGCTTGACGCCATCGACTACCCCAGCTCCCGCCGCGTGAACAACCGCCCCATCCCCCGCCTCGGCGGCGTGGCCATCCTCGGCGGCCTCGTCATCTGCGTCCTTGTGGTGTTCGCCGGCATGCGCTGGGCTGGCTGGCGCTCCCCCTTCGTGTCCTACCCGGGCATGCCCGTCAACTACCCGGTCATGCTCGTCGGCGTGCTCTTCATGTTCGCCGTGGGATTCGTCGACGACGTCATGAGCCTCCGCCCGCGCATCAAGCTCGCGGGTCAGATCATCGCCGCCACCATCGTGGCCTGCTCGGGGCTGCTGCTCTCAAGCATCCACAACCCCCTCGGCGCCGGCTACATCGAGTTCGGCTGGCTTGCCTATCCGCTCACCATCTTCTACCTGGTGGCCTTCGCGAACATCATCAACCTCATCGACGGGCTCGACGGGCTCGCGGCGGGCATCTGCGCCATCAGCGCCTCCACCATCTTCGTGTTCGCCATCATCACGCACCGCTATGACGCGGCCGTCTTCAGCATCGCGCTCGCCGGCGCCTGCGTCGGCTTCCTGCGCTACAACTTCCACCCGGCATCCATCTTCATGGGCGACTCGGGCGCGCTCACCCTCGGGTTCGCCCTCGGCATCGTCTCGCTCATGGCCATCGCCCGCTCAGCGCTGTTCGTCTCGCTGCTCGTGCCGGTGCTGGCCGCGGGCATCCCCGTCCTCGACACGGCCTTCGCCATCATCCGCCGCGTGCGAGCGCACAAGCCCATCGACGCGGCCGACAAGGGGCACATCCACCACCGCCTGCTCCAGGCCGGCTTCAGCCAGCGCAAGACCGTCCTCATCATGTGGGGCTGGACGCTCATCCTCGCCCTCAGCGGCATCTTCATCACCGAGACCACGGGGCTCATGCGCATCCCGTTCCTCGTCATCATCCTGGGGGTCACCCTCTACATGGTGCTCAAGCTGCGCCTGCTCGATCCGGTGCTGCTGCATCACTACCATCCGCGCGGCCGCAAGGACTACCTTCCCGACCAGATGGCGTCACGACATGCCGAGGAGGCCTCGCATGACGGCAGGCGCAAGCCCGGCTGTGACGGGCGCTAGCGCCGCCTGAGGCCCCGCAGCGCCTCCCGAGCCCGATAGGCCGCCACGCCGAGCGGAAACGCCGCGTAGCCCGTCTTCCGGATAAGCCAGATGCTCCTCTTCCCCACCGCGTCGTAGACGCCGCGCTGCTCAGCGCGAAGCCGTCGGTCAAACGCGCGCATCTCGGCAAAGGAGCCGCCTCCCAGCCCGCGTGCCAGGTAGATCTGATACTGGTTCTGCACGAAGTAGGCGATGGCCCGATCGAGGTAGGCCCGATGCCCCGCGTCCGCCCCCGCCTGCTCATCGCTGAGCGCGAAGAGCGACTCGAGGATGCGCTCATGCTCGGCACGGCGTGCCACAAGCGAGGTGATGTCCACGCTCTGCCCCGCGCGCCCCAGGCGGTACTGATACACCACGTTGTCGTCATAGCGAACCGTCTGGCAGAACGGCAGGGGGAAGATGGCGAACTGCGCGTCCTCGTAGAAGCATCCCTCAGCGAACCGGACGCCGTTATCGCGCAGGATGCTCGTCCGGTAGGTGAGCGAGTGGATCTTCATGATCTCCTCATCCGCCACTACGTCAAAGCCGCAGACGCGCCCGTAATGCGACGGGTCAGCGGCAGCATGGCGGTGGTCGAGCAGCCGGTAGCTGCCATCCTCGACACAGTGGTAGTCGGAGGCCACCACGTCAGCATCCCCCAGCGCCAGCACCTCGATGAGTCCGGCAAGGGCGGCACCGTCCACCCAGTCGTCCCCATCAACCACCTTCACATAGGCACCGCGCGCCTCATCGACGCCGAAGTTGATGACCGAGCCATGGCCGCCGTTCTCCTTATGGAAGACGCGGAAGAGGTCGGGATGCTGGAACCGGTAGCGCTGGGCAATCTCGAGCGAGCCGTCCGTGGCGCCATCGTCGATGACGAGCACCTCGAGCTCCTCACGCGCCGGGCACTCGACGAAGCTTCCCAGGCACTGGTCGAGATAGCGCTCCACGTTATAGGCGGGAACGACGACCGTGAGCAGCTTGTCCATGCCCCTAGCCCTTTCTCCGCAGGATCTTGTAGAACAGCTTGCGCAGCGAGCGCGGCGCATACACCATGGCCGCCGTCGCAGCGCACGCCTTGAGGTGCTCGCGTCTGCTGAGGAGGCCCCATTCCCGCTGCATGCGGCGAAGCTCCAGGTAGCGGTGGCCGTAGTCGTCCCCGCCCCGTCGGTCGTAGAAGCCGCTGTCGCAGCGAGCGCGCACCAGCACGTCAGGAATGTTGTCGAGCACGTAGCCGGCCGCCAGGACGCGGCTCCACAGCTCGTAGTCCTCAAGGCCGGGGAAGTGGCGGTAGTTTCCCGCGCCCAGGATGGCCTCGCGGCGCATCATCACGGTCATGTGGTTCACCGGGCAGCGAAACTTGGCGTACGCCCGCAGCGCCTCGCCGCCGGGAATGGTCTTAGTGCCCTTGACGACATCCCCGTCGAACTCCTCGATGGCACCCCCCAGAACCGACACCTCCGGATGCTCCCGGAGGAAAGCGGCCTCGGTGGCCAGGCGCTCGGGAAGCGCGACGTCATCGGCGTCCATGCGGGCGATGAGCGGGCAGGAGCACAGAATGACGCCGGCCGCCAGCGCGCGGCCCAGCTGCACGTTCTCGGAGAACCGCCCGATGACCAGGCGCGGCGCAGAACCCGCGTCGCCCCCGCATCCCGCCGACGCGACCGCTGCCGCGCGCTTGCCCTCTATCGACGGGCGATCATCCCCCGGCTCCAGCGCGATCACCAACGTTCGCTCGTCCGCATAGGCGTCGATGACGTCCCGATGGGCCGCGCCGAGGGGCCCGTCCTCCATGAGGACGATCTCATCGGCCGGAAGGGTCTGCGCCGCGATGCTCTCTAAGGCAACGCCGAGGTGCTCGGCGTTCGCGCCCCCATACACCGATATGAGAACCGAGATGCCCATGAAGCCGCAGCCTCCCTCCTCCCAGAAGCGAAAAGATAGTTCTGATTAGGCTTTTTCCATTCTAGTACAGGAGCCCCCAAAGGGACGGGCAGGGTCTTTGCCCCACCAAAGCCCCAGAAAAGCAAAAGACCAGCCAAGGCTGGTCTCCGTATAACAGAGGAAGCACCCCACATGAGCGGAACGCCCTATCCTCCCACGGGCTCACCCGCAGTACTTTCGGCGAGGAGGGGCTTAACTGCCGGGTTCGGAATGGGACCGGGTGATCCCCCTCTCCATGGTT
>NZ_QWKK01000030.1 GCF_009911695.1 Enterorhabdus sp. P55 | reverse complement strand
GCGGCAGCGCTCGCGTCCGCCGTGCCGGGTCGGCGTGGCTGGCGCGGGGCGCGTGGTCGGCCCCCGCCCTCGTCGCGATGTCCCCGCGTCTCGCCCGTCGCGCGCGATCCGCGCGAGACGATGGTCTCGGATGCGGCGCGGGCGCCGGTGGCGCCAGTCCACGGCTGCAGGCGTTGCGGGCGCCGGGAGCGCGGCGAGCACCGGCTTCGTCGGCGCGCCTCCCGCAGACGGGGACGGGGGACGCGACGCTCAGCGCTCACGGCAGCGGCGCTCGGCCAGGAGCAGCCAGGCGAAGGCGCCGGCCATGACGGCCAGGCCGAAGCCGTCGAAGGCGACGAACCGCATGATGCCGCCGGCCAGGGCGGCGTGGTCTGCGGGCAGTCCGGCCAGGATGGCCGTCTCTCCGGCGAGCCCGACAACCTGCTGGGCCAGCACCACGCCGGCCAGCGCGCGATGGCGGGCCGGCCGCCAGATGACCAGCGGGTAGGTGCAGTTCCACATGAGGAAGGCCACGCCCATGCCGCGCGTAGCCGCCTCGCCCGCCACGCCGGTCAGCTCAAAGCCGCCGGCGTACGAGGCAGGGTCGACGGCAAACGATAGCGCGCAGTGCACGTTGACGGCGAACACGAGCGCGAAGGCGGCGCGACAGGCCCAGATGGCGGCCCGGACGCCCGCGTCCGAGCGCGTGGGGGCCGCGGTGCCGCCCGTCCGCCAGGCAGCGGTTCGGGCGGGGTTTGCGCTCGCGCTGATCTTCGCCATGCCGCCTCCTCGCGCTCTCGTGTCTTTCCCCGATGCTAGCACGCCCGCGTTCCGCCCCGCTCCATCGCCGCCAATCCGTTGCCGGGCCGGTCGTCGCGCCCCCCGCCTCGCGAGCATCCTGGGCGAGCGGTCTTTTTCCGTCCGATTCTGCCCCTGCGCGCTTCCGCTCAGGCAAAGTGGCCAAAAATGACGACCTGACGACGTTTTCGGCGCCTTTTCTGCCCTGCTGGAGCCTTTTTCGTTCGAGGCTCTGCGGGGCGGCTCTCCGTGACCTGGGGTTTTGGAGCGTCGCCTTTGCGTCGTTGCGGTGCCTTTGTCGTCAGGTCGTCATTTTTGGCCACTTTGCGCTCAGGTTTTGCCCGCGTCCGACGGTTGCCTGCTGGGTGCGGGGGTTTGGTGTTAGCATGGCGAGCGAGAATGCTGCCGTGGCGCCGTCGGGCGCCGCGCACCGCGCACGAGAGGGGAGGCCCCATGAGGGAGCGTAGGAACACGGTGCTGCTGTTCAGCAAGCTGCCGGAGGCCGGCAAGGTGAAGACGCGCCTGACGGTGCTGAAGGATGGCGTGTTCCAGCCGGACGTGGCGTCGGCGCTCTACCACTGCATGCTGTTCGACGTAGTGGAGATCATCTGTGGCGCTTTCACCGCGCTCGAGGCGCGCCCGCCGGCGGTGGACGCCGCCACGGGCGAGGAGATCCGCGATACCTACGACCTGGTCATCTCCACGGCGCCGGCGGCCAACGTAGAGGCCATGGAGAAGCTGTTCTCCGACGCGGGGGAGTGGCCCCGGCCGCTCACGTTCATCGCCGACGAGGGCGCCAGCTTCGACGAGCACTATAATCACGCCTTCCAGCAGGCGTGGGAGCGCGGGGCCGACTGCATCCTGTCCATGGGCGCCGACATGCCGGCGCTCACGGCAATGGACGTCGCGGCCGGCTTCGACGGGCTTCACGCGCTGGACGCCGTGCCCGGCGGCGGCATCGTGCTCGCGCCCGACCAGGCCATGGGCGTGTCGGTCATCGGCTGGACCCACGATACCGACTTCGACCACACGGGCGTCTACTACAACCGCGATGGCCTGACCGTGCTGCCCGCCTATATCGCCAAGGCGCGCGAGGCCGGGCTGCCGGCGCGCTACCTGCCCCCCATCCCCGACGTGGACACCATGGGCGACCTCATGCACGCGGTCACCGTGGTGGAGGCGCTCAACTACACGGCCGCCTTCGACGGCAACACGCCGCCCTGGCGCACCGCCGACGCCCTGCGTCAGATGGGCTGGGACGAAGTGCGCGTCCCGCCCAACGACCTCTTCGACCCGCGCGACGAGATCGACAAGTAGGGAGCGGGGGCGCTACCCCCGCAGCGCATAGAAGGCCACGGCGCTGGCGGCGGCCACGTTGAGGGAGTCCACGCCGTGGTCCATGGGGATGCGCACCGTGTGGTCGCAGCGGGACAGGGTGGCCTCCGCCAGGCCGTCGCCCTCGGTGCCGAACACGAGCGCGAGCGGCTGCGGTTGCGGCTCGGCGGACGCGCCGAGGGCGGGTGCCCCCGCCGGTTCGCCGTCGCTCGTCGCCGCGCTCGCGCCCGCGGCCCCTTCGTGTGTCGCGCTCCTCGCCGCGGCCGCGCCCGCCCGCGACGGCCGCCCCGTCAGCGCGGCCAGCTCGTCGAGGGTGATCGAGTCGTCCGAAAGCGCCATCGCCGCCGTCGTGAACCCCAGCTCGTGCAGCAGAGGCACGCCCTCGGCCGCCCAGTCGCGCACGTCCTCGCCGATGCGTGTCCAGGGAATCTGGAACACCGTGCCCATGGACACACGCACGGCGCGGCGGTAGAAGGGGTCGTAGCAGGCGGGGCTCACCAGCACCGCGTCCACGCCGAGCGCCGCGGCCGATCGGAAGATGGCCCCCACGTTGGTGTGGTTGGTGATGTTCTCCAGCACGGCCACCAGGCGCGCGCCGGCCACAGCCTCGGCCACGGTGGGCAGCGCGGGGCGGCGGAAGCAGCCGAGGGCCCCGCGGGTCAGCTCGAACCCGGTCAGCCGCGTCAGCTCCTCGCGGGGCGCCACGAACACGGGCAGTTCGGGCGTGACGGCCTCTGCAGCAGCGATGACCGGCGCCAGGGGCTCGAGCCACTTCTCCTCCATGAGCAGCGACACCGGCGTGAGGCCGCCGGCCAACGCCCGCTCGATCACCTTGCCGGACTCGGCGATGAGCTGCGCCCGCTCGGGCTCGATGCGGCTGCGCAGCTGCGTGTCGGTCAGGCGCGCGAAGGCGTCGAGGCGCGGGTCGTCCAGGGAGCTCACGTATTCGAGGGACATGGTGGGGCCTTTCTGCAAGGGTTTGGCGAGATTTTGGACATTTGCTTCGAAATTCCGAGGTAAGCCGTCGTAAAAGGGAGGCTTTTCCTGCCAGGCTGCCGTCGCGGTCGAAATCGACCTGGGCAAATGCCGGAAACCCTGCGACCGACCTGTCCGCCACCTCGGAATTTCGAAGCAAATGTCCAAAAACGGAACGAAAAAAAGCGCGCACCCCGGAGGATGCGCGCCTTCGTGCTCAAGAGCCGTGCGGCTGAGAGCAGCCCTTAGGCCAGGGCGTCGATGAGGGCCTTCATCTGGTTGGAGCCCAGGCCCTGGATGCGACGGTCGGCGGGGATGCCCAGCTCCTCCATGAGCTTCTCGGTCTTGACCTTGCCGTAGCCGGGCAGGGCGCTGACGAAAGCCTTGACCTTCATGCGGCCGACGACCGGCTTGTCGCTCATGTCGAGGACCTCCTTGGGGGTCATGAGACCCATGGAGAGCTTCTTGGTGAGCTCGGAACGCTCGGCGCGGACGATGCGGGCCTTCTCCAGGGCAGCGGCGCGCTGCTCGGGAGTCATGGTAGGTGCAGCCATGTTGTAACTCTCTTCTCTCGTTCTCTGCGCGCTACGTTTCTGAAGTGCGCGCAAACTTGGCCAATAAAACAAGCGGCTACAGATGTTAGTTGAAGTGGGCCGCGTTTGCACGTCTTTTTTGCGAAATAAGCGGTCGGAGCAGGTTTTTCAGCCCGTGCGGGGGAGAAAACGGGCCTTCGGCGCCAAGGAAGAAGGCCTGGTGGGAGAAATTGTGGGGGCGGGGTAACGAATCGGAGGAGGGGCCTCGGCGGTATAATCGAGCCGTCCCAAGCTCCATTCGCGCGCCCCGGGCGCGCCTGTCAGGAAGGCCTGCCATGACCCAGAAGAAGGTCGCGGACATCACGCCGCGCCCCCACCCCGACTTCGATGCCTTCGCGGCCACCATCGAGGCCCTGCGCGCCCCCGACGGCTGCCCCTGGGATCGCGAGCAGACGCACCAGTCCATCGCGCACAACATGATAGAGGAGGCCTACGAGGCCGTGGACGCCATCGAGGCGGGCGATGTGGCGCACCTGCGCGAGGAGCTGGGCGACGTGCTGCTCCAGGTGGTGCTCCAGTCGCAGATAGCCGCCGACGCGGGCGAGTTTGACATCGCGGACGTGTGCCGTGACGTGAACGAGAAGATGATCCGCCGCCACCCCCATGTCTTCGGCGACGCGGCTGCGGCTGACGCCAACGAGGTGCTTGACCTGTGGGACTCGGTGAAGCTGGCCGAGCGGGAGGCCGCCGCGGCCGACGCGCCTGCTGACGTGGAGCCAGCCGGCCTGCTCGACGGCGTGCCCGCCAGCTTTCCCGCGCTCATGCAGGCCCAGAAGGTGTCGCGCAAGGCCGCGGCTGCGGGCTTCGAGTGGCCGACGGTCGACGAGGTGTGGGAGAAAGTGGCCGAGGAGGAGGCCGAGCTGCGTGCCGCCTATGCCGCCGCGCCGAAGTCCGCTGACGGCAAGGTGCTCGTCGAGGCCGATCCCGCCGCAGCCGCGGCAGTGGAGCTGGAGTTGGGCGACGTGCTGTTCTCGCTCGTGAACGTGGCGCGCAAGATGGGCGTCGACGCCGAGGGCGCGCTGCGCGCCACCTGCGTGAAGTTCCGCCGCCGCTGGGCCTTCATGGAAGGCGCCGCCTGGGGGCAGGGGCAACGCGTCGAAGATCTCTCCGCCGCCGAGCTGGAGGAGCTCTGGGCCGCCGCCAAGCTGCTCGACCCGGCCGAGTAGGGGCGTCCTGCCCCTGCGGATGGCATTGCGCCCCGAGCCCGATGCTGAGCTTTGCGGCCGGGGCTCTCGGGCCTGACACGGCATCTCGCGCTTGACTTAAAGCCGACTCCAACTATTACCATGGGAGACAACGCGCTCCGGCGTTTGCCATTTCGAGAGACGAGGAATCCCATGAGAGAAGACCTGGCATCCATTTCCAAGATGGGCTTCGGCTGCATGCGCCTGCCCCTCATCGATCCCGCCGATCCCACCTCTATCGACATCGACCAGTTCAAGGCCATGGTCGACGTGTTCATGGAGGCTGGCAACACCTACTTCGACACCGCCTTCCTCTACCATGGCGGCGCCTCGGAGGCAGCGGTGCGCCAGGCGCTGGTCGAGCGCTATCCCCGCGAGTCGTTTACCGTGGCCACCAAGTGCCCGGCTGCGTTTCTGCCCACCAAGGAGGCCGCCCATGCCACGCTGGCCACGTCGCTTGAGCGGCTGGGCGTTGCCTACCTCGACTTCTTCCTTCTGCACAACCTGGGCAGCACGCGCACGGCCACGTTCGACGAGTACGGCATGTGGGAGTTCGCGCAGCGCGCTAAGGAGCAGGGGCTCGTCCGCAACATCGGGTTCTCGCTCCACGACGGCCCCGAGGCCCTCGACGAGCTGCTGACGGCCCACCCCGCCATGGACTTCGTGCAGCTGCAGGTGAACTACCTCGATTGGGACGACCCCCACGCCCAGGCCCGCCGCCTCATGGAGGTGGCCGATAGCCACGGCGTGCCCGTCGTCATCATGGAGCCCTGCCGGGGCGGGCGCCTCTGCGAGCTGCCCGAGGAGGCGGCCGCCATCCTCGCGGAGGGCCACCCTGCCATCACCCAGGCTGAGTGGGCCTACCGGTTCTGCTGGGACTTGCCCAACGTCATCACTGTGCTCTCGGGCATGTCCACCCTTGAGCAGGTGGAGCAGAACACGGCCTCCTATCGCGCTCGCCGGCCGCTCTCGGCCGATGAGCGTGGTACGCTCGGACGTGCTGTCGAGGCTATTCGCGCCCTCGCCGTCGTCCCCTGCACCGGCTGCGGCTACTGCGTGGAGGGGTGTCCGGCCCACGTGATGATCCCCGATGTGATGGAGATGCTCAACTTGGAGGCCATGACGCGCAATCCGGCCTTCGCCAAGGCCACCTACGGTTGGCGCACCGAGGCTGGCCGCGCATCGTCGTGCATCGGCTGCGGCGCCTGCGAGGCCATGTGCCCGCAGCAGATCGACATCATCCACCAGCTTGAGGTGGCGGCCGGGAAGTTCGAGTAGCCTGGGCTCCCGGCTCCCGGCTCCCGGCTCCCGGCTCCCGCGCTAACCCCACAGCCACGTTTTCCCGGAAAGATGGCACAAAACGGCAGTTTGGTACGGTTGCGCCGCCCCGGTGGAGCCGGCGAGCGTCGGCTCGAAACGCGCGACCTGGGGTTTTGCCGCGCGCAGGCCGCATCGGGGCTGCCTTTGGTCGTCCAGCGGGCTGCCGTGCCGTACCAAACTGCCGTTCTGTGCCATTTTCGGGATGAAAAGTGGCTGCGCCTCCCGCGATCGGCTTTCGTGGGCCCGATCTGACCGCGGAGGAACGTCCTGCCTGCGACGCCTCTACGGCCTCGCCGCCCGCCCGCTAATCCGTAAACACGCCCGAAACACGATAGTTGTTTGATAAGGGTGCCCGGAAACACCATAATGAGCGAATCACTGCTTTAGCGTGTTGGAGCGCATAAGAGGAAAGGGGAAACCTGATGAAGATGAAGAAGTGGGGCGTGCTCGCGGTCAGCGCCGCGATGGTGGCCGCCCTGGGTCTGTTCGGCTGCTCCGGCGGCGACGCCAAGCCGGCCGAGGACAAGAAGGCTGAGGAGCCCAAGACCGAGGCGCCGGCCGAGATGACCCTCATGAAGGAGGGCACGCTGACCATCCTGAGCTCGCCGGATTACCCGCCGTTCGAGAACCTGGAGAACGGCGAGATCGTCGGCTACGAGGTTGACCTGTTCAACGCCATCGCCGATGAGATGGGCTTGAAGCTGGAGATCCAGCCGCTGCAGTTCGATGGTATCATCCCGGCCATCCAGGCTGGCGGCCAGGGCGACGTGGGCGTTTCCGGCTTCTCGGTTGACCCCGAGCGCGCCCAGCAGATCGACTTCACCGAGACGTTCTACATTGACGACCAGGCCGTGGCCGTCATGAACAGCAACACCGAGATCACCAGCGACAACGCCGCCCAGGCCCTGAACCAGGAGGGCGTCATCATCGCGGTTCAGTCCGGCACCACGGGTGAGGCCTACGTTCAGGAGAACTTCCCCAACGCCACGGTTCAGCCCTACGGCAACGGCACTGACTGCTTCGCTGCCATGCAGTCCGGCCAGGCCACGGCCGTGTGCACCAACCTCGCGGTGGTGAAGCGCATGCTGGCCGACGCGTACCCGGATGCCCACATGGTGCTCGAGATCGCTACCGGCGAGGAGTACGCCGCCGTGGTCTCGAAGGACAACCCGGAGCTCACCAAGGCGCTCGACGCCGCCATCAAGAAGCTCCAGGAGAACGGCACCATCGATCAGCTGCAGGACAAGTGGTTCTAATTCTCGCCTGCAGACATCGCTAGGTTTCAAGGCCCTCCGGTGCCCATCGGCTCCGGAGGGTCTTTCCCGTCCAAGACCCGTTTTTGAGGTTAGGCTATGAACAAGACTCCCTGCTTCCCCCCAGTATTCTCCGGCTCTGCTTTACGGGCCCTTGGTCGCTTGGCGTCGGTCGTGCTGGCAGCGATGATGCTGCTGGCGCTGGTTCCGGCCTCGGCGCTGGCCCTCGACACCGCCAAGTGCACGGCGCGCCCCAACGGCTCCACCGGATCCGAGGTCTACGGCGGCACGGAGACGCGGGTGACCTGGGAGGGCCAGGCTGCTGCCGACGAGGCCATCACCGGGCTCTCCATCGTCTTCCCCCGGGGCACTACCTTCAACGACGACACTACCGGCAAGGCGCGCATCACGCTGCTCACCGCCGACCAGAGCCAGCGCCTGGGCTTCTTGGACGCCGACTATTCCCTTGATGGCGAGACCTTCACCGCCACGCTGGACGAGCCGGCCCAAGCCGGCGGCTACCTCCGGGTGGAGATCTACGGCGTGTTCTTCCCGGTGGCGGGTGGCGAGATGGCCCTCAACGGCAGCTACGCCTTGGAGGACGGAACCACGCTGCCGGTGGAGGACATCCAGCCCCTGACTGTCACCGGCGTGTCCACCACCGGCCAGATCACCTCGTGGCTCTCCGATCAGGAATGGGTGCAGGCCTGGAACTCGAATCGCTTCCTGCGCATGTTCCTGAATCCCGTCATCATCGTGGACAGCTTTCCCATCGTGTTCCAGGGCTTCCTGATGGCGGTGGCCATCGTGGCCATCGCCTTCCCTCTGGCCATCCCGCTGGGCCTGTGCCTCTCCCTCATGCGCATGGCTAAGCTGCGGGTGCTGCGCGGCTTAGCGTCGCTCTACGTGAACGTGGTGCGCGGCACGCCGTTGTTCCTGCAGATCTACATCGCCTTCTTCGGGCTGCCGCTGGCCGGCCTCAGCATCGACAAGTTCCCCCTGGGCGTCATCGTGCTGGCCATGAACTCCGCCGCCTACCTCTGCGAGATCTTCCGCGCCGGCATCCAGTCCATCCCGGCGGGGCAGAACGAGGCGGCGCGCTCGCTCGGCATGAACGCCGCGCAGACGATGATCTTCGTCATCATCCCCCAGACGGTGCGGCGTGTGATTCCCACCATGACCAGCGAGTTCATCCTGCTGTACAAGGATACCTCGATGCTGGCCGCCGTGGGCGTCATGGAGGTGGTCATGTACGCCAAGACCATCGTGGCCTCCACCGGCTCCATCACGCCCTACATCGTGGCTGCGTGCTTCTACCTGGTGATCACCCTGCCGCTGGCGAAGGTGGTGGGCCGCCTGGAGGCGCGTCTTGCCGGCGGCGGTCGGCGACGCAAGCGCCAAGGCGGCGCCGGCGCGGCTCGGCCGCTGCAAGGGACGGACTCCGCGGGTGTCACGGCTTACGTCACCGACGCGCTGACCTCGCAGCCGGTGATCAAGAACGATGCCCCCGACGCTGGCCGCTAGGCCCCGAGCCCCCAAGGAGGACCTCATGGACGAGAAGACCGGCGCCGCCGGCAGCCACGTGAACTATGACGAGCCCGTCGTGCGCATCGAGGGGCTCAAGAAGGCCTTCGACGACAACATCGTGCTGCGTAACGTCAACCTGGAGGTGTATCGCGGCGAGGTGGTGGTCATCCTCGGGCCGTCCGGCTCGGGCAAGTCCACCATGCTGCGTTGCATCAACCTGCTGGAGACGCCCACCGACGGGCGCATCTTCTTCGAGGACGCCGAGATCACGGGCAAGAAGACCGACATTAATAAAGTACGCGCCCAGCTGGGCATGGTGTTCCAGAGCTTCAACCTGTTCCCGCACCTCACGGCCAAGGGCAACGTCATGCTGGCCCAGCGCAAGGTGCTCGGCCGCTCCAAGGAGGAGGCCGAGCGCATCGCCGTGGAGGAGCTGACCAAGGTGGGCCTGGGCGAGCGCATCGACTACAAGCCGGCGGAGCTCTCCGGCGGCCAGCAGCAGCGCGTGGCCATCGCGCGCGCCTTGGCCATGAGCCCGCATGTGATGCTGTTCGACGAGGCCACGAGCGCGCTCGATCCTGAGCTCGTGCGTGATGTGCTGGGCGTCATGAAGGAGCTCGCCCGCGGCGGCATGACCATGATCGTGGTCACCCACGAGATGGGCTTCGCCCGCGAGGTGGCCGACCGCGTCATCTTCATGGACGGCGGCGTCATCGTGGAGGAGGGCACGCCGGAGGAGGTCTTCGACCACCCCCAGTCCGACCGCACGAAGGACTTCCTCGGCCATATCGCGTAGGGGATCGGTGCTGGCGCGGGCGTTCGCTCCGGCCCGCTGCCGGGCCCCGCGGGCAGTTGGCTCGCGGGGCCTTCTTGTGTCGGCGTGCGGCCGCGTCGCGGCAGCCTTCGCTCCTTCTCCTCTCCCGAGTGCGCCGAGGGCGGCCGTCGTGCACGCGGCTCCGCCTGCGCTCCGGCGGCCGCGCGGCCGCGTCGCGCGTCCGTCCTCCTTCGCTGGTCTGCGGTTTTCCCATCGGCAAGGTCAACTTCGTCATACTTAGTTAATGCGCCTGTTACCAAAAGGTGGTATAACGTCACTGCACGTAATAACGAAAGGAGATTTTCATGACGAAAATCGTCAGCTCGTGGAACGACTGGGATCCGCTGAAGCGCGTCATCGTCGGCCGCTGCGACAACTCCGTCATTCCGCCGGAGGAGCCCGCCACCTCCGAGAAGGTGCCCGTTGATTCCGAGATGCGCGGCATGTGGGGCCTCCGCCCGCTCGAGACCGTCGAGCGCGGCAACGAGTGCCTCGAGAACCTCGTGAAGATCCTCGAGGATCACGGCGTCATCGTCGACCGTCCCACCCCGCTGCAGTGGAACCAGGCCATCGGCACGCCGGACTTCCGCAACGACTCCATGATGACCTGCATGCCCCCGCGCGACATCCTGCTGACTGTGGGCAACGAGATCATGGCCGCTGCCAACTCCTTCCGCTGCCGCTACTTCGAGTACCTGGCCTACTGGCCGCTCATGGAGCAGTACTTCGAGGAGGATCCGGCGTTCAAGTGGACCCAGGCCCCCCGCCCGCGCCTGACCGACAAGTCCTACAAGCACAACTACTACGACGAGAAGATCTCCCTGGAGGAGCGCCTCGTTCGCACGGCCAACAAGGACTTCGTCACCACCGAGGTGGAGCCCATGTGGGATGCCGCCGACGTGATGCGCATGGGCAAGGACCTGTTCATCCAGCACGGCCTGACCACCAACCGCTCCGCCATGGACTGGTTCCAGCGCTACTACCCCGATCTGCGCGTTCACGCCGTGAACTTCCCCGGCGATCCGTATCCCATCCATATCGACGCCACCTTCGTGCCGCTGCGCCCGGGCCTGATCATCAATAACCCGGTGCGTCCCCTGCCCGAGGAGCAGCGCGCCATCTTCGAGGCCAACGACTGGCAGATCGTCGAGGCTGCGCAGCCGGCCCACACCGAGCCGCCGGCGCTGTGCTACTCGAGCGTGTGGCTGTCCATGAACTGCCTGGTGCTCGACCCGAAGACGGTCATCGTGGAGGCTTCCGAGGTGTACCAGCAGGAGCAGATGGACAAGCTGGGCATGAACGTCATCCCTTGCGACCTGCGCGACGCCTACCCGTTCGGCGGCGGCCTGCACTGCTCCACCGCAGACGTCTACCGCGAGGGCGAGTGCGAGGACTACTTCCCGAACCGCGTCCCCGACCCGACGCTCGTGCGCCCGGAGATGTGGTCCTAGGCCGCAGCTCGCAAAGGCGCCGGGATGCTTACGCCTCAGCGCTGATCTGGACGAAGGGGCCCGCTTGAGAGAGCGGGTCCCTTTTTTTGTGCCCTCGCGGGGGGTGAGGGGGGCGGTTGGGGCGTGGGGCGGGGTGTGGCGGCCGAGCGAGTTCGCGTGAAACTGTGCAAAATCGACGACTTTGCGACACACTCACCGGCAACACCCTAGGCAGGCCCCGCAAATCACCAGGTCAACGGGAGTCCTGACTCTTCCCGCAACGAAAACGCGCCGAAAGGGCCGCTGAAATCCCCCGCGTTTGTCGCAAAGTCGTCGATTCTGCACAGTTTCGGCGGCATTGGGCACGTTCGCGCGTGCGGCTGGCGCGGGCGCGAGGCGATGGGCGCGGCGGGACGGTGGCCGTCTGTCGGGGGCGAGCCTGGCGACCTCGGCGAGCGCCGACGGAGGCGGGGGGCGATGGATGTGGGGCGCGAGGCGGGGCATCAGGCCGCCAAGCCCGGCGGGCGCGGGCGTGCCGGGGCCCCGCCGGCGATCCAGCCGACGCCTCCCGCATCAGTGCGAGAGCCAGGATTCGCCTGCCGCGGGCGGCCCGCTCCGGCTTGCGCGCTGCCCCGCGAGGCCCTACCCGGTGAAGATGCCGGCCCAGGTGGTGGCGGCCCGCTGGACGATGCCCACGAGGCGCACGCCGGTGGCCGGCAGGATGACGTTGTGATACAGCAGGCGCACGGTGGGGCCCACTACCAGCAGGTTCACCGCGATGGCCACGGCCACGGAGAGGGGAGCCTCGGCGGCGATGACGGCCAGCGCTCCGTCGGGGCCTTGCAGCAGCAGCGTGACGACGGCGCACATGAGCGGCGCCATGATGCTCACGTTCAGCGCGGCCATGGCGACGTTGAGGGCCGCTCCGCGAAGATGCGGGCGAATCCAGCGCCCGGCTATGAAGCCCGCGACGCGGTTGGCGAAGCCCAGCTTGAGCGCCACCGCGATGCAGTAGGAGAGCGGATAGAGCCAATGCGAGGTGAGGAAAAAGGAGATCCCGCTATGGCGCACCCCGTTGAAGGTGGTCATGATGGTGACCATGCCGCCTACCATAAGCAGCAGGAAGAGGGCGCCGCCGGGACCGTCCTTGGGAGCGGGGACGGCGCCTCGCAGGCAGTCGAGGTAACCGTAGCGACGCTCGCGGGAGGCGACGGGGCGAGACGCGCTCGCCGAATCGAGCGCGCAGGAGGTCGGGGCCTGGTCGGCCCGCTTGTTCATATCAGTGGATTTCATGGCTCCAGTGTACCCCCGCGCCTGGGTCGGCCATCAATCCTCCACAGCCTTATTCCACGAGCGACGGCGGGCGGCGCTCGTGGTGGTCGCGCATCGCGCCCGGCAAAGGAGAATGAGCGCTGCCCCATGTTCCCGAGGGCTTGGCCCGTGTACAATGGCGGGGCTGATCTTGAGGGAAGGACGCGCGGTGGCGAACGACGACTACCAGATGAACCGGCGCCTCGGCGTGGCCGCGGTGCTGGTGGCCACGACGGGCATGGGCCTGTCGGGCCTGCTCACGCGTGGTGCCACGCGCGTCGACTTCTTCGGCGCCGAGCTGGTGGGCGGCGAGTCCGTCGGCGCCTTCATGACTGTGGGGCGTATGGTGATGGGGCTCGCCCTGTTCGTCGCGCTGCTGCTGGCCACGGGCAAGGGCGGGCTCTTCCGCCGCACGCGGCTCACGCCTGCCATCGCGCTGGGCGGTCTGCTGTCGGGCGTCTCCTTCGCCTTCTACATGGTGGCGGCGCTGCTGACCACGCTCGCCAACGCGGTGTTTCTCATCTACACGGGCCCGCTGTTCTGCACGCTGCTCGCACGCGTGTTCCGCAAGGAACCCATCAGCCGCTTTCAGGGCATGTGCTTGGGGGCCGTGTTCGTCGGCATGCTGCTGACCTCGGGGCTCGTGAGCTTCGATGAGGCGGGCCTGACGGTGGGGTCGCTCCTCGGCGCAGCCTCCGAGGGATATCCGCTCCAGGGACTCGGTAACGCCATGGGCCTGCTCTCGGGCGTGCTCTACGGGGTATCGTTGTTCTGCAACGGCTATCGAAAGGACTGCGACTCCACGGTGCGGGGCGTGTGGAATTTCCTGTTCGCCAGCGCAGGCTCGCTGGCCGTGGCCGTGGCGATGACCGGCGCGTGGCCCCTGGGCGAGGTGGCGCTGGCGCCGGTCAACTGGGCCTTCGCCGTGGCGCTGTGGGTGATCTGCGGGCCGGTGGGCATGGGCTGCTTGCTCGTGGCGGGGCGCAACTTGCCCGCTGTGGAGTACGCCACCATCTCGTACTGGGAGTGCGTCGTGTCGCTGGCGGCAAGTGCGCTCGTGTTCGCCGAGCCGCTGTCGGCCGCCACGCTGGTCGGCGGCGCGCTCATCATCGCCGGGGGCGCCCTGCCTGCGCTGAGCGTCCTGCGCGCGCCGGCCGCCCAGCCCGATGCCGCTGTCGCGCCGGCATCGACACCGGCGCCCGCCGAGGCGGAACTCGACCTCGACTTCGATCCCCGAGGCGCCTAGCGCGTCCGGCGTCGGCGTCCTCGCTAGGTACCGCCCGCCCCGCGCGCTCCCTGCCTCGGGTGCCCCCTGCTCCCGCCCTGCGCGCCCCCGCTTCGGCCCTCGCCCCCCCCGCGTGTGCCCCCCCCTCCGCCTCTCCCGCCGTCTGCGGCCCCCCTCGCGCTGGTCTCGCCTGAAACATGGCCAAAAACGACGACCTGACGACACTCGCGCGCTCGCGCATCGCGGGTTTTCGCGCAAAACCCCAGGTCACGATTTTCACGCATGAGGCAAAACGTTCCCCCGCCGCGAGATTCGCCTCCCTGCCGTCGTCAGGTCGTCGTTTTTGGTCATTTTCCGCGTCAGATTCGCGCAAGCCAGCAAAGCCTCCCTGCTCTGCGAGCCTTGCCCGCGGTATGATTTCGCCCCTGCCTGCCAGGAGGGCCCATCGACGGTACCTCCATGCGCCATCTGCGGAAATACCGACGGCCTCACGTGCCACGCCTCCGGGCGGCTCGCTTGTTGCGTATGAGTCTCAACGTTTCGTTCAATCCCCTGCAAGGCCCCGCTTCTGGTGCCCTGGCCGGCGCGTTTGGCACACTGGCCCCGTATTCGACGGCGACGGGAGATAGGGGATCTCATGACGCTTTCCGTGTCGAAGTTCGGTGTTCAAGCGGGCCAGCTCACTCCCGCGCAGCGGTGGCTCTGCTTCTCCGCGCTGTTCTTCTTGGGCTTCACAGCCACGTTCAACCAGTTCAAGGTGGCGCCCGCCATCCAGTACATCGGCATCGACCTGGGCATACCCGTTGACATGCTCAGCCAGATCATGGGCGTGTTCTCCATCGCGGGCATGCTCTTGGCCTATCCGGGGATGTGGGTGATGCAGCGCTGCGGGGTGAAGTCGTCCATCGTGGCAACGGCCTGCATCCAGCTCATCGGATCGGCGGTGTGCGCCGTGGCCACTACCGCACCGGTGTTCCTGGTGGGTCGCACGCTCGAAGGCGTTGCCTACGGCCTGGTATGCGTTATCGGGCCCAACATCATGCCGCGCCTGTTCCCGCTGCGCAACCAGGGGGCGGCCATGGGCATCTGGTCGCAGTGGACGCCGATGGGCGTGGTCATCGCGTTCTTCTCGGCGCCGCTCATCTACGACGCGGCCGGCGGCGTCAACGTGGCGTTCTCGTGGCAGCCTATCTGGTACGTGTCGCTCGTGATGGAGGCCGTGGCCATCCTGTGGCTGCTCGTCAGCTGCAAGATGCCCGCTGTGCCCGAGAACGAGCTGGTGGCCGGCGACCCGTCGCGCCGCCGCGCGCCCGGACGCAACTTCCTGCTGGCCGGCTTCATGGTGTGCGCCGTGTTCTTCGTGTGGGTGTACGTGTACGTGGCCAACATCAACACGCTCTACCCGACGTTCCTGCAGAACGTGAAGGGCCTCGGCGTGTTCGACTCCTCCATGCTGCCCAACTGGACGGCCATCATCACCATTCCGCTCGGCATCGTCTTCGGCATCTTGGCCGACCGCTACCGATTCCGCAAGGCCATGGTGGTCGTGGGCTACCTGATCGTGGCCGTGAGCGTGGCGTTCTTCTTCTACACCCCCGGCGCCGACATGATCGGCCCTTGGGCGGGCTGCGTCCTCATGGGCCTGGCGGGTGCCCTCGTGCCCACCGGCACCCGTGCCATCGCGCCGGTGCTCGTTCCTGAGCCGCGCAAGACCGACCTGGTGCTGGCCACTATGGCGTTTGCCACGGGGCTTGCGCAGGTGGTGGGCGGCTATGTGGTGTCGCCGCTCGTGACGCAGCTCGGCTATCAGGTCAACGCCCAGGTCATCCTGGCCCCGATGGCGGTGCTCGCCGCGGTGCTGGTGGCCGTGTTCGTGAAGTCCGACCGGGCCGTGGCCCAGGTGCGCGCCGAGGAGGAACGCGGTTAGAGCCAGGTTTCGGCGCCATTTTGGCAGTAATCGGCAGTTTGGTACGCCTGGTTGCGCCTAAGCGCGTGTGGTGCCGCGCAAAACCCCAGGTCGGCGAAAGCTAGGAAGCCGGCGAGACGCTCAAGCAGCCGCCAGGGCCGTCGAAAAGCGTACCAAACTGCCGATTACTGCCATCTCAGAGGAAAAAAGTGGCAGTGGCCCCGGCCTGCGGGCTGGAGGCGCCCGAGAAAGTCCGACAGGTGCGAAGAGAGGAGACCCATGAGGACCAAGGACAGAACCGTCGTGCACAACCTGGGCCTGGAGGCCTGCGGCGGCGGCGCCAACATGGTGGCGGCCGACGTGCTCGACGGCAAGCTGGTACGCATCCGCCCGATGCGCTTCGATGGCGACTATACGGAGGAGGAGCTCAACTACTGGCGTCTGACCGGCCGTAACGGCATTACGTTCGAGCCGGGGATGAAGACGCCCACGCCCAACTTCCCCCTCACCTACAAGCGGCGCACCTACTCGCGCAACCGCGTGCCGTTCCCGATGCGCCGCGTGGACTGGGACCCGGAGGGCGAGCGCAACCCGCAGAACCGCGGCACGAGCAAGTACGTGCGCATCAGCTGGGACGAGGCCTGCCGCCTCATCGCGGCCGAGATTCGCCGCGTGCACGAGGAATACGGCCCCTACTCCATCCTCTGCCAGGCCGACGGCCATGGCGAGAGCAAGGCCGTCCACTGCTGCCATGGCTGCCAGACGCGCTTGCTCGACCTGTGCGGCGGCTACACGGTGCAGGCGCGCAACCCCGACAGCTGGGAGGGCTGGTACTGGGGCGCCAAGCACGCCTGGGGCATGGATCCGGTGGGGCAGAACACCTTTTCCACCAACACCGCCCAGGACATCGCGCAGAACTGCGACGCAATGCTCTACTGGGGCTGCGACCTGGAGACCAACACGTCGGCCTGGGGCGGCCAGCTGGCCAGCCGCCTGGCGTACTGGTTCGACGACTGCGGCGTGAAGCATATCGCCATCGCGCCCGACTGCAACTACACCGCGGTGGTGCATGCCGACAAGTGGCTGCCCGTGCTGCCCAACACCGACGCGGCCCTGCAGCTGGCCATCGCGTACGTGTGGATGACCGAGGGCACCTATGAGAAGGAGTACCTGGAGACCCACGCCATCGGCTTCGACTGGTTCGAGTACTACGTGCTCGGCAACGAGGACGGCGTGGCCAAGACGCCGGAGTGGGCCGAGCCTATCTGCGGCATCCCCGCCTACAAGATCAAGGCCTTGGCGCGTTACTGGGCCAAGCACAACGTGTCCATCGCCCACTGCAACGGCGGCTCATTCATCCGCAGCGCGTTTGCCACGGAGCCGGCGCGCCTGGAGGTGTACCTCATGGCGATGCAGGGCATCGGCATGCCGGGCCGCACCACCATCAAGTTCATCGAGTGGACGCTGTTCGGCATGGCGTCGTGCAGCCCGCTGCCGCCGTCGAAGGTGGCGCCGTCCACGGCGGCCTGCTTCAACGGCTGGGTGATCGGCTCCAACCCCGACCACACCATCGCCAAGTGCCACGTCCACAAGGCGCTGCGTGGTGAGCGGCTTTCCTGGTACGGTCACGGCACCGCCGCCAACGACCGTCCCGACCAGTTCATCGAGCTGGAGTTTCCCGTGGGCGACAACGCGCCGGTGAAGATGCTCTGGTCGGACAACCCCGCGTTCTCCACCAGTCTAAACGGTGGCAACGAGTACCTCGACGCCCTGCGCAGCGAGAACCTGGAGTGCTACGTGGTGCAGGCGCCCTGGTTTGAGGACGATGCCCGCTTCGCCGATATCGTGCTGCCCATCACCACCAAGTTCGAGTCGGCCGACTTCGGCACCGACGCCGACTCGGGCCAGTGGAACGCCGTCATCTACGAGGAGCAGGCCATCGAGCCGGTGGGCGAGGCCCGCACCGACTGGGAGGCGGTGCAGTCGGTGGCGCGGGCGCTCGAGTCCTACGGCGGCGTCTACGAGAACCTGTGGCAGCGCCTGACCGAGGGGAAGGATACCGAGCAGCAGGTGCGCGAGGGCTACGAGGCCTGCGGCATCCCCGAGGCCGAGCGCGACTGGGAGGCGTTCAAGGAGCGCAAGTACCAGCTGATCCCCACCGTAGAGGGCTGGGAGCAGCAGCGCGTGGGCCTGTCGGGCTTCTACGAGAACCCGGAGGCGTTCCCGCTGTCCACCCCCACGGGCAAGATCGAGTTCTATGCCACGGGGCTGGCCGAGCACTTCCCCGACGACGCCCTCCGCGGGCCGGTGGCCCACTGGATCGAGGCGGGCGACGGCCACGATGACCGCCTGTCGAGCGAGCGCGCGCAGGCCTACCCCTTCCTCGTGGAGTCCAACCACCCGCGTTGGCGCGTCCACGCCGAGTTCGACGACGTGGAGTGGTTCCGCGAGATCGAGACGTGCAAGGTGATGGGCCCCGACGGCTACGCCTACGAGCCCGTGTGGCTCAACCCCGCGGATGCCGCGCGCCTCGGCATCGAGAGCGGGGACGTGGTACGCGTGTTCAACGAGCGCGGCGGCGTGCTCGGCGGCGTGCGGGTGACCGAGCGCGTGCGCCCGAGCGTGGTGTACATGGACCACGGCGCCAACAGCGACCTCATCGTGCCGGGCATCGGCGGCCTCGACCGCGGCGGCGACATCAACCTCATCTGCCCCACGGCCACTACCTCGCGCAACGCGAGCGGCGAGGTGACGAGCGGGTATCTGGCCGGCGTGGAGAAGGTGGACGTCTTCGAGCTGGCGCGGCGCTATCCCGAGCAGTTCGCCCGCGGCGCCAACCGCGGCGGCGCCGGCGGCGACGTGCGCGATTACCTGGAAGGGGAGGAGTAGGACATGAAGACCATCCTGGTTGACCTCGACCGCTGCAACGGCTGCTTCAACTGCCAGCTGGCCTGCAAGGACGAGCACTGCGGAAACGACTGGCGCCCCATCGCGGCGCCCCAGCCCACCACCGGCCAGTTCTGGTGCCGGGTGGACCAGCGCGAGCGCGGGCGCGTGCCCGTGGTGAAGGTGGCCTACACGCCGGTGTTCTGCGGCATGTGCGACGACGCGCCGTGCCTGGCCGCGGCCACGGACGGCGCCGCCTATCGGCGCGAGGACGGGCTCGTGGTCATCGACCCGGAGAAGGCGCGCGGCCAGCGGGCCATCGCCGAGGCGTGCCCGCTGGGGCTCGTCTACTGGAACGAGGAGCTGGAGACCCCGCAGAAGTGCACCGGCTGCGCCCACCTGCTCGACGACGGCTGGACGGAGCCGCGCTGCGTGGACGCCTGCGCCACCGGCGCCCTGCGCTACGTCGACGCCGAGGAGGCCGCGGCCGAGCTGGCCGCCGCCGAGCCGGCCGATGAGCTGGCGGATCTGGGCTCGCACGTGCGCTACCTGCACAAGCCCCGCCGCTTCGTGGCGGGTGCCGTGGCCGACCGCTCGGTGAACGAGGTGGTCATCGGCGCGCGCGTGACCGTCCGTGATGAGGGGGGCGCCGTGGCGGCCGAGCTGGCCACCGACGAGTTCGGCGACTTCTCCTACGAGGGCCTGGCCGAGGCGCGCTACCGCGTGTCCATTGAGGCAGACGGCTACGTGCCCGTGGAATTGGAGGCCGACTGCACGGAGCACGACGTGGTGTTCGACGATGTGCTGGTGGTGCGGGCCGACGTCTAGGACGGACGGCCCTGCGGGGCGCGTGAGGCGCGCCTCAGGGGATGGAGGGCCCGCGCCCCGCGCGCGGGCCACGTGGGGGCGGCGCGCGGCGCGGCCCCGGAAGGAGCTGTATCTATGAAGCAGAAGAGCATGCCGCTGCGCCTGGGCATCACGCTCATCGGCCTGGCGGCCATCGCGGCGGCCTACCTGGCCCCGGCGCCGGCCGGCCTTACGTCGTCGGCGCTTACGGCGCTCGTCGTATTCCTCGTGGCCATCGTGTTCTGGGTGACCGAGGTCATGCCCATCGCCATCACCGGCTGGGCCATGGTGGGGCTCTTGCCCCTGCTGGGCGTGCTCACGCCCGACGAGGCGTGGGCGGCCTCCATCAACAACGCCATCATCTTCTACCTGTGCTGCTTCGCGTTCGCCTGCTTCATCGGGCGCTCGTCCATCGCCACCCGGCTCACGGGGATGATCCTGCGCTGGGCGGGGACGAACTCGTCGCGCGTGCTGCTGGGCTTCATGGCGGTGACGGCGCTCATCTCGTCGCTCATGGACAACCTGCCCCTGTGCGCCGTGATGCTGCCCATCGCCTATGGCGTGCTCGACGCCAACGACACGCCCCTCGGCCGCAAGTCGCCGTTCGCGAAGTGCCTGGCTATCGGCATTCCGTGGGCCGCGGCCATCGGCGGCATGATGACGCCCGCCGGCTGCATCATCAACGTACTCACCCTGAGCCTGCTCGAGCAGAGCTTCGGCCTGCAGATCAGCTTCGTGCAGTGGATGGCCCTCGGCATTCCCGCGACCATCATCCTCGTGCCGGTGGGCTGGCTCGCGCTCACGCGCATCTTCAAGCCTGAGGCGCTCTCGCAGCAGGCGGTGGACGCCGGCATCCGCCAGGCCGACGAGCTGCCGGCCATGCCGCGCACCGAGGTGGCCGGCGTCATCGTGATGCTCGGCACGCTGGCCGTGTGGGTGGCCGGGTCGTGGATCCCCGTGCTCAACACCACCGTGGTGAGCCTGGTGGCGCTCGGCCTCATGTTCTTCCCCGGCGTGGACGCCATCCAGTTCGACGACTTTCTGGCGGACAGTCCCTGGGGCATGATGCTGCTGATGATGGCCGTGAACGTGCTCGTGGCCGGGCTTGTCGTCACCGGCGCCATCGAGTGGGTGGTGGCCGTCATCATGGCGCCCATGACCGCATGGCCGCTCGTGGTGACCATGGTGGCCCTGTCGGTGATCGCCTGCCTGCTGCACAACGTCATTCCCGCCGGCCCTGCCTGCGCCGGGCTCATCGCCGTGCCCTTCGCCACCATCGTCGTCTCCATGGGCGGCAACTTGGCGGCGGTGTGCGCCATGGTGGCGTGGTGGTCGGCCATCGCGTTCATGCTGCCGCTCGACGGCGTGCCGCTGCTGTCCTACGCGAGCAGCCGCAAGTACTTCTCGTTCGGCGACATGCTGAAGGTGGGCTGGGCGCCCAGCGTGGCCCTCGTCATCGTCACGGTGACGCTCACGCCCGCCACCTGCCTGCTGCTGGGCCTGGCCTAGGGCCTGCTGGGGCGCGCGGGGCGCGGTCGGCCGACCGCGTGGCGGGCGGATCTGCCCGCAGATCCGGCTCGCGCTCGCGCCGCGCCCCGCTTGCGGTGTCCTGCCGATGCTTTGCCGTTCGCGCCCAAGGTGGTACCCTCGCCTTGGGCGCGGCTCTTTGTGGGGAAGGATGGGCGGTATGAGGACGAGCTACCTGCGACACTTCGTGGATATAGCCGAGCTGGGATCCATCGCGGCGGCGGCCCAGCGCAACTACATCACCTACCAGGGGATGAGCCGCTCGCTCTCGGTGCTCGAGACCGAGTTGGGGTGCGAGCTGTTCAAGCGTACCCCCAACCGCCTGACGCTCACCTCCTGCGGTGAGGCGCTGCTCGGCGACGCGCGGGAGATGCTCGCCCTCCAGCAGCGCATGACCGAGAAGGTGGCCGCCTTGCGCGAGCGCACCGTTCAGGCCTCCGAGCTGCCCATCAACGTGTTCCTCAACAACATTGCCTTCGACGCGGCGCTGTTCAGTCCCCTTACCGACAGCTTCGAGGGCATCTTCGCCAACGCGCGCTACCTCCAGTGCGACAACGCCGGCGTGGTGGACAACCTCATCGCGCGGGCCGACGACGGGCAGAGCGTCAACCTGGGGCTGCTGTGCCTGTTCAGCACCGACGACCAGCGCAACGAGGAGCTCGTGGAGCGCCTGCGGGCCAACGGCTTCGTCTACCAGCCGTACCTGCACTCCTTCGACTCGGCGCTCGTGTCGAGTCGCTCGCCCCTCGCGCGGAAGAAGGCGCTCAGCCGGGCCGATGTGCTCTCGCAGCCCATCGTCTCGTCTGATGGCGATGTGCGCCGTGTGGCCGAGCGGCTCTTTGGCGAGCAGGCCATCCGCATGGTGACGAGCGACAGCGCCTTCCGCTTCCGCGTGGTGGCCAACAACGAGGGCATCACCTTCGTGCCCGCCTTCCACGTGCTGGTGGACGCGGCGGGGATGGAGCGCGACGCCACCGTCATGGTGCCGCTCAAGGAGCCCTACTACCTGGAGGTGGGCTTTGCCGCCCGGCGCGAAGTGTGGGAGAGCCCCTATATCCGCAGCGTGCTCGCGCGGCTCAACGCCTACTACTCGCGGTTTGCGGACTCGCCCTACCTCACCCTCATCGCGAGCGACCTCACGCTGATGCAGCTTGCCGACGGGGAGCAGCGCGGCTGCGACGAGCATCGGCTGAGCGTGCTGGCGGCCACCTACGACCTCTCGCCGCGCGAGCGTGACGTGTTCCGCCTGCTCGCCGACGGGTTGACCGCCGAGCCGGTGGCCGAGCGCCTGTGCGTGTCGGTGCCCACGGCCAAGAGTCACATCTACCGCATCTACAAGAAGCTCGGCATCCACTCCCAGAAGGAGCTCATCGTCCTGGCGGCGGGGGAGGACGTCGGCTGACGCGCTCGCGCCTGTTTCGCGCCCCGGGGGCGGCCTGCGCCCTGGAGGCGGCTGCGTCCTCGGGGGAGTCCGCGTCCCGGTGCGCCCCCACTACTCGGTGCGCCCCCTGTCCCGCCCCCCGTCCCCCCCCGCGCTGGCTTCGTCCGCAAAAGTGGCCAAAAATGACGACCTGACGACAAAAGAGGGCGCGTATTTCACGGCATGAGGGCGATTTGTTCCCCAGGGATAACCGCGACCTGGGGTTTTGCGCGGCGATCTGCGATGCGCAGGCGTTCAGCCGTCGTCAGGTCGTCATTTTTGGCCACTTTTGCCGGGCCGATCTGCGCGCAACGTCGCTCGCTCCACGTTCGAGCGTCGGGAGGGCGGCTGCCGAGGTTCGCGGAGGGCGTCCAGCCCGCCGCCCTCCTGCGCAGGGCACACGAATGCCGTTGGGTTAATTTCCGGGGCGCGTGTCCTCCAGGTGCGGTATGCTAGAGCCGGCCCTCGGGGGAGGGGCACGTTCGTTAACAAGTAGTCAGCAGGTCGATGCGCTGGATGCACCGCCACGGGCGGCAAGGCAAGGCATCTGCGGCGCGGTGGCACGCGGCACCGACCCGTAGACTGGTTAGTTGGCTCTCTTGTCCTTCACTCGAGGCGTAACTGTCCGCGGGTTCGCCGACGCCCGGCTTCGGCGCGTCCTCGTTGGTTGGGAGAAGCTATGAGCCAAGCCACCGCCGCTCCGGAGAGCGGCATCGTCAAGAAGGTCGCGCTCTCGTCGTTCCTCGGGAACTTCATCGAGTGGTTCGACTACGGATCCTACGCGTACTACGCCGTCATCATCTCGGCCGTCCTGTTCTCGGCCGACGACCCCGACACCGCCGACCTCATCGGCACGTTCGCGGTGTTCGCCATCTCCTTCGTCATGCGTCCCATCGGCGCCCTGTTCTGGGGCTCCATGGGCGATAAGAAGGGGCGCAAGTGGACGCTGTCGGTGTCCATCTTCCTCATGTCAGGTGCCACGTTCCTCATCGGCTGCTTGCCCACCTACGCGGCCATCGGCTTCGGCGCGCCGCTGCTCCTGCTGCTGCTCCGCATGATCCAGGGCTTCTCGGCGGCTGGCGAGTACGCTGGCGCGGCCACGTTCCTGGCGGAGTACGCGCCCACCAAGAAGCGCGGTCTGTACTGCTCGCTCGTGCCGGCGTCCACGGCCGTGGGCCTGCTGGCGGCCTCGGCGCTGGCCTTTGCCACCACCGCGCTGCTGTCGCAGGAGGCTGTGCTCGGCTGGGGCTGGCGCATCCCGTTCCTCCTGGCCGGCCCGCTCGGCTTCATCGCCCACTACATCCGTACCAAGCTGGAGGACTCGCCCACCTACCAGGCCATGCAGGAAGTCGTCTCCGGCGAGGAGGGCGACACGCCCCATCCCGTCCGCGACCTGTTCCGGGGGCACCTGCGTGAGCTCATCATCTCGTTCGGCGCCTGCACGCTCAATGCCGTCGGGTTCTACGCGGTGCTCACCTACCTGCCTACCTACCTTGAGACCGCGGTGGGCATGCCCACCGGCGAGGCGCAGATGGCCACCAACATCGCGCTCGTGGTGTACGTGGCGTTCATCTTCATCTCAGGCAAGATGTCCGACCGCTTCGGCCGCAAGAAGATGCTCGTCACGGCCTGCGTGCTGTTCGTGCTGCTGACGGTGCCGGCGTTCATGATCCTCAACACGGCGCAGTTCGGGCTCGTGCTGCTGGCGGAGCTGGCGCTGTGCTTCATCCTCACGCTCAACGACGGCACGCTGTCGTCGTACCTGACCGAGACGTTCCCCACTGAGATGCGCTACACCGGCTTCGCGCTGTCGTTCAACCTGGCCAACGCCATCTTCGGCGGCACGGCGCCCATGATCAGCACGTGGCTCATCGCCGTGACCGGCTCCACCATGTCGCCGGCCTGGTACATGGTGGCCGTGGCCCTCGTGGCGCTCGTGGCCATGGCGCTGTCCCACGAGAACTCCCACAAGCACCTGGACGAGATCTAGGGCGCTTCGTTTACGCGTGATGCGAGGCGGGGGCCATCTGGCCCCCGCCTCGCGTTTTATGGGGCGCTTACGTCTGAAGGCGCCTGTCAGGCATGCGGTCTTCTCGTCCCTTGGGAGGGCTTTGCGGCAGCGAGGCTGTCTCGCCGCCATTGACGCACTGGCTCCCAACCCGCTATGTTGAGAGGCGACCATCGCAATGAGCGCGGGCGCTTTGCCTGGCAACGGACGGGAGGAGCTGGTTTCCATGCCGAAGAAGTTCCTGGTTTGCTGCGTTGTTTGTTGCCTGGGCCTGATTGGCGCGCTCTCTCTAGAGGGGTGCCAGACTTCATCTCCTGAGGCCAAGGACATCTATTCTGCTGACTTGTCTTCGGGTGATCAGTCTTCTGATGAAGATCCTGCCGTATCTCTTGCGAAGTGGGTAATACGCAATCAGCGCGAAGAAGATCCCCTGTGGGGAGTTGGAGTCGCATCCTCCGCTTCTCCGGTCGATGATTTCTCAATTGGAGATCCCCTGCCGTGGTACCAAATGGACGAGCGAGGCATTCAGCGACTGGGCTTTGACAGTTTCCCGGTATTCAATAACGGCGTCCCCATTGCGCTGCTCTCTTTTGACAAAGGAGGAGATGGTGAGGGAGAGAAGAGCGCCCCGAGGTTCACTGTTGACTTGCCGGAGGGAAGTGACGATCTGCTAGGTGAGCTTCCTTGCCTCTTTCTGTTGGTGAGCGAGGAATCGGGCTCAAGGGAATGGCTGCTTTCAGATAACGGGGAGGGCGTTCTTCTTTCGGGGGATGAGCCTCTTGGCGGTGATCCTCAAGAACTTGTATCTCGTCTTGAGAAAGAGGTGGAGTATGTGAGCCAGGGGTCGCTCACCCATTTCGCAATGGATGAGCCGAGCTGCGCTCCAAAACTTTGATGCGATGAATAAAGGGCCAAAGCGCAAGGTGCCGCCCCCGGAGCTACTCCGGGGGCGGCACCTTGCGCAACTCGCACGCAAAAAAGAGGGCCCCACTGAATGAACTAGACCCCAAAAGTGAGACGGCAAAATAAAGTTCTCAAGCGGCTCTTATGGAATGGCCCCGGTACTGTGAACTGCGTCCCAAAACTTGGACGAATTAGTAAGGACTAAGCTGCTAAGGACTGATTTCGGAATTCCTCCGGAGT
>NZ_QWKK01000289.1 GCF_009911695.1 Enterorhabdus sp. P55 | reverse complement strand
CTGGGATACGGAATGCCATTCGAGCGCCTCTGGCGGCCGTGGTATGATCGGCGGAGGTGCTCCGTCACGTCCGGGCGGCCTCGAGAGAGGAGATGCCCATGGACGCACAGACAGTCATCGCGGTATGCGAGGTCATGCTGGTGTTTATCGGAATCGTCGGGCTCGTCCTGGCGAGGAGGGAATGACGGACGGCGTTGGAGTGCAAGAAGGCCGGGTAACCCTTCACAGCGACCCGGCCTAGCAAGTTAACCGATGCTGCCCGGGTAGGCGGGGCACCGATTGGCCCCATCATAGCACACTAGAGCCCTGTCGGGAACACCGCGATGCCCGTGCGCTTGTCCGCCGACCCCGCGTTGCCGTAGTTTCCCACCTCGATGGCCCCGGTCTTCATGACTGTCATGTACCCCGTCCAGCTGCCCCCGTTGGCGGTCAGCATGGGTACCTGGATGTCGACGCTCGGCCTCACGCCCGCCGGCAGGGCGTACGGGCAAGCCACCTTGTCCCATGAGCCGCTCCCGGTCTTGACGTCCTTCGCCATGACCCACACGAAGCCCCCGGCCCTCTGCACGTACCAGCCGCCGGCGGCGTACAGGGTCGTCCGGGATACGGAAT
>NZ_QWKK01000288.1 GCF_009911695.1 Enterorhabdus sp. P55 | reverse complement strand
GAAAGTATTCCTCGAGAAAAAAATGTTGGTGATATTGTTTTTGGTTCAACCATTAATGGTACAGGTACATTCACTATGAGAGTATCCAAGGATAGCAAGGATACAGTATTTTCTAAAATATTAACTATGGTTGAAGAGTCACAAAATAACCTTTCACCAACTGCCGATTTCATAAAACGTTTTGAACCACACTATGTCAACGGAGTATTAGTAATATTTTTAGCTTTAATTATATTTTCTCCAATGTTTTTAGGCTGGACATTAACGGAAACAATTTCAAGAAGTTTAGTCTTTCTAGTCTCTGCTTCACCATGTGCATTAGCTGTTGCTGCAATTCCTGCAACATTAGCTGGAATATCATCTTTAGCAAAACAAGGAATACTATTTAAAGGTGGTAATTTTCTTTCAAATTTAATTAATTTAAAAGCTGTCGCTTTTGATAAAACAGGAACATTGACAGAAGGAAAACCAAAAGTAGTAGATTTCTATTTTAATCCCGAACTTGATGGTGAATCCTTTAGAAATACATTAGTAGCAATGGAAAAGCAAAGTAATCACCCATTAGCAAATGCTATAGTTAATAAATTTGAAATTCAAAAAGTTGACTACGATAT
>NZ_QWKK01000287.1 GCF_009911695.1 Enterorhabdus sp. P55 | reverse complement strand
TTCTGCTCAAAAGCTTGAAATGATATCACAACTTACACGACGTTTAGATGGTAATCGAAAACCAACTGACCGTACGTTACAAACTATCCTTTACACACAAGCCGTAATGTTACGATATATGTTAGGAGATCCTAGCGCGCTTTACGACCCACAACTTGCAGACGGTAAGTTAAGTGAAGTAATGGATACAATGTACTCGCATGAAACCAATACCTTAGCGACCGAATTAACGCGACAAATGATTAACATCAACAACCGTAATAAACGCGCCGCTCAACAATAACACACAGAAAGGCCACATTAATGACGAATATTGTAGTTCGTAATAAATTTACAAACATTAACAATCAATCTAACGGGAATACACCATCAGAGTTCGTCAAGGCCTACACTTTGCGTAAGAGTGCCACAGAATTAGTATACCCCGTTTCAAGTTCTTTATTAGAAGAGCCTATGGTGGATACGCGTTCCGTTCACTCACAAGTGCAAAGTCTCCGAAACACCAATAAAAGGGTGGTTTCGGATTATTTGTCAAAAACCGAATCCGACGATCTATACAACGAAGCCCTTCAACTAGAAGGGCGATGTTTTTCTTTAAGTGACATCTCGCTAGGTAGG
>NZ_QWKK01000286.1 GCF_009911695.1 Enterorhabdus sp. P55 | reverse complement strand
TATTTGTATTTAACGCATGAATCAAAAGACGCTATTGCTAAAAATAAGCATAAATATTCTAAAGCTGATATTAGGTTGTTGAATAATTTTGATATTGACCGTTACATTACACTCGATGTTGAAGATAAAGAAGATTTGTTCAATGAAATTTGCGATATTATCGATGACCATGATTTAGCAAATATGCGTGAATTAAAGAATTTTGTGAAATATCATGGAGCAGAATATGGATTACCTAGCATGAAAGTTATACGTTCAGTGATGAAAATGAGTAGTGGGATTATTAGATTAACTTTTGATGCTGTTTATCAAGAACGTCGATATGGTCGGGCAGATATTGATAAAGATACAGGCGAAGTATTGAATAATAAGTAAGGGTTTAATTTTATTTTAAGGGGAAGCAATTATGAAATTTGAAGAAACATTATTACCAGAAAAATCAGACGTAATGACATTACAAAATATGATCAGAAAGTATAATAAGCAAAATTTTGAAACTGCAAATCAAACAGATTTTGCTATTTACATAAAAGATGATAGTGAGAATGTTATGGGGGGTATTTCAGGAGAAATATTTGGTAATTGGATGGATATAGAATATTTAGTTATTCATGAGAGTTT
>NZ_QWKK01000284.1 GCF_009911695.1 Enterorhabdus sp. P55 | reverse complement strand
ATTCCGTATCCCAGATAATACGATCAGGTAAGTTCTTCACCGGATCGACCGTCGTCAGCAGCTCCGGCCACAACTATGTGCGACTATGGACTGACGCCCAGTTCAAGGCAACGTTTGGCCGGAACTACGATGGCGCCAAGGACTACGTCGGCATCATGAACGGCGCCGGCAAGGACAACGGCGCCAACCCCTACTGCGCGTCACACTGGTACGGGGACGGCGTCTACGCCTACTTCGACCGGTCGTTTTCCGGCCCGATTCGCCTCAACTACCTGGTAATCCTCGCCCCCTAGGTCGTGGAGCCTATGGCGGTGATGCCGAAGTAGTACGTCTTGCCGTCCAGGAACGCGTAGTTGTCGCGCATAAGGCGGACGCCGAAGCCTGTCTGCACCTGCTCCACGACATAGATCATGCCGCTGAGCCTGGCCTCGACCGTGCTCTGGTCTCTGGGCTCCACTATCACCGGGGTCGCAACGTAGTTCGTGAGCTTGACCGGGAGGTTGATGTACTTCCCGACCGAGTCGGCGTTGGCTGACCCCGGGGTCATGTTCCCGGCGTACCAGCCGATGAACACGCTGCCTATGAGCATGTAGCGCCATCCGGACGAGGTTTTCTGGGATACGGAAT
>NZ_QWKK01000282.1 GCF_009911695.1 Enterorhabdus sp. P55 | reverse complement strand
CGGGCGGGGGAGTAGCCGCCGCCGAGGCGACGCGGCGGGGCTCCGCATCCGACGAGGGTGCGGGAGGCGTCCGCGGGCCGCTGGCGCCGCGGTTGCCGTGGCCCTGGGCGCGGGCGCGGGGGGGCGTTTGGCTTGCGAGGGCGTGGCGTTGCTGGGCCCCGGGGCCGGGCGCGAGGCGGGCGCGAAAACCGGGCTTTTTCTGCGAGAAAAGTCGGCTTTGCATGCCCGATCGCTCGCCTTGGGTGCGCTCCCTCAAGTTCACCGCGGTATTTTTCAGGAGAAACGCCCGCAGAGCCTTCCCTCGGCTCTTCCGGGTGCGTCAGAATCATGCAAACCCGGCTTTTCTCGCAGAAAAAGCCGCTGAAAACTGCCCACAAGAAAGGGAGGAGCCATGGAAGTCGTTCGCGCGAGCAAGGCCGGCGCCTGCTACGGGGTGCAGCGCGCCCTCGACATGGCCGACGAGGTGCTGGCGGCCGGTCACCGCGCCTACACGCTCGGCCCGCTCATCCACAACCCGCAGGTGGTGGCCGATCTGGCCGCCCGCGGTGCCGAGGCCGTGGACACGGTGGCGGAGGTGACCGCCCGCGAGGCGGCGGCGGCCGCAGGCGCGCCCGCGGCCGCGGCGACGCCCGGGCG
>NZ_QWKK01000281.1 GCF_009911695.1 Enterorhabdus sp. P55 | reverse complement strand
TTGAGGAGGCTATTTATGGATCAGAAAGAAGTATCACAAAATCAAACAAAGTACATTCAATTTAGATTATCTGAAGAACAATACAATAAGCTGAAAATTTCAGGAGAAACATATGGACTCTCTCCGAATCTTTATGCGAAAAAATTAGCACAAAAATCTCATTTAAAAAAACCTTATCTCGAACATGACCAAGCGAAATCTTTATTATTAGAACTCTCAAAACAAGGAACCAATTTAAATCAAATCGCCAAGAAACTCAATCAATTCGATCGGATGGACAACCAAGATAAAGAGCTGATCGAGGCTTTACGCTATACATACGGAGTACTCGCTCAAGCTCAAAAGGGGTATCAAGAGTTATGGCAACAATTGCAAAAATAAGCAATGGCGCAAGTGCAGCGAGCGCCCTTAATTATGCTTTAGGTCAAGACAGACCTATGCATGAAAAAACTGAACAGTGGCTACAAGACCATCAATTGGAACGTCCTGTGGAGCTGACAAATTGTCGGGCAGTTGCCGTGGGTGGAACCAACGGGATTGATCCCTTTATCGCCAAAGAGCAATTTGATGTCGTTCGACAACTTCATAACCAAACCAAAGAATCCAATCAAGTCTTGCGTATTACCCAATCTTTCGCCTTAGA